>NZ_VNXM01000022.1:0-9274 GCF_009820205.1 Escherichia sp. HH26CH
GTGGAACATCCTGATGTATGCCATTCCGTGTACGTTATGGGCGCTGGCATCCGGTTTTTTTGTTGCGGGTTATCTGCTGCCTTTATGTGCATTATCAGGCAGAAATATCATGATATTCCTGCTGAAACGCCGTATGCGCCGGGAGAACACATTAAGGGAGGGCAGCAATAATGTTTCGCATTAAGCCTCTTTTTATTCTTTGTGCCGCCTTACTGACAGTGACGCCTGCAGCGTCAGCGGATGTGAACAGCGACATGAATCAGTTCTTTAACAAGCTGGGCTTCGCTTCCAATACCACACAGCCGGGCGTCTGGCAGGGGCAGGCTGCCGGTTATGCTTACGGTGGCTCCCTGTATGCCCGCACCCAGGTCAAAAATATCCAGCTCATTTCCATGACGCTGCCGGATATCAATGCCGGATGTGGTGGCATCGATGCCTATCTCGGTTCGTTCAGTTTTATTAATGGCGAGCAGCTGCAGCGTTTTGTTAAGCAGATTATGAGCAACGCTGCCGGTTACTTCTTTGACCTTGCCCTGCAGACAACGGTGCCGGAAATCAAAACCGCAAAAGACTTCCTGCAGAAAATGGCAAGCGACATTAACAGTATGAACCTCAGTTCCTGCCAGGCGGCACAGGGGATTATCGGCGGGCTTTTCCCCCGGACGCAGGTGTCCCAGCAGAAAGTCTGTCAGGACATTGCCGGTGAGAGCAATATTTTTGCTGACTGGGCGGCTTCCCGGCAGGGATGTACCGTTGGCGGGAAATCTGACAGCGTCAGGGATAAAGCCAGCGACAAGGATAAGGAGCGGGTGACCAAAAACATCAACATCATGTGGAATGCGCTTTCCAAAAACAGAATGTTTGACGGCAACAAAGAGCTGAAAGAGTTTGTGATGACGCTGACCGGCTCACTGGTGTTTGGTCCCAACGGCGAAATCACACCCTTGTCAGCCAGAACCACTGACCGCTCAATTATCCGGGCTATGATGGAAGGCGGCACAGCAAAAATTTATCACTGCAACGATTCTGATAAATGCCTGAAAGTGGTGGCAGACACACCGGTGACCATCAGCCGGGATAATGCACTGAAGTCTCAGATTACTAAACTTCTGGCCAGCATTCAGAACAAGGCGGTCAGTGACACGCCTCTGGATGACAAGGAAAAAGGCTTTATTTCCAGTACCACCATCCCCGTCTTCAAATACCAGGTTGACCCGCAGATGCTCGGAGTTTCCAACAGCATGATTTACCAGCTGACGGACTATATCGGTTACGACATCCTGCTGCAGTACATTCAGGAGCTGATACAGCAGGCCCGGGCGATGGTGGCCACGGGAAATTATGACGAAGCGGTTATCGTACATATTAACGACAACATGAATGATGCCACCCGGCAGATTGCGGCGTTTCAGTCACAGGTGCAGGTACAGCAGGATGCGCTGCTGGTTGTCGATCGTCAGATGAGCTACATGCGTCAGCAGCTTTCCGCCCGCATGCTCAGTCGTTACCAGAACAACTATCACTTCGGAGGGAGCACGCTGTGAATGAAGTTTATGTGATTGCCGGTGGTGAATGGTTGCGGAATAACCTGAACGCCATTGCCGCCTTTATGGGAACCAGGACGTGGGATTCCATTGAAAAAATTGCGCTCACATTGTCTGTTCTCGCGGTGGCCGTGATATGGGGACAGCGGCACAACGTGATGGATTTGCTGGGCTGGGTGGCCGTGTTTGTGCTTATCAGCCTGCTGGTTAATGTCCGCACATCGGTGCAGATTATTGATAACAGTGACTTGGTCAAAGTTCACCGGGTGGATAATGTGCCGGTCGGACTGGCGATGCCACTTTCACTGACGACCCGTATCGGGCATGCAATGGTGGCCAGTTACGAGATGATCTTCACGCAGCCGGACAGTGTCACCTACAGCAAAACGGGGATGCTGTTTGGCGCAGAACTGGTATCAAAAAGCACCGACTTTTTGTCCCGCAATCCGGAAATCGCCAATCTTTTTCAGGATTATGTGCAGAACTGCGTGATGGGGGATATTTACCTGAACCACAAATACACGCTGGAGGAGCTGATGGCCTCCGCTGATCCCTACACGCTGATTTTTTCCCGCCCCAGTCCGCTGCGGGGCGTTTATGACAGCAATAATAATTTCATAACCTGTAAGGACGCGTCGGTCACGCTGAAAGACAAGCTGAATCTGGACACACAGAGTGGCGGAAAAACCTGGCATTATTATGCCCAGCAGCTATTTGGTGGACGCCCTGATCCTAACCTGCTGTTCAGTACGCTGATTGGCGACAGTTACAGTTACTTCTATGGCTCAAGTAAATCAGCCAGCCAGATCATCCGCCAGAATGTCACCATCAATGCGCTGAAGGAGGGGATCACCAGTTATGCCGCACGTAATGGTGATTCGGCCAGCCTGGTGAATCTGGCCACCACGTCATCGATGGAGAAGCAACGTCTGGCACATGTCTCCATCGGTCATGTGGCGATGCGGACACTGCCCATGACGCAGACCATCCTGACGGGGATCGCCATCGGTATTTTCCCGCTCCTGGTACTGGCGGCTGTCTTCAACAAACTGACGCTGTCCGTGCTGAAAGGCTATGTGTTTGCCATGATGTGGTTGCAGTCATGGCCAATGTTGTACGCCATTCTGAACAGCGCCATGACATTTTATGCGAAGCAGAATGGTGCACCGGTGGTGCTCTCGGAAATTTCACAGATACAGCTGAAATACTCCGATCTGGCTTCCACTGCCGGGTATCTTTCCATGATGATCCCGCCATTATCCTGGATGATGGTCAGGGGACTCGGGGCCGGGTTTTCCAGTGTGTACAGCCATTTCGCTTCCTCTGCTATCAGCCCGACTGCCAGTGCGGCAGGCAGTGTGGTTGACGGTAATTACTCCTACGGCAACATGCAGACGGAAAACGTGAACGGCTTCAGCTGGAATACCAACAGCACCACGTCGTTTGGTCAGATGATGTACCAGACCGGCAGTGGCGCAACTACCACACAGACCCGTGACGGTAATATGGTGATGGATGCAAGCGGAGCGATGTCCCGTTTACCGGTCGGTATCAATGCAACGCGTCAGATTGCGGCGGCACAACAGGAAATGGCCCGGGAGGCGTCGAACAGAGCAGAAAGCGCCCTGCATGGGTTCAGCAGCAGTATTGCCAGTGCCTGGAACTCGCTCAGTCAGTTTGGTTCTAACCGGGGGAGCAGTGATTCTGTCACAGATGGTGCTGACAGCACCATGAGCGCACAGGACTCCATGATGGCCAGTCGTATGCGCAGTGCAGTGGAAAGCTATGCGAAGGCGCATAATATCAGTAATGAGCAGGCGACTCAGGAACTGGCATCCAGAAGTACGAGAGCTTCTGCCGGGATGTATGGAGATGCTCATGCTGAATGGGGGGTTAAACCTAAAATTCTTGGTGTTGGTGGAGGATTAGGCATTAGAGGTGGTGGTCGGGCTGGCATTGACTGGAGTGATGATGATGCGCATCAGGCCAGCAGTAGCTCACGGGCCAGCCATGATGCTCGTCATGATATTGACGCTAAAGCCAGTAAGGACTTTAAAGAGGCCAGCGATTACTTTACCAGCCGCAAAGTCAGTGAATCCGGCAGCCATACTGACAATAATGCTGATTCCCGGGTGGATCAACTGTCTGCAGCCCTGAACTCAGCGAAACAGAGTTACGACCAGTACACGACGAATATGACCCGCAGCCATGAATATGCTGAAATGGCATCCCGTACTGAAAGCATGAGTGGGCAGATGAGCGAAGATTTGTCGCAACAGTTTGCACAGTATGTGATGAAACACGCACCGCAGGATGCCGAAGCTATTCTGACAAATACCAGTTCGCCGGAGATTGCAGAACGCCGTCGGGCGATGGCCTGGTCTTTTGTACAGGAACAGATACAGCCTGGTGTTGATAATGCCTGGCGGGAATCCCGTGGCGATATTGGTAAAGGAATGGAGAGCGTACCTTCGGGTGGTGGCAGTCAGGATATTATTGCTGACCATCAGGGACATCAGGCCGTTATTGAGCAAAGAACGCAGGACAGTAATATCCGTAATGATGTAAAACATCAGGTTGATAATATGGTCACAGAATATAAAGGGAATATAGGTGATACTCAGAACAGCATACGTGGCGAGGAAAATATTGTAAGAGGACAGTATTCTGAACTGCAGAATCACCATAAAACAGAGGCATTATCTCAGAATAATAAATATAATGAAGAAAAGTCGGCTCAGGAAAGAATGCCCGGGGCTGACAGTCCACAGGAACTTATGAAAAGGGCAAAGGAGTATCAGGATAAGTATAAGTAATAATGCTGTGTTTGGGAGATGATAATGAGATGTTTAGCCCATATTGCTCTGGTAACGGTGATACAGTTTATCGCCTGTTATCTGGCTGATTGGGGGAATGCCGAAACAGTTTTTATGCTGTTCTTCATAGTGCTATGGCAGGGACTGTTTATATGGTTGTTCTCTCAAATACGAAAAAAACAGAATGTGTCGGATGAGTTTAAGTTTAGTAAAGGCGTTTGGTATATAACGATGCCAGTATCTTCCTTACTCTCTCCGTTATTAAGCCTGATGGTTTTTATCATTGGTACACTATACGAGTTAAGGCGAGTTAGTGGTTGCATAAGCATAAAAAAATGGGGTCAAAATCAACTCAAAGACCAATATGATAGGAGTGAAAAGTTAGACTTCGGGGGCATTGAACAGCCCCCAACGACCTACTATAACCCTTCAACCGGATATCCTATGCATGGAGGCTTTGATTCAGCGGGAAATACTTTTGGGACTCGTTGGCAGGACTATTATGACAGGCAATAAGAAAACTGTAGTTTGTAAAAAAGGTAATTTAATGAAAACAAAAAAATTGATGATGGTTGCACTGGTCAGTTCCACTCTGGCCCTTTCAGGGTGTGGTGCGATGAGCACAGCAATCAAGAAGCGTAACCTTGAGGTGAAGACTCAGATGAGTGAGACCATCTGGCTTGAACCCGCCAGCGAACGCACGGTATTTCTGCAGATCAAAAACACGTCTGATAAAGACATGAGTGGGCTGCAGGGCAAAATTGCTGATGCTGTGAAAGCAAAAGGATATCAGGTGGTGACTTCTCCGGATAAAGCCTACTACTGGATTCAGGCGAATGTGCTGAAGGCCGATAAGATGGATCTGCGGGAGTCTCAGGGATGGCTGAACCGTGGTTATGAAGGCGCAGCAGTTGGTGCAGCGTTAGGTGCCGGTATCACCGGATATAATTCCAATTCTGCCGGTGCCACACTCGGTGTGGGCCTTGCTGCTGGTCTGGTGGGTATGGCTGCAGATGCGATGGTGGAAGATGTGAACTATACCATGATCACGGATGTGCAGATTGCAGAGCGTACTAAGGCAACGGTGACAACGGATAATGTTGCCGCCCTGCGTCAGGGCACATCAGGTGCGAAAATTCAGACCAGTACTGAAACAGGTAACCAGCATAAATATCAGACCCGTGTGGTCTCCAGTGCGAACAAGGTTAACCTAAAATTTGAAGAGGCGAAGCCTGTTCTCGAAGACCAGCTGGCCAAATCAATCGCAAATATTCTCTGATTATCTTCCGGAGGCTGGTATGACCGGCCTCCTGACTGACGCCTCGCTTTGCTCGTTGTCCAACCCCGGAAAGAAATAAAATTTATTTTATTTCTTTCCGGGGTTTCCGAAATAAATATGAAAACACTGAGCGGTTGTGCAAATTCTTTGTGCGACCGTGAAGTGTTGCCGGCGAAGCCGGAATTTAACGGTTATTAATCTTTTCATCATTAATAATCAGTCCGACTGACTTTCTTTCTTCGGAATATCATCATGAGTTTTAACGCAAAGGATATGACCCAGGGCGGTCAGATTGCGTCCATGCGTATCCGCATGTTCAGCCAGATCGCCAATATCATGCTTTACTGCCTGTTTATTTTTTTCTGGATACTCGTTGGTCTGGTTTTATGGGTAAAAATAAGCTGGCAGACGTTTGTGAACGGCTGTATTTACTGGTGGTGTACCACGCTGGAAGGCATGCGGGATTTAATCAAGTCCCAGCCGGTATATGAGATCCAGTATTACGGCAAAACCTTCCGGATGAATGCTGCTCAGGTACTGCATGATAAATATATGATCTGGTGCGGAGAGCAGCTATGGTCCGCATTCGTTCTGGCCACAGTTGTGGCACTGGTTATTTGCCTGATTACCTTCTTTGTTGTCTCCTGGATTCTGGGGCGTCAGGGTAAACAACAGAGCGAAAATGAAGTCACAGGTGGTCGTCAGCTGACAGACAATCCGAAAGACGTTGCCCGGATGCTGAAAAAAGACGGCAAGGACTCCGATATACGGATTGGCGACCTGCCGATTATCCGGGATTCCGAAATCCAGAACTTCTGTCTGCACGGCACGGTCGGGGCCGGTAAGTCGGAAGTTATCCGTCGTCTGGCCAACTACGCCCGTCAGCGTGGAGATATGGTGGTGATTTATGACCGTTCGGGGGAATTTGTTAAAAGTTACTATGATCCCTCCATCGATAAAATCCTGAATCCGCTGGATGCCCGCTGTGCCGCATGGGATTTGTGGAAGGAGTGCCTGACACAGCCGGATTTTGATAATACCGCAAATACTCTGATCCCGATGGGTACATCTGGTAAAGAGGACCCGTTCTGGCAGGGTTCAGGACGTACCATTTTTGCGGAAGCGGCGTATCTGATGCGTAATGACCCCAACCGCAGCTACAGCAAACTGGTGGACACACTGCTTTCCATCAAAATTGAAAAACTGCGTACCTACCTGCGTAATTCACCGGCGGCCAACCTGGTGGAAGAGAAAATTGAGAAAACGGCGATTTCCATCCGTGCTGTGCTGACCAACTACGTGAAAGCCATCCGTTACCTGCAGGGGATTGAGCATAACGGTGAGCCTTTTACCATCCGTGACTGGATGCGTGGTGTCCGGGAGGATCAGAAAAACGGCTGGCTGTTTATCTCGTCGAACGCCGATACTCATGCCTCCCTGAAGCCTGTGATTTCCATGTGGCTGTCTATTGCCATTCGTGGTCTGCTGGCAATGGGAGAAAACCGTAATCGTCGTGTGTGGTTCTTCTGTGATGAGTTACCCACATTACACAAATTGCCGGACCTGGTGGAGATCCTGCCGGAAGCCCGTAAGTTCGGTGGCTGCTATGTATTTGGTATCCAGTCCTATGCTCAGCTGGAAGATATCTACGGTGAGAAAGCGGCTGCCACGCTGTTTGACGTTATGAACACCCGTGCCTTTTTCCGTTCTCCCAGCCATAAGATTGCAGAGTTCGCTGCCGGTGAAATTGGTGAGAAAGAGCACCTGAAAGCCAGCGAGCAGTATTCCTACGGTGCTGATCCCGTGCGTGATGGGGTATCGACCGGTAAGGATATGGAGCGCCAGACGCTGGTCAGTTATTCCGACATTCAGTCTCTGCCGGATCTGACCTGTTATGTCACCCTGCCCGGACCGTATCCGGCAGTAAAACTCTCACTGAAATATCAGGCACGACCGAAGGTCGCTCCGGAGTTTATTCCGCGTGACATCAACCCGGAAATGGAGAACCGTCTGAGTGCCGTACTTGCCGCAAGGGAAGCAGAAGGTCGTCAGATCGCCAGCCTCTTCGAACCGGATGTGCCGGAAGTTGTTTCCGGAGAAGACGTGACTCAGGCTGAACAGCCGCAACAGCCGCAACAGCCGCAACAGCCGCAACAGCCGCAACAGCCGGTGTCTCCTGCCATCAACGATAAGAAGTCTGATTCAGGTGTGAATGTTCCGGCAGGGGGGATTGAGCAGGAGCTGAAAATGAAACCGGAAGAAGAGATGGAACAGCAACTGCCACCCGGGATCAGTGAATCCGGTGAAGTGGTGGATATGGCCGCTTATGAGGCATGGCAACAGGAAAATCATCCGGACATCCAGCAGCAGATGCAGCGTCGTGAAGAGGTGAACATTAATGTGCACCGGGAGCGTGGGGAGGATGTTGAGCCGGGAGATGATTTCTGATGATGAGTATCGCGCAGGTCAGATCGGCCGGAAGTGCCGGTAACTATTATACCGACAAGGATAATTACTATGTACTGGGCAGCATGGGAGAACGCTGGGCCGGCAGGGGGGCTGAACAGCTGGGACTGCAGGGCAGTGTCGATAAGGATGTTTTTACCCGTCTTCTGGAGGGAAGGCTGCCGGACGGAGCGGATCTAAGCCGCATGCAGGATGGCAGTAATAAGCATCGTCCCGGCTACGACCTGACCTTCTCCGCCCCCAAAAGTGTCTCCATGATGGCCATGTTAGGTGGCGATAAGCGCCTGATTGATGCACATAACCAGGCCGTGGACTTTGCTGTTCGTCAGGTGGAGGCGCTGGCCTCCACACGGGTGATGACGGACGGACAGTCAGAAACGGTACTGACCGGTAATCTGGTGATGGCACTGTTTAACCACGACACCAGTCGCGATCAGGAACCACAGTTACACACGCATGCGGTGGTGGCTAATGTCACGCAGCATAACGGTGAGTGGAAGACACTGAGCAGTGACAAAGTGGGGAAAACGGGGTTCATTGAGAATGTGTACGCTAATCAGATTGCCTTTGGCAGGCTCTACCGGGAAAAACTGAAAGAGCAGGTTGAGGCGCTGGGCTATGAAACCGAAGTGGTGGGTAAGCACGGTATGTGGGAGATGCCGGGCGTACCGGTGGAGGCCTTTTCCGGACGCTCACAGGCTATCCGGGAGGCCGTCGGGGAAGATGCCTCGCTGAAATCCCGGGATGTGGCGGCACTGGATACGCGAAAATCCAAACAGCACGTCGATCCTGAAGTCAGAATGGCTGAATGGATGCAGACGCTGAAGGAAACCGGGTTCGACATCCGGGCATATCGTGACGCGGCGGATCAGCGTGCGGAGACCCGCACGCAGGCGCCCGGGGCTGTTTCACAGGATGGGCCGGATGTGCAGCAGGCGGTGACACAGGCGATTGCCGGATTAAGTGAACGAAAAGTGCAGTTTACGTACACGGACGTGCTGGCCAGAACGGTCGGTATACTGCCGCCGGAAAATGGTGTGATTGAACGGGCACGCGCCGGTATCGACGAGGCCATCAGCCGTGAGCAACTCATCCCCCTTGACCGTGAGAAGGGGCTGTTCACGTCCGGGATTCATGTGCTCGATGAACTGTCAGTCCGGGCACTCAGT
>NZ_VNXM01000048.1:0-4837 GCF_009820205.1 Escherichia sp. HH26CH
TACCACAGCAGCCGGGGTTGTTTGGGACCGACTTCCGACAGCAGATCCCGGTGGGCCTGCCACCATCTCTTCACAAGCTTATGCTTATTACATGCAAAACGTCCCGTTTTGCATCTTTGTGCCTACGGCACACCATGATCTTGCCCTGCTGTGTAAGCCAGTTTTCGGATAGATGTGGTTCTTCAGCATGGCTGCAAATTTTCTCAAATTCCTTTCCGGCGATGGTTAGTGCCATCTCATCATAAGATATCATCCGCCTTGATCTGCCCAAGGACCAGACTATACATTGTCGAGAACGCACTAATGACATGAATCGCTCCCCTGCGACACACTGTGATCTTTCTCTGAATAACTACTTCTGCTTTAGTTATATTGTTAGTTATATTTCATAAATATCAGGTTCGGTCATTTCTCTCAGAATTGATAAATGTATTTGAGCATCTAGTTTTCTCACATTATTTATATCAATCTTTCCACCTAGAAATATTGCTGGTTCAAAACCAAATATCTCTTCCCTCTCTAATACACCATATAAACTAACAGCCTGTTTAAAAAGATAATTTCCATGTATATCTACAAGATCAAAGTCAACAATTCTGGCTGCGCCGAAGAATGACTTAATATCCCACATCAAATCCTCTTGAGATTTTTTAACCTTCTCTCGCACTGACACAATAATTTTACCTGCATAGCATAATATTGTTAGATTCCGTCCTGTATGTACCCCAAAAGCGTAAAGTATTCCAAAAGCGCCGCGAGCAAAAACATGGTAAGAATCTTCTTCCTCAAACGGAGTTCCCTCTAACCAAGAATCTAGAATATCATTATAATATTCTGGGTCTACTAAACTTATCAATCCATTCTGCCAAGAAGCCCAACCTTCATTTTCCCAATAACTCAACAGAACATCAGGCAATACGCCTCTCCATTTTTCCAAAGAAATAACCGGAACAGGTTCAGTTGAAGTTGGCTCCCCAAACTTTTTTATAAACCAGTTAAAGTCTTCATCTCGCATATTTTTTCCCTCTACAAACTTCAAGTATTACGTTCATTTTAGCATGTCCGTCACCACTGGCAATACTATTTCTAGCAGCCGTTTCTAAGTCTTTTAAACGTTTATTGTGATTCCAACTTCCACCTATTGCACCGTTTACACTACTTCCCCCTATTCGTGTAGGATTTGGACTAGCCCATCCACCAGCAACCATATCAGGCTCATGTAACGCAACTAATTTTTCCATGATTTCTTTTGTACGGCCTGCAGCTTTGGCTTCAGCGACTTCTGGTGATACCCCATCCTTCCTTAAACGTTTATATATGCTTGTTCTTATGTCCTGTGCGGTGGCTGCTCTAAACTTATCCTGAGCATCAGCTGCAAGAGGATTGCGTCCATGATCGATGTACGACTGTCTCGCAGCCATAAACTCTTCGGCAGATAAATTATTAATCGCATCTTGTTGTCCTCTCAATTGCTTTTCATATTCTTTTAAATATTTTTTCTTGTCTGCTTCGGATAATTTCTTAAAATTTTCATTGCTAAATGGTGAAAAACATTTGATTTTAGTAGGGTTAGGTCTCTTGATTTTTACGCCGCTTTGTTCATTATCCTTTTTAGCAACATCCTCCGCATTTTTTTTTGCGTTATTGTCGTCTTTTCTATCATTGCGTCCCTTATCCGCCGAAGAGTGCTTTACATCATCTACCTTATATTCTATTGTTCCAGCCTTCCTTGTTTTATTCACCGTAGAAGTGGCTTCAATAATTTCTCCAGTTTTTGTCACTTTTCCGGCTTTACTAAACCAATTAGAAGGAATAAAATTCGCTGCCAGTTCCGAAAGCCCTCGCGAAACAAGTTCAGCCTTATCACCAGGTGATGCTTTGTCCCATTGTTCTTGTAAACTATCCCATACCTTCTCCGCTATGTCCGGCAGTTCTTTAGCAGCTTCCCAGGCATCTTCTGCATCCTTCTTCATGCTCTCCAGACAGATATTTCCCAAACGGATATTTTCTGCCAAAATCATACTGCTAAGAGCAATATTGTCCGGTAACTGAGGCACATCATTTACCAGGCTGGCAATACCAGAAATTGTACTCCTGACCGTTCCAAGTACTCCACGGAGTATTCCAGCATTGATTTCGTTTTTAGCGTTATAAACTTCTATTGGTATTTCACCACCTGATTCATAATCATAAATCATATCTCCGGGTTTTCCCGGCATCGGTGCCGGACGCAACTTATCTATTTGCTTCGCTGTCCACTCATCTGCCTGCTGAATCTCCTCACCAAAACCATTATCTTCGTCCGCTCTCTTTTTTGCCTCTTTAAGTCGCTCCAGCCAAGGAGATGAAACATTAGACTGATTACAGGGGAGAGTATTATCCTTAACAACTACAATAGGCGGAGCCACCAGCGTCTGGAGCTTTCCCAGACAATTCTGGTTATTCATACCCACACTGGAATCATGCCGGGCGATGGGTTTGCCCTCCACTCTTACCGTTGGACTACCAGTGAGGATAATGCAATCACCACTACCCAATGAAGTACCGGACACAACACCACTCCCGGCATTACTTTTCGTTCCGGCAATAACAGACCCTACATTCAGCACAGAGAACCCACGAGCTTTTACTGTTGTTGCATACTGCTTCTTACTACTTAAATATTGAAAACAGTCAAACGGGACAACAGCGTTACCCACCCTACAGGCATCCGGCGTGCTGTTTATCGCCATAAACCCTGACTCCCCATCTGCCACATGTTTGTCAGCCATGACATACCCCCTTCATTTGCTGTGGCACAATACAACCCAGAATCCCTTCCTTCATGTTCAGCAAAGCAGGCAGTGTCAGTCTCCAGGTGAGATAAATTAAACGTTCATCAAGGTTTATAACCAATGTATCAGCGAACGGAAAAAATGTATGAGGATAATTACTATGGTCTTTCAGAACAAAAACTGGTTTAAATCCAGGCAATCCGGTTACTACACGATTTGAATCTGGCAATACCCCTTCCAGAACAATACATTCATTTCCTGTCAGATATCCCGGAAGCACTAACTCGGGATGGGCACTGTTATAGAAATGCTCATTAAAATCGTCGGGAAAAAAGGGAAAACGCTCTTCACGCCACGTATTATCATAGGTCCCTGCAAACTGTAAGCGATTTTGCCACCAGCGCGACATTGGCCCGGTCCCTTGCGGAGTACAGAGCGTTTCGATAAAAAAGTCATTATCATCTGGCAGGTGATATCGCGTTATCTGCGGTGCAACATACTGCTGTTCCGTATCCAGAACCGAAATATCCGGGTAAAAGCCACATCCAACTGGATTAGCTGAGAAACTGTGTGGCGACTGACCTTCCGTCTGCCAAAAACCGCCATACGCTAGTTCGTAACGCAGGGGGATCGTGTCTGTTTTCTCAGGTGAACTCAGTCGCCACCGCTGTCCCTCATAACGCCAATAGCGTGGGCCTGACAAGCAGAGTCGTTTTGAAAAATTCCCCACACGAACACCTGCCATCCACTCTGAAGCAGAACCTCCGGCGGGCATGGCACTTCCAATAATGTGGATATCTGTATTCTTTTTACGAAGAACCAAGTCTGTTTCATATTTCAGGCTACTGGTTTCCGGCTCACCATAATATTCATCAGCCATCACCAACCCTGCCTGCCTGTCAGCAAGATCAGCGTAATAACCATTTTTCAGGCGAAACGTCATTTTGAAAGTGATCACGTCGAACCGGACACCGTAGCGCCCATATTTCTCAAACGCCAAGCAAGGAAACGGCGTATGATTTTCCACATCTATCATTTCCACTATCCTTGTATTAGTTAAGATCTATGTCCTTACCGGAAATTTTGACTGGCCCAGTGGCCTCAAAATCAAATACCGTACCTGTGATGGTTACCTTTCCACTGCTATCCATCCTTAACAGACTGGCGCCACACTTCAGTTCAATCACATCACCTGAATCAATTGTTGAACTATTTGTGACAGTTAGTGAAAAATTTTTGCCCACAGTAATAGTCTGAGACTTCAGTACATCTTCGGTGTCATTCCCCACCACCTTGCTGTTCTGGTCGTTACCCACATCCTTATGGCGGTTATTCGTAACATCTAGTTTTTGGTCATGCTTCACTGTGATGGTCTGGTCATTGCCAACCGTTACCTTTTGATCATTGGCGACTGTTGTCTCCTGATCGTGCCCACCTTCTTTTTTACTACCAACATTAACTGTCTGACCCACGACTATAGTGACCGTTTGATTGTTCTTCACCGTTTCGGTATGATCGTTATCCACCGTCGTCGTCCGGTTATTCAGCACTTCCGTATCCATGTTCTTCTGGGCATGGATATACACCTGCTCATTACTGGTGGCGTCTTCAAACCGCAGCTCGTTAAATCCGCTTCCTTTATAGGTTTTTGACCGGATGGTCATCTGCGTCTTCGTTCCCGGCAGGTCTCCCGGCGAACGGTTATCTTCATGGTATGTCCGGCCCATGATTATCGGCTGGTCCGGGTCTCCGTTCAGGAAGTCAACAATCACCTCCTGGCCCACACGCGGTATCGCCAGGTTACCGAACCCCGGCCCCGCCCACGCCTGCGACACACGCACCCAGCACGAACTCTCCTCCGTCATCCCGTGATAACGGTCCCAGTGAAACTTCACCCGTACCCGGCCATGTTCATCACAGAAGATTTCCTCGCCCGCAGGCCCGGTGACAATGGCGCTCTGTGGCCCGTCCACCTTCGGTTTGCTCTGCAGCCGTGGACGCCACGTCCGGTCTGCCGGTATCACCTCTAACTGATTGCCCAGCGTGGTTCCTCTCCCCTGGCT
>NZ_VNXM01000046.1:0-4295 GCF_009820205.1 Escherichia sp. HH26CH
TGCGCGTAGTGACGGGTCGGGGTGTCATATTCAACGTGAGAAGTGTTGATGGTGATACCACGAGCTTTTTCTTCCGGCGCGTTATCGATCTGGTCGAATGCGCGAGCAGCACCGCCGTAGGTTTTAGCCAGTACGGTAGTGATTGCAGCGGTCAGCGTTGTTTTACCATGGTCAACGTGGCCGATAGTACCGACGTTAACGTGCGGTTTTGTACGTTCAAACTTTTCTTTAGACATCGATTGTCCCTCTAAGACACGGATAAATCGGTGATATCACCACATCAACCAGGCAACATGCCCGACTTGTTGAATGCAATAAACAGAAGGAAAAAACAGGGAGGAGAAAAGAAGTGGTGCTGATAGGCAGATTCGAACTGCCGACCTCACCCTTACCAAGGGTGCGCTCTACCAACTGAGCTATATCAGCACATCTTGGAGCGGGCAGCGGGAATCGAACCCGCATCATCAGCTTGGAAGGCTGAGGTAATAGCCATTATACGATGCCCGCATCCTGGAACTCGGCTACCTGATTTTCATTCTGCACTGAATATCGAGAGAAGCTCTCTTTATTCGAGCCGGTAAGCGAACTTATCGTCTCGGGCTACGCCATCGCGTGGCCGAAATTGGTGGTGGGGGAAGGATTCGAACCTTCGAAGTCTGTGACGGCAGATTTACAGTCTGCTCCCTTTGGCCGCTCGGGAACCCCACCGGACTTGATGGTGCCGACTACCGGAATCGAACTGGTGACCTACTGATTACAAGTCAGTTGCTCTACCTACTGAGCTAAGTCGGCATCAAGTAGCGCGCATTCTATGGAGACATGCGAGTTCATGCAACTAAAAAATTGCATAATTTGTTTTATTGGTCACATTTTATGCGACACGATGAAGAAACAGTCGAACAGAGGGCAAATTAGCACACTTTTTCAACATCATTGTTCTCAACAATGCGCTCCTTCTAAAGCGCAATTCTTTTTATCAGATGGAATATCTGTCACATTGCTTTTCAACGATAGCTTCCTGGGAGAGATTTTTTCTTATTATTCCTCCCCATCTGGTGTTACCCTCCTGCCCATTAACCCATTCAACAGAACTGTGACGCGCCATGGCAAATATCGTTTTGCCGATAGAGCTATGACCGCCAGAAACATGCTTATGAGTATAAAAGAGCAAACGTTAATGACGCCTTACCTACAGTTTGACCGCAACCAGTGGGCAGCTCTGCGTGATTCCGTACCTATGACGTTATCGGAAGATGAGATCGCCCGTCTCAAAGGTATTAATGAAGATCTCTCGTTAGAAGAAGTTGCCGAGATCTATTTACCTCTGTCACGTTTGCTGAACTTCTATATAAGCTCGAATCTGCGCCGTCAGGCAGTTCTGGAACAGTTTCTTGGTACCAACGGGCAACGCATTCCTTACATTATCAGTATCGCAGGTAGCGTCGCGGTGGGGAAAAGTACAACCGCCCGTGTATTGCAGGCACTATTAAGCCGTTGGCCGGAGCATCGTCGTGTTGAGCTGATCACTACAGATGGCTTCCTTCACCCTAATCAGGTGCTGAAAGAACGTGGTCTGATGAAGAAGAAAGGCTTCCCGGAATCGTATGATATGCATCGCCTGGTGAAGTTTGTTTCCGATCTCAAATCCGGCGTGCCAAACGTTACGGCACCTGTTTACTCGCATCTTATTTATGATGTGATCCCGGATGGAGATAAAACTGTTGTTCAGCCTGATATTTTAATTCTTGAAGGGTTAAATGTCTTACAGAGCGGGATGGATTATCCACACGATCCACATCATGTTTTTGTTTCTGATTTTGTCGATTTTTCGATATATGTTGATGCACCGGAAGACTTACTTCAGACGTGGTATATCAACCGTTTCCTGAAATTCCGCGAAGGGGCTTTTACAGACCCGGATTCCTATTTTCATAACTACGCGAAATTAACTAAAGAAGAAGCGATTAACACTGCCATGACATTGTGGAAAGAGATCAACTGGCTGAACTTAAAGCAAAATATTCTACCTACTCGTGAGCGCGCCAGTTTAATCCTGACAAAGAGTGCTAATCACGCGGTAGAAGAGGTCAGACTACGCAAATAATTTAAAGGGGAGCTAATGCTCCCCTTTCTTATTTTTCTGCACTACGCAGGGATATTTCACCGCCCATCCAGGGTTTTATTATTCCATCCTGCTCAAGCAATAAAGCGCCTTGTTTGTCTATTCCGCGTGAAATGCCAAATATTTCTTTATCACCAATGATAAGTTTCACCGGGCGATTAATAAAATTATCCAGTTTTTCCCAGCGCGACAGATAAGGTGCCAATCCTTCTTGCTCGAAGAGTTCCAGCGCCGCACGTAATTCACGTATTAGCATGGCCGCCAACGCATTACGATCGAGATTGATCCCAGCTTCCTGCAGCGTGATCCACCCCTGATTAACGATATTCTCTTCAACACGACGCATTGCCATGTTGATCCCGGCACCAATGACTATTTGCGCCGCATCGCCGGTTTTGCCAGTCAGCTCCACAAGAATACCTGCCAGCTTGCGATCCTGCAGATAGAGGTCATTCGGCCATTTAACACGAACTTTATCAGCGCCCAACTTGCGTAATACTTCCGCCATCACGATACCGATAACCAGACTTAAACCAATCGCCGCAGCCGGGCCTTGTTCCAGACGCCAGAACATCGACAAATATAAGTTTGCGCCAAAAGGTGAAAACCATTTCCGCCCTCGGCGACCACGTCCTGCCTGCTGGTATTCAGCAACGCAGGCATCACCCGATTTAAGCTCTCCGATACGATCAAGAAGATACTGATTCGTGGAGTCAATAACTGGCAGCACGGCTACACTACCGCTATCCAGCTGACTCAATATCTGTTCAGCATTAAGTAACTGGATGGGCTCAGGCAGGCTGTATCCTTTACCCGGAACGGTAAAGACATCAACGCCCCAGTCACGCAGTGTTTGAATATGTTTATTAATGGCCGCCCGGCTCATTCCTAACGTTTCACCCAGCTGCTCACCAGAGTGAAATTCGCCATTCGCTAATAGCGTGATTAATTTTAGCGGAACGGTATTATCCTTCATGAAATCGTCTCCACTGCGCTAACTTCACCTGATGCACCAATAAAGCGAACTTCTGGCTCAAGCCAGACATTAAATTTTTCACCCACTTTCTGTCTTACATGATGTGCCAACTGCACAATATCTTCGCTTTTTGCGTTGTGCTCATTTATGAGAACCAGCGCCTGTTGACGGTGTACCGCAGCACCACCAATTTGCGTCCCTTTAAGCTGGCACTGATCGATAAGCCAACCTGCTGCCAATTTTACTGAACCGTCTGTCTGGGGATAATGTGGTGCTGTTGGAAATTGTGCCAACAACGCGTTAGCCGCTTCGGCAGATACAACAGGGTTTTTGAAGAAACTACCGGCATTGCCATTCACTTTTGGATCAGGGAGTTTGGTGGTGCGCATATGACACACCGCATCAAATACTTGCTGTGGCGTTACGGTTGTAGGATCCAGACGAGTTAAGTCACCATACGTTAGTACAGGTTGCCACTCTTTTGGCAGGCGCAGACCTACGGCTACAATGGCGAAGCGGTCCTGGTATTCATGTTTAAAAATACTGTCGCGATAGCCAAAACGGCACTCTTTGGCAGTTAAGCGCACTTGCTTGCCTGTCGCCAGTTCAACACAGTCAACATAAGCGCAAACTCGCTGTAATTCTACGCCATAAGCACCAATATTCTGGATAGGTGATGAGCCGACACAACCAGGAATTAACGCCAGATTTTCCAGACCTGGCATACCTTCCTGCAAAGTGTATTTTACCAGGCGATGCCAGTTTTCTCCGGCTCCTACATGTAAATACCACGCATCAGGTTCATCATGAATTTCGATACCTTTGATCCGGTTGATGATCACCGTGCCGCGATAGTCTTCCAGAAAAAGTACATTACTTCCTTCACCCAGAATAAGAACGGGTTGCCCTTCTGCGGTTGCATGCTGCCAGGCATTGAGTAGTTGTTGTTCGTCTTCGGCACATACAATGTGCTGAGCATTATGATCAATGCCAAATGTGTTCCAGGGTTTTAAGGAGTGGTTCATAGCTGCTTTCCTGATGCAAAAACGAGGCTAGTTTACCGTATCTGTGGGGGGATGGCTTGTAGTTATGACGACAGGGAAAGTTTGTAGAAACGCAGAAAGGCCCAGTCTTCCGACTGGGCCTTCTGCTTAATTTGATGCCTGGCAGTTCCCTACTCTCGCATGGGGAGACCCC
>NZ_VNXM01000042.1:0-3646 GCF_009820205.1 Escherichia sp. HH26CH
GATTCCACACCGGCACCATGGCTATACCCCACCCCGAGATGCCCGCTTAACGAACTGCTGAATGAGGCTTTAATACCTGCCTGGTATATTCCACGTCTGCCCGACAAATCATTGACAAAATTACCGTCATTATTCACTTTCACCCGGTTATCATCGACAAATTCTTTGCGCACAGCCGCCTTCAGCCACGGCTCAACTTCCATGCCGTTCCCCAGACGCATGTTGTAACTCAGCGTTGCGCCCAGTTCACGATATATACTGCGGGTATCGACTGATTTCGATTCCATACCATTGGATAAATGATATTCGGGGTTATCAGCGGTGAACCCCGTTAACGATGCATACGGCGTCAGGTTCCAGTTACCATCGGTAAATCGCATCCCGGTTTCAATGTGACCGCCCAGCCCGTTGCTGCGATAACTGCCGTTGGCGGCTCCACCGCTGCTCATTTTACCGGCTACGTTACTTTCAAAGCGGTTCAGCTTCACGATACCGTCCAGATAGAAACCACTTTCATGTTCCCAGCTGACATAGCCCCCCAGAGAATAACTGCCCACACTGCCATGTCCTCCACGATCAAAACCGATATGTGAATGGGAATAACCCATAAAAGCGCCCAGCGTCGCAATCCCCTCAGGAATACCATTACGGCTATCGATCCCCACCGTCATTCCGGTCAGCGTCTGCTCAAACCCGGCACCCGCATCGGTGGTGACATTATTACGGGTGTTATACGTCGTCCCCCAGACATTATTGTTGTGTGGACTCGCTTTCATTATGTTCAACCGCTCGCGAATACTGTTTAGCTCAGCATCAAAGACCAACGGTAATGTTGCTGCCATATTGAGTACGGCTGCCGTAGAAGGCGTGATGCGTTTCTCCGGGACGGGTGTCGGCGTTGGATCGGGAGTCGGGTCTGGTTTCGGATCCGGTTTTGGGTCTGGTTTTGGATCCGGTTTCGGATTTGGGTTGGGGTCCGGGTTGGGTTTGACATCATTGGTCAGGTTCCAGTTGCTGTTGCCGTCGCTTTTCAGGACATACTCATAGGTCCCAAGATCAACGAAACCGCCGGTATTACCCAGCGTAAACGAAGCATCCCCTCCCCCTGTTTTCACCAGCGTCATCGCGTCGTCAGACTGAGGGCTGACGCCGGTATCCTGAACAAAGATTTTAAAATTGCCAGTGGCGTTGTTGTTGACGACCAGTTGATCGCCCCGGGAGCCTGCAACGTTGGTATGCAGGTAGAAATTACCGCTGCCGGAAAGTTCACTGGTGGTCAGCGTATTGTAGATACCGTTAGTTGTGGCAGGCGCTGCTGTTTGTGCTGATAAATAAACATCACCGTCGTTGAGGAGCAAACTGTTTACTCTATATTCGCAGTTGCTGGTGCCTGCACAGGAATTATTGCTGTTAAGCCAGATACTGCCCCGGCTGGCAGCCGTCAGCTCGGCAAGCGTCGTATCGACGCCATTTCCGATAGTTAATGTCGCGCTATCGGTAATCCGGACCACCCCTTCAAGTTTAACTGGCGTAACATTATCCCGTGGCGTCATTAACGACAGGCTTCCTGTCGCGCCACTGACCGATGCATCCGCCAGCGTACCTGCGTAGATGATTGCCGTCCCGCCAGCGACCTGTAGATCTTCTGCCCGGGCCAGAGCCTGAAACTCATCTTTTGACCGACCAAGGGTATATTGCCCACCGGAATTAACCGTGGTGGCGAAGTCCTGACCCAGGTTTTGCATTGCCCCACCGTTGCCAACCGTGGAATCGCGAGCTTCGGTACCTGCTAATACCAATAAATTACCGCCATTTTCCAGCAGCACATTGGTCGCTAAATTTCCGGCAATGGAAAAGGTGCCGTACTGGTGAGTACCGCTGATTTCAATACCGTTAGCCGTGCTCGTCTGGAGAGCGGCACCGCTGTTCTGGACGATATCTGTCGCTTTGCCATTATCGTTGACTGTCAGCGTACCGCCTTCATTAATCGTTGTTTTTACTGCCTCACCGTTAGCCGAAACTGTTTGTATTCCGCCGTCGTTAATCGTTGTCTCATTCGCCACACCCTCGACGATTTGTTCACCGCCGGTAAGCATCGTGCCAGTCGCAGTGGCTTTTGTTTTGACGATCTCCCGTCCGCCCGCATTGACCTGTGTTTTGGCGGAAGTGGTGTCTGACTCCACGGTTAACACGCCGCCATTTGCCAGCAGGATATTGTTCGCCGCATCCTGCTCGATGCTGAACGCGACGCCATCAGCGCGTGTCCCTGTGACCCGCGTCGCCCTGGTGGTTGCCACCAACGCGCCCTGGCTACTCTGCTGTATCCCCGTAGCGCTGCCTTTCTCCCGCACATCGAGTGTGCCGCCGTCATTAAGTACCGAGTTTTCAGCCAGACCGCCCTCATTAACTACCTGTGAACCGCCATTAATAATGGAACCTTCCGTTGTCCCGTTTGCCATAATTTGTTGTAGGCCAGAGACGATATCGGTATTGATCGCCTTACCATAATTCTGAACGGTTTGCGTGCCGCCTTTGATGTGCGTTTTATCTGTTGACCCACCATCAACAATTTGTTCACCACTTTCGATATTTGCCTCAGTGGCTAAACCATATACCGTTTGCTTGCCACCTTTGATATTTGCTTTATCAGAAGTGGCACTGGCATATATTGTTTGGGTGCCCGCACTATTGAGTACAGTGCCAACATCTTTTCCATAAACATCCATTTTGCCGTTGGCATTAATAATCGTATCAACTGCCCGGGAACCAGTAACGACTGTTAATGAGCCAGCGTTTTCCAGCACTACATTTTTAGCTTCTGAATTCCTGATGTAGAAAGCATCACCATAACTGTTAGTTCCTTCGATAAGTGTTCCGGAAGTCGTGGAAGCAATTAATGCGCCGCCGGATTGTTGCTCAACATGCTTAGCCTCACCACCGTCCTGAACCTCCAGAACGCCACCATTATTAAGTCTGGTGCTATCTGTTTTAGCCTCCTTCTGGACAATCAGCTTACCGCCGGCATCAACGGTAGTATTTTTCGCCGTGGTTTTAGCCACTACCGTCAGTTCGCCGGTATTTTCCAGCACAACATAATTAGCCTCCCCTCCGGTAATAGTGAAGTGAGAGAGCTTGTTGTATCCTTCAATATCAGTCCCTGCGCCCGTGTTGGCAACTAAAGCACTACCCGTCTCCTGGTTAACCCCATGTGCGATACCACCGGTATAGACAATCAGCGAGCCTCCGGCACTAATATTGCTGCCAGTTGCCGTACCATCTTTCTCAACAACCTGCCGGCTCCCGGAGGAGATATTTGTCGTGTCAGCTTTCCCGCCGCTCTTGATATTTTGTGTTCCGCTGTTGATATTGGTTCCCGTGGCAATACCATGATTATTTATATTCTGTGTGCCACCATTAATTATGGTATTTGTCGCGTTTCCGGCAACATCCATAACGCCGCCATTATCTATTCGGGTCGCATCAGCTTTAGCATTCGCTAAAACTGACATTGTTCCGTTATCTTTAATAATTGTCTTGTTTGCCGAACCATATACGTCTAAATGACCACCGTTTTCCAGCAACACATTGTCTGCCACGTTATTGTGAATAGAGAATGCCCCTTCACTATTCGTACCGCTCACCGTCG
>NZ_VNXM01000043.1:0-3248 GCF_009820205.1 Escherichia sp. HH26CH
CCCAGATGCGCTGACCTGTCTGTGCTGTATCATCTTTTGTCGCTGTATACGGCAGGACTTTCTCCATTCCCTCAAACAATACCTCACAGTTAATTGCACCTGATTCCAGATAACGTGGATTCAGAATTTGTCGTATTTCCATTTTTTATGCCACCCGCATGAATAAACCAACATAATAAAACTTTGAACTGGCCATAATTCTGTTGTTACCGGATAAGGCGACAAAACTGCCTGACTGTGGTGTTACGCTGCTGTCTGCAAGATAAAATTGCGGCGTGCTATTGCTTGTAGCAGAACTCCCCAGTATCCCCATCATGCCTATTTGACCAATTCGTGAGCCGGGCACAATCATCCCCCTGTACAGCCTTATGCTCTCATTACTTTCCGCCTCTCCCAGATATGCCCCCAGCATCAGCCCCCCAATATCAGGACTCCCCCAGCTATTGCCGGTGGAAGAGCGCAGTACCTGTGTAAAATCATCAACCTTAAGTAACTCATTATCCCAGCTGTCAGGCAGGGTTACAGGGGTGATGTTGCTGTGAATTGTTGCCGTGTAACTCTCTCCGTTTATTCCTTTAAAAATAACCTGTTTCGTTGCATTTTGCTGATTCTCCGGGGTGGTATTTGTGCGAACTTCAATATCCAGATAACCAGAAAAATTCAGTGTATCGGAGCCATTAATAATGGGGGCCTTTTTATTACCGTCGTACTGACTGACAAGATAGCGTCCTGGTGGTGTTTCACGCACCCACTGCAAAAATTCAGTCGGTCCGTTTTCGGCACTGAAATGCATTTCCTGTTCATCTGTGAACAATGCGCCAAAGCCAAACCCTCCGGGAATCGCCAGACAACCAGCAGTGCGATCATAAATATCACTCTGAGGCTCCATTGTTGCAGATACTGCCAGCTCCAGCTCATGGCGCATGGCTTCAGGAATGTCCTGTGCCAGCAGTGAACGGGCTTTTTCTGACAGCGGAGACAGTGAAGCATTCCCGTCCTGATTAAAGCACAGAAGATTATCTGCCCGTTGCGTCAGCTCACTGATTGCCGTCAGCACATCGCTCAGCGGTTGTTTACCTGCCAGCGCGTTCATGATTGTTGTCGCAAAGTTCGGGTCATTGCCCAGCGCCGCGGCCAGCTCGTTCAGTGTGTCCAGGGCTTCCGGTGACGAGTCAACCAGTGCGGCGAGTAGTTTGCGGACAAACGCCGCGTTTGCCATCT
The DNA here is from genome assembly GCF_009820205.1 of Escherichia sp. HH26CH. Classification (NCBI taxonomy): domain Bacteria; kingdom Pseudomonadati; phylum Pseudomonadota; class Gammaproteobacteria; order Enterobacterales; family Enterobacteriaceae; genus Escherichia; species Escherichia sp. HH26CH. The sequence goes on from NZ_VNXM01000043.1 coordinate 1,222, forward strand.
CCAGCCCGACCGCATCGTCCGGCGGGGTTGGTGCGGTTGGCTTACCTGTGAACGCCGGGCTGTCCAGCTGTGCTTTTGTTTTCGTCTCGTCCATGACGATTTTGACGGCTTTTGACGTGGCTGCCAGCTCTTCACTGTCGTTGTCAGTGTCACTACTGAGTTGCACCAGGCCTTTTTCTGTCGTGGTGGCGCTGGTTCCCTTCAGGTCATCAACTATCCGTTGCGCTTCATCCCTCTGCTGTTTCGATTCCCGTGCATTGTCTGCGCTCGTATCCTGACTGGCTTTAGCCTGTCGGGCATATTCAGCGGCGCTGTTTTCATGCCCGAGTGCGGAATTTGCCGCATTTTCCGCGCTGGTTGCTGCCGAAGATGCAGCCTCTTTATGCTGACGAGCCTGTTCAGCAGCATCAACGGATTTATCCCGTGCGGCACCTGATGTCTGTGCGCTGTTTTCTGCCTCATCCGCAAAACGCTCCGCATCACTGCGGGCAATAGTCGTTGCCTCCACATCCTGCACAGTCTGGCGTGCGCTTTCTGCTGCATTATCAGCGTGATTTTTCGCATTCTGCTCGCTTTGTGCGGCAGCTTCAGCGCTGGCTTTAGCCTCACCGGTCAGCGTTGCGGCATCAGAAAGTTTATCGACAGCTTTCTGAACGGCCTTATCGGCATCACTGGTAGCCTGCTCTGCGCGGGCCGCATCCTGCGAAGCAGATGACGCCAGTAACGCTATCTGCTTTTTATCTTCGGCAACGGCTTCTGCGTTCTGCTGTACATTATCCGCCAGCGTCTCGCAGTCGCTCTTAATTTGTTGCGCATCAGCGACATGTTGCCCGGCCTGTCGTTCGCTTTCCGCTGCCGCTTCCGCGCTCTGCTGCGCCTGCGCCACCATTTCCTCAAAGCGTTTCACTACATCCGGCTTTAAATCGCCTTCATCGAGGGCAGTCAGAAAGTCATTCAGTGTGCCGGGCCTGGAGTCGTCGTAAACCGAAATGTCGCCAACACAGTACTCGTCGCACCAGTCCTGCTTCAGATATACACAATATTTCCCGACCTGTGCCCCGAACGAATATTCTCCATTATTTCCTGTCACCACGTCGGCAACTGTGCGCATCACCACTTCCGGGGTGTTTACCCGGGATTTCAGAATTATGTGGCATCCGGACATGGGGATGCCTGCGCCATCTATCAGCGCACCTGATATCACTACCATAGTTTTTCTCGCGATAAATTAAATCAGGAAAGGGTTTCCGGAGAGACGGGCCATTCAATGGCGTTATATGAGGCTTTATCAGTGACGGCACTGAAATTCATCGCCTGTAACTCCTTTGCGTAAATACGCCAGGCTTTCAGCTTTTCTTTTTCTTCATCGCTGATGATTCCCAGAAGTAAATCCGTCTTCTTATCGGATATTTCCCGTTCGGCAATCGCAGTAAGACGTGCACGCTCTGACTCCGCCTGCTGTCTGTAGTCAACAGGAACAGGAAGAACTTCACCGTCTTTGTAATACCAGCGCGCTTCTATACAAAAGCCATCCGGTAGTTCATCCACTTCCACAATGGTGAAACCTGCCGGATAAAGCCGGGATACGTCTTCCGCCATTGAATAAATAACGCCGGTTTCAGGATGTGTGCACAGCTTGTATTTCTTCGTGAATTTATCCAGTGATTCATAAAAATCCTGTCCGTCTTCACTACGGAAATACTGAATGCCTTCACCATAAGGCATTTCTTCAGGGTAATAACGCGTAACGTTTCTGAGCTCCATTATTTTCTCCCTGATTAACCTGATACAGAGCGCCATGCGCCATTTATATAAATCTGGGCCTGTTTGTAATACACACCACCGATATTATCCGCAGAGCTACTGCCGGTTTCCTGAACCACAATACCGGACAGAGTGCAGCCAGGCGGTGCGCGGAACGTCCAGCTGAGCTCGTTCCCTCCCGGGTTGTAAAACACCTCACTGGTGTACTGAAAATTCTGCACGCCGCCTGTTTTGGTCTGGTAGCGTTCATCGAAATTGCCATA
>NZ_VNXM01000009.1:0-3153 GCF_009820205.1 Escherichia sp. HH26CH
GTTTTAATAACTGGCTCAAAGCTGAAAGCTTTCCGGAACCCCCAGCCTAGCTGGGGGTTTTCTGTGCACAAAAAAAGCCCGAACGACTGTTCGGGCTTGTCTTCTTATATGTTGGAAAATCAGTGGCAATGCAATGGCCCAACAGAAAATAAAATCTGTGACAATAAAGGCATATAACCCGCGCAGAATAACGTATAGCAAATTAAAAGTATAATTTTTATTTTGTATGTATTATCTTCGATACATTCACCAGACTTATTATCATTTCAGAGGAATTATTTGATTAAGGTTTTACTTAAGGCGTAACAAATGATATTTATCGTCTAACTGAACTTCTCCTTTAGGATGTTTTCACTCCCCAAAATGGGGATAAAAGGCAAATAAAATAACTAAAGGATTTATTCAATGAAAAGCAAAGTACTGGCACTTTTAATTCCTGCCCTGCTCGCCGCAGGTGCTGCACATGCAGCCGAAGTTTATAATAAAGACGGCAACAAATTAGATCTGTATGGCAAAGTTGATGGCCTGCATTATTTTTCTGATAATTCAGCGAAAGATGGCGACCAGAGCTATGCGCGTCTGGGTTTTAAAGGCGAAACTCAAATTAACGATCAACTTACTGGCTACGGTCAATGGGAATACAATATTCAGGCAAACAACACTGAATCTTCAAAAAACCAGTCATGGACCCGTCTGGCATTTGCCGGATTGAAATTTGCAGATTATGGTTCTTTCGATTACGGGCGTAATTATGGTGTAATGTACGACATCGAAGGCTGGACCGATATGCTGCCGGAATTTGGTGGTGATTCTTATACTAATGCCGACAACTTTATGACCGGCCGCGCCAATGGCGTCGCGACTTATCGTAACACTGATTTCTTCGGTCTGGTTAATGGTCTGAACTTCGCGGTGCAGTATCAGGGTAACAACGAAGGTGCCAGTAATGGTCAGGAAGGCACCAACAACGGACGTGATATTCGCCATGAAAACGGTGACGGTTGGGGTCTTTCCACAACATATGATTTAGGCATGGGCTTTAGTGCTGGTGCGGCATACACCTCTTCTGACCGAACGAATGAACAGGTTGACCATACTGCGGCGGGTGGTGATAAAGCAGACGCGTGGACTGCTGGGCTAAAATACGATGCTAACAATATTTACCTGGCAACCATGTATTCAGAAACGCGTAATATGACCCCGTTTGGCGACAGCGATTATGCTGTTGCAAACAAAACCCAGAACTTTGAAGTCACTGCACAGTACCAGTTTGATTTTGGTCTGCGTCCGGCAGTCTCTTTCCTGATGTCTAAAGGCCGTGACCTGCACGCTGCCGGTGGTGCAGACAACCCGGCAGGTGTTGATGACAAAGATCTGGTTAAATACGCCGATGTTGGCGCGACTTACTATTTCAACAAAAATATGTCCACCTACGTTGACTATAAAATCAACCTGTTGGATGAAGATGACAGCTTCTACGCTGCCAACGGCATCTCTACCGATGATATTGTCGCTTTAGGTCTGGTTTATCAGTTCTAAATCCTCCTGCCCGCTGTTATGGCGGGCTTTTTCTGCTTATTCTTCCTCCTTTGATCTAAATTAAAAATGTGAACTCCGTCATTACACAAAAAGTGTCATCTGGCGTTACACTTTATGCGGATACTAAAACAGGAGGTTTTATGAACAGAACGATTCTTGTCCCTATCGATATTTCCGATTCAGAATTAACTCAACGCGTGATTAGCCACGTTGAGGCAGAGGCAAAGATTGATGATGCAGAGGTTCATTTCCTGACGGTAATACCTTCACTGCCCTACTATGCCTCTCTGGGTTTAGCGTATTCCGCAGAATTACCGGCAATGGATGACCTGAAAGCGGAAGCCAAATCGCAACTGGAAGAGATCATTAAAAAATTTAAACTGCCAACCGACAGAGTGCATGTTCATGTTGAGGAAGGCTCGCCCAAAGACCGCATTCTGGAATTGGCGAAGAAGATCCCCGCTCATATGATCATCATTGCTTCCCATCGACCGGATATCACCACTTATCTGCTCGGTTCTAACGCCGCAGCTGTCGTGCGTCACGCAGAGTGCTCCGTGCTGGTTGTGCGCTGACACTAACGCCCGCACATTGCTGCGGGCTTTTTGATTCATTTCGCAAATGTGCTGACATTTTCCCCTCTAATCCGTACCATACACGCCACAGTTTTTATATCAGATTTCTTATGCTGGGCGTTCCGGCATGACGCATACTCTTCTGATGCCATATAACGAATTGAGTCGCTTTTAAATGTCGCAAAATCAAGAAATTAGTAAGAAAGAACAATACAATCTGAACAAGTAAGGGCAAAAATCACAACTATCTAAAACATAAGTATTTTATTTGTTTTTCAATGTGTTAAGTTTAATCAGCAACTACAACAAGCCACTATAATCTACTCTTTCTTTGCCCCATTTTTGCCCCTTTTGCGACTTTTTGCCCCATTTTTGCCACCACAAAAAATCCTAAAACACCCAATCCGTAAACTGCAACTGGCCCCACTGAATACTTTCCAATAGAATCTGTACCGGCTGGAAATCATTCAATACTCGCACTATCGAAAGTTATCCAGCCAGCCGCGGTACGTTCTTGCATACGACGTGCCGCGGCTTCTATTATTCCAGCATAAAATTCCTAATCGACTTCAAATCATCTAGATTATTCAGTTCCTCTTTCATCTCCCGCTGACGACGATAAATCTCGTCATTGCGATCGACCTGTGCCTGCGCCATTGCTGTCGCCAGTTCTTCCAGTTCCGGCGTTGACAGTTTCACTTGTTGATTATCGGCATCACCCCACGCAAGGGCGGTTCGTGCCGTATCGAATTTCGCTGACATTACTACCGGATAAAGGCGAGCCAGTGAGTCGGGGCCAGCGTTCCAGGTACGTCTGTTCCATTCGAACGTGAACGGCTGCGCTTCCTGTTCTGTGCGCCATGCCTCAATTTCCCGCTTTTTGGCAGCCTTTGCCGCTGCGATAAGTTCAGGCGTGACGGTAAACGGGGCAATTTCACCCCATTTGCCGCTCTGTAACTCTTCCCAGATGCGCTGACCTGTCTGTGCTGTATCATCTTTTGTCGCTGTATACGGCAGGACTTTCTCCATTCCCTCAAAC
>NZ_VNXM01000007.1:0-3039 GCF_009820205.1 Escherichia sp. HH26CH
TTTGCTCTTTAAAAATCTGGATCAAGCTGAAAATTGAAACACTGAACAACGAAAGTTGTTCGTGAGTCTCTCAAATTTTCGCAACACGATGATGAATCGAAAGAAACATCTTCGGGTTGTGAGGTTAAGCGACTAAGCGTACACGGTGGATGCCCTGGCAGTCAGAGGCGATGAAGGACGTGCTAATCTGCGATAAGCGTCGGTAAGGTGATATGAACCGTTATAACCGGCGATTTCCGAATGGGGAAACCCAGTGTGATTCGTCACACTATCATTAACTGAATCCATAGGTTAATGAGGCGAACCGGGGGAACTGAAACATCTAAGTACCCCGAGGAAAAGAAATCAACCGAGATTCCCCCAGTAGCGGCGAGCGAACGGGGAGGAGCCCAGAGCCTGAATCAGTGTGTGTGTTAGTGGAAGCGTCTGGAAAGGCGCGCGATACAGGGTGACAGCCCCGTACACAAAAATGCACATACTGTGAGCTCGATGAGTAGGGCGGGACACGTGGTATCCTGTCTGAATATGGGGGGACCATCCTCCAAGGCTAAATACTCCTGACTGACCGATAGTGAACCAGTACCGTGAGGGAAAGGCGAAAAGAACCCCGGCGAGGGGAGTGAAAAAGAACCTGAAACCGTGTACGTACAAGCAGTGGGAGCCTCTTTATGGGGTGACTGCGTACCTTTTGTATAATGGGTCAGCGACTTATATTCTGTAGCAAGGTTAACCGAATAGGGGAGCCGAAGGGAAACCGAGTCTTAACTGGGCGTTAAGTTGCAGGGTATAGACCCGAAACCCGGTGATCTAGCCATGGGCAGGTTGAAGGTTGGGTAACACTAACTGGAGGACCGAACCGACTAATGTTGAAAAATTAGCGGATGACTTGTGGCTGGGGGTGAAAGGCCAATCAAACCGGGAGATAGCTGGTTCTCCCCGAAAGCTATTTAGGTAGCGCCTCGTGAATTCATCTCCGGGGGTAGAGCACTGTTTCGGCAAGGGGGTCATCCCGACTTACCAACCCGATGCAAACTGCGAATACCGGAGAATGTTATCACGGGAGACACACGGCGGGTGCTAACGTCCGTCGTGAAGAGGGAAACAACCCAGACCGCCAGCTAAGGTCCCAAAGTCATGGTTAAGTGGGAAACGATGTGGGAAGGCCCAGACAGCCAGGATGTTGGCTTAGAAGCAGCCATCATTTAAAGAAAGCGTAATAGCTCACTGGTCGAGTCGGCCTGCGCGGAAGATGTAACGGGGCTAAACCATGCACCGAAGCTGCGGCAGCGACGCTTATGCGTTGTTGGGTAGGGGAGCGTTCTGTAAGCCTGCGAAGGTGTACTGTGAGGTATGCTGGAGGTATCAGAAGTGCGAATGCTGACATAAGTAACGATAAAGCGGGTGAAAAGCCCGCTCGCCGGAAGACCAAGGGTTCCTGTCCAACGTTAATCGGGGCAGGGTGAGTCGACCCCTAAGGCGAGGCCGAAAGGCGTAGTCGATGGGAAACAGGTTAATATTCCTGTACTTGGTGTTACTGCGAAGGGGGGACGGAGAAGGCTATGTTGGCCGGGCGACGGTTGTCCCGGTTTAAGCGTGTAGGCTGGTTTTCCAGGCAAATCCGGAAAATCAAGGCTGAGGCGTGATGACGAGGCACTACGGTGCTGAAGCAACAAATGCCCTGCTTCCAGGAAAAGCCTCTAAGCATCAGGTAACAACAAATCGTACCCCAAACCGACACAGGTGGTCAGGTAGAGAATACCAAGGCGCTTGAGAGAACTCGGGTGAAGGAACTAGGCAAAATGGTGCCGTAACTTCGGGAGAAGGCACGCTGATATGTAGGTGAAGCGACTTGCTCGTGGAGCTGAAATCAGTCGAAGATACCAGCTGGCTGCAACTGTTTATTAAAAACACAGCACTGTGCAAACACGAAAGTGGACGTATACGGTGTGACGCCTGCCCGGTGCCGGAAGGTTAATTGATGGGGTTAGCGGTAACGCGAAGCTCTTGATCGAAGCCCCGGTAAACGGCGGCCGTAACTATAACGGTCCTAAGGTAGCGAAATTCCTTGTCGGGTAAGTTCCGACCTGCACGAATGGCGTAATGATGGCCAGGCTGTCTCCACCCGAGACTCAGTGAAATTGAACTCGCTGTGAAGATGCAGTGTACCCGCGGCAAGACGGAAAGACCCCGTGAACCTTTACTATAGCTTGACACTGAACATTGAGCCTTGATGTGTAGGATAGGTGGGAGGCTTTGAAGTGTGGACGCCAGTCTGCATGGAGCCGACCTTGAAATACCACCCTTTAATGTTTGATGTTCTAACGTTGGCCCCTTATCGGGGTTGCGGACAGTGTCTGGTGGGTAGTTTGACTGGGGCGGTCTCCTCCTAAAGAGTAACGGAGGAGCACGAAGGTTGGCTAATCCTGGTCGGACATCAGGAGGTTAGTGCAATGGCATAAGCCAGCTTGACTGCGAGCGTGACGGCGCGAGCAGGTGCGAAAGCAGGTCATAGTGATCCGGTGGTTCTGAATGGAAGGGCCATCGCTCAACGGATAAAAGGTACTCCGGGGATAACAGGCTGATACCGCCCAAGAGTTCATATCGACGGCGGTGTTTGGCACCTCGATGTCGGCTCATCACATCCTGGGGCTGAAGTAGGTCCCAAGGGTATGGCTGTTCGCCATTTAAAGTGGTACGCGAGCTGGGTTTAGAACGTCGTGAGACAGTTCGGTCCCTATCTGCCGTGGGCGCTGGAGAACTGAGGGGGGCTGCTCCTAGTACGAGAGGACCGGAGTGGACGCATCACTGGTGTTCGGGTTGTCATGCCAATGGCACTGCCCGGTAGCTAAATGCGGAAGAGATAAGTGCTGAAAGCATCTAAGCACGAAACTTGCCCCGAGATGAGTTCTCCCTGACCCTTTAAGGGTCCTGAAGGAACGTTGAAGACGACGACGTTGATAGGCCGGGTGTGTAAGCGCAGCGATGCGTTGAGCTAACCGGTACTAATGAACCGTGAGGCTTAACCTTACAACGCCGAAG
>NZ_VNXM01000016.1:0-3038 GCF_009820205.1 Escherichia sp. HH26CH
TTTAACGAGCTGCGGTTTGAAGACGCCACCAGTAATGAGCAGGTGTATATCCATGCCCAGAAGAACATGGATACGGAGGTGCTCAACGACCGGACAACGGATGTGAAACATGACCATACGGAAACCATCGGTAACGACCAGAAGATAACGGTGGTGAAGGGTCAGACGGTTCAGGTCGGTACAAAAAAAGAGGGGGGCCACGACCAGAGTATCACGGTGGCGAACGACCGGCGTATCACGGTACGTAATGACCAGACGCTGAAGGTGACGAATGACCGGACGGTGAGCGTGAGTCACGATGACGGTCTGTACGTCAGAAACGACCGTAAAGTGACGGTGGAAGGGAAGCAGGAGCATAAGACGACGGGGAACCATGTCAGCCTGGTGGAGGGGAAACACAGCCTGGAGGTGAAAGGCGACCTGGCGGAGAAGGTGAGTGGCGCGCTGGGGATAAAGGTGGACGGGGATATCGTGCTGGAGAGCAGCAGCCGGATAAGCCTGAAGGTGGGTGGGTCATTCATCGTCATTCATTCGGGTGGCGTGGATATAGTGGGGCCGAAGATAAACCTCAACGGGGGAGGCAGTCCGGGGACGCCAGTATCGACGCTGCAACCGGTGGTACTGGAGGCGCTGGCGGATGATTATAGTGATGGGAATGATGAGCCGACTGACGAACAGAATGACAGTGAGGACTTCGGTTGCGGAAGTAACTCCGATGAAAGCGACAGTAAATCCGGTGATTTCACAAAAAAAGAGAGCGACAACCCCCCTGAGAAATACAACGTACAATTTCATTTTGTAAATGACAATGGGATACCTTATTCAAATACCCGTTATATAGCATTTTTAGAAAACGGTGAGCAAAAAAATGGAGAAACAGATGATGAAGGATATACCGAACGTTTTATAACTGAAGTTGAGAAAAATATAAAGGTCAGATTATTGAGTCAGAATATCGATATGATTTTGGGGGGCGTAAATGAGTAGTGGTAAAAACAGTGCGGTTGCTAAAACCAGTACGCAAGATAGATGCATAGAAAAATATAAGGTTACTGATCAATTTAAAAGGATGATGACAAAAGCTACTAAAGCTCAGATGAAGGTGCTTGAAATGAGAGCAGAAATGCTCAAGCCTGAGAATTGGGGAGCAGAAGAACAGCAGGAATTTTTTGAAATATTTGGTGTAACCCATAATACAGTTATAACTATCGATTCCAGGGAAGAGAAAATAAAACAGAGAGCGAAGGCCGAGGCCGCAGCAAAGAAAAACGAAGAGGAAGGAAATAACGAACCTGTAGCCTTTCCGGATCCTTATATAGAAACAAGAGATAACATTACTGCTTATCAGTTTATGGTAGAAAGTGTAGACAGATTGATAGAATTATGTCAAAAGCTACATGTTAAAGATCCTGTTAAAGCTGATGATCGTGAACATGGTAATTTTTTTAACAAAACTGATGATGCGATTGCCACTGCAAACGTTACAGCCGATCAAACTTTATATTTAAAACCTACCTTGTTTGAAAGCATATTACGTGTGAATATATACCAGCGATTTGTATGTAAAGAACTAACAGGACCGGAATCTCAGGTGTCTAGCCTTTGTCATGAATTATCACATTTCTATCGGACAGGTGAAAATGGCAAATATGGCGGCATGGGGTCAGATGATATGCCAATAGAAGGGGGGTTTAGCAGGGATAAAAACTATTTAGGAGAAGCCAACAGATTAAAAAGTGAAGGTGATCAATATGTTTTTAAAAACGCTTATAATATTGAGAAGTATTTTGAATGTCACCTGAGCGACGAACAAATGATTGAAATTGAAAAAGAGGTGCAGTAATGATAGTTGATTCAATAAATCAGGTAAGTCAATGGGTTCACACTGACTCAAAAATAGTAGACTGGAGTGTAAAGCTAACTACAAGAATTAATTAATGCGTTAAAGGACAACTTGAAGCCACTAGAGAGGTAATAATATGTTTTCATTTTGGATATCGTCATTACTTCGAATATTGATAGTATTTACCTGTATCTTTTCTACATTCAGTTCATTAGCAGGCGAAGGTGTCGTAATCATTAAATATGGATATGGTAGGCTTTGGTGGGATTTTGAAAAACATAAGCACCCTGAAATATGGAAATATCCTTTCGAACAAAATTTTAACTATAGACTATCTGACTTAAAAAATAAAATCAACGAAGAACGCTACAAACTAAAAGCAAATTTAACAGTAAAGCAAGAAGCAGATTATCTGCTGGCCAATGTAAGTTTAAGTAACACAAATGATTATTCATTATATATTCATCTTAGCAGGCTTGCAACAAAATATGAGGATTTCCCACTTTGCGAACACGCATTTTCAATAAATACGAATAGTATACGCCTGGATTATATCGCATTGCGTTGTCAGCTTGGTTCCGATAAAGAAGCTGATTTTATAGAAATCCCCGCAGGAAAAACATATGAATTTTCTGTCAGGCTTAATGATGCCTATGTATTTCCGCCAGGGATGAGGCGTTATAATATTGGTTCATTAGAGTATTCTGTGGTTAATGATAAATGGTTTGTTAAGCAGTCAATAAACGAGCATGTTATCGCTATATTAAACTGGAGGTATAAAATATGCAGGCCTTGTCGAAAACTTGGCAGGATTTTGTGTTCATGTACATCTGACAGATACAACCAACCTAATATTGAGGGTTTTCTTCGCTATATAGATTATGATGATACCAATGATGAGGATTATTTCACAATAAGAACTAATCAGGTTGTGGTTATGGTAGACGGAGATACATTGCATTCTTTTTATGATAAAAAGACAAATGAATAAAAGTCTGTCTCTTAAAATATGAGTGTCACGCCGGAGGTGCATATCTATCAGGTGGTCAGGGAAAGATCACGGTGTGCCGTAGGCACAAAGATGCAAAACGGGACGTTTTGCATGTAATAAGCATAAACTTGTGAAGAGATGGTGGCAGGCCCACCGGGATCTGCTGTCGGAAGTCGGTCCCAAACAACCCCGGCTGCTGTGGTA
>NZ_VNXM01000003.1:0-3014 GCF_009820205.1 Escherichia sp. HH26CH
ACGGCGCTGTGTCTGGCATGCCTGCAATCTGGGAAACCGGGGTAGAAAAAAACTTGCAGGCCATAACAGTATCTACGCAGCTCCTGCAATATATTGAATTTTCATGCTTTTGTAGGCAGGATAAGGCGTTCACGCCGCATCCGGCATGAACAAATCGCACTTTGTCAGCAATTTGGCCCCCGTAAAATATAACCATTTAATAAAACCCGCTAAAAATTATCGATTCATCAATAAATACATCCTCACACCAGACCTTTTTTCACCAATCGACAATCACCATTACGTTTTTTATTCCCCCCCAGCCAAATCGCTTGCGCACAGTGCTGCTTTGCGGCATTTTTTTAAACAAGCAAACACAACAAGCAACAAATACCAGGTTAACGGAGAAGGTTATGTGTTCAATTTTTGGCGTATTCGATATCAAAACAGACGCAGTTGAGCTGCGTAAGAAAGCACTCGAGCTGTCACGCCTGATGCGTCATCGTGGCCCGGACTGGTCCGGTATTTATGCCAGCGATAACGCCATTCTCGCCCACGAACGTCTGTCCATTGTTGACGTTAACGCGGGGGCGCAACCTCTCTACAACCAACAAAAAACTCATGTGCTGGCAGTAAACGGTGAAATCTACAACCACCAGGCATTGCGCGCTGAATATGGCGATCGTTACCAGTTCCAGACCGGGTCTGACTGTGAAGTGATCCTCGCGCTGTATCAGGAAAAAGGGCCGGAATTTCTCGACGATTTGCAGGGCATGTTCGCTTTTGCCCTGTACGACAGCGAAAAAGATGCGTATCTGATTGGTCGCGACCATCTGGGGATCATCCCACTGTATATGGGCTATGACGAACATGGTCAGCTGTATGTGGCCTCAGAAATGAAAGCCCTGGTGCCGGTATGCCGCACGATTAAAGAGTTCCCGGCGGGGAGCTATTTGTGGAGTCAGGACGGCGAAATCCGTTCTTATTATCACCGCGACTGGTTCGACTACGATGCGGTGAAAGATAACGTGACCGACAAAAACGAGCTGCGTCAGGCACTGGAAGATTCCGTTAAAAGCCATCTGATGTCTGATGTGCCTTACGGTGTGCTGCTTTCTGGTGGTCTGGATTCCTCAATTATTTCCGCGATCACCAAGAAATACGCCGCCCGTCGCGTGGAAGATCAGGAACGCTCTGAAGCCTGGTGGCCGCAGCTGCACTCCTTTGCTGTAGGTCTGCCGGGTTCACCGGATCTGAAGGCAGCCCAGGAAGTGGCAAACCATCTGGGCACTGTGCATCATGAAATTCACTTCACTGTACAGGAAGGTCTGGACGCCATCCGCGACGTGATTTACCACATTGAAACCTATGATGTGACCACTATCCGCGCTTCAACACCGATGTATTTAATGTCGCGTAAGATCAAAGCGATGGGCATTAAAATGGTGCTGTCCGGTGAAGGTTCTGATGAAGTGTTTGGCGGTTATCTCTACTTCCACAAAGCACCAAACGCCAAAGAGCTACATGAAGAGACGGTGCGTAAACTGCTGGCCCTGCATATGTATGATTGCGCGCGTGCCAACAAAGCGATGTCAGCCTGGGGCGTGGAAGCGCGCGTTCCGTTCCTCGACAAGAAATTCCTCGACGTGGCAATGCGTATTAACCCACAGGATAAAATGTGCGGTAACGGCAAAATGGAAAAACACATCCTGCGTGAATGTTTTGAAGCGTATCTGCCTGCAAGCGTGGCCTGGCGGCAGAAAGAGCAGTTTTCCGATGGCGTCGGTTACAGTTGGATAGACACTCTGAAAGAAGTGGCGGCGCAGCAGGTTTCTGATCAACAACTGGAAACTGCCCGTTTCCGCTTCCCGTACAACACGCCGACCTCAAAAGAAGCGTATCTGTACCGGGAGATCTTTGAAGAACTGTTCCCGCTACCGAGCGCCGCTGAGTGTGTACCGGGCGGCCCGTCCGTCGCGTGTTCTTCCGCTAAAGCGATTGAATGGGATGAGGCGTTCAAGAAAATGGACGATCCGTCTGGTCGTGCGGTTGGCGTTCACCAGTCGGCCTATAAGTAAGAAAGGCGGTACTGCCCCGGAGAAATCCGGGGCTGTTTCAGTTATTGAGCTGCTTGTTGATTCTCATATGCAGTAAGGAAATGTTCCGGGTTTGCCACATCACTGTTTGACAACTCATCACTGTAGGCCAGTACTTCATAGATTAATTTCCTACCACTATTGTTGAATTCCGAATTTCATCCTGTATGACAAAAGAATGGCTGTAGGGTGGGGAAAAAACACAAAGTAAACAATAATTGACGAATATAGCGCCACGCTGTTCGCAACCTAACCAAACAGTCACTTTCGAGCAATTTTCCTTGAAAAAGAGGTTGACGCTGCAAGGCTCTATACGCATAATGCGCCCCGCAACGCCGATAAGGTATCGCGAAAAAAAGATGGCTACGTAGCTCAGTTGGTTAGAGCACATCACTCATAATGATGGGGTCACAGGTTCGAATCCCGTCGTAGCCACCATCTTTTTTGCGGGAGTGGCGAAATTGGTAGACGCACCAGATTTAGGTTCTGGCGCCGCAAGGTGTGCGAGTTCAAGTCTCGCCTCCCGCACCATTCACCAGAAAGCGTTGTACGGATGGGGTATCGCCAAGCGGTAAGGCACCGGTTTTTGATACCGGCATTCCCTGGTTCGAATCCAGGTACCCCAGCCATCTTCTTCGAGTAAGCGGTTCACCGCCCGGTTATTGGGGTATCGCCAAGCGGTAAGGCACCGGTTTTTGATACCGGCATTCCCTGGTTCGAATCCAGGTACCCCAGCCATCTTCTTCGAGTAAGCGGTTCACCGCCCGGTTATTGGGGTATCGCCAAGCGGTAAGGCACCGGTTTTTGATACCGGCATTCCCTGGTTCGAATCCAGGTACCCCAGCCATCGAAGAAACAATCTGGCTACGTAGCTCAGTTGGTTAGAGCACATCACTCATAATGATGGGGTCACAGGTTCGAATCCCGTCGTAGCCACCA
>NZ_VNXM01000025.1:0-285200 GCF_009820205.1 Escherichia sp. HH26CH
CCGGGTGTGTAAGCGCAGCGATGCGTTGAGCTAACCGGTACTAATGAACCGTGAGGCTTAACCTTACAACGCCGAAGGTGTTTTGGCGGAAGAGACATCGACAAGTAAGCTTGATAACAGATTAAATCAGAACGCAGAAGCGGTCTGATGAAACAGAATTTGCCTGGCGGCCTTAGCGCGGTGGTCCCACCTGACCCCATGCCGAACTCAGAAGTGAAACGCCGTAGCGCCGATGGTAGTGTGGGGTCTCCCCATGCGAGAGTAGGGAACTGCCAGGCATCAAATTACGAAGAATGGCACTGACCTTTGAGGCAGTTCACTACTCGATAAGAGAGTAGGACAAAAGCGAAAGCTTTTGAACGTTGCGAAGCAACGGCCCGAAGGGTGAATCGCGAAGTGATTCATAAACTGCCAGGCATCAAATTAAGCGTGCTGATATGGCTCAGTTGGTAGAGCGCACCCTTGGTAAGGGTGAGGTCCCCAGTTCGACTCTGGGTATCAGCACCACTTTTTAGGTTAAAGTTCGGCAGATTAGAAAAGAATTTGTCTGGCGGCAGTAGCGCGGTGGTCCCACCTGACCCCATGCCGAACTCAGAAGTGAAACGCCGTAGCGCCGATGGTAGTGTGGGGTCTCCCCATGCGAGAGTAGGGAACTGCCAGGCATCAAATAAAACAAAAGGCTCAGTCGGAAGACTGGGCCTTTTGTTTTATCTGTTGTTTGTCGGTGAACACTCTCCCGAGTAGGACAAATCCGCCGGGAGCGGATTTGAACGTTGCGAAGCAACGGCCCGGAGGGTGGCGGGCAGGACGCCCGCCATAAACTGCCAGACATCAAATCAAGCGAAAGGCCATCCGAAAGGATGGCCTTTTTGCTTTTCGAACTTACATTCAATTAATGGATCACCTGCGATAAAAATGCCCTCGTACGCTCTGATTTAGGATGCGCAAAAAACTCATCCGGTGCAGCTTGTTCCACTATCTCCCCACGATCCATAAAAATCACCCGATCAGCGACGGTTCGCGCAAACCCCATCTCGTGCGTTACGCACAACATTGTCATACCTGACTGCGCCAGCCCAATCATTGTATCCAGCACTTCTTTCACCATCTCCGGATCGAGCGCAGACGTAGGTTCGTCAAACAGCATGATCTTTGGTTTCATACAAAGTGAACGTGCTATGGCAACGCGTTGCTGCTGACCACCAGAAATCTGTCCGGGAAACTTCTGGGCATGTTCGGCAATTCTTACTCGCTCAAGATAATGCATCGCCAGAGCTTCAGCCTCTTTCTTAGGCATCTTGCGTACCCAAATCGGTGCCAGGGTACAGTTCTGTAGAACGGTCAGATGAGGGAAGAGATTGAAATGCTGAAAGACCATTCCCACTTCCTGCCTGACACGCTCAATATTGCGGATATCTTCATTAAGTTCGATGCCATCTACCACGATTCGTCCCTGTTGATGTTCTTCCAGATGATTAATACAGCGAATGGTTGTCGATTTCCCCGAACCAGAAGGGCCACACAGAACGATTCGTTCTCCCGGTTGTACGGTTAAATTAATATTTTTCAGAACATGGAATTGTCCATACCATTTATTGACGTTTTCCAGCGTAATCATCGCGTTAGCAGGTTGCAGTAAAATTTGGCTCATAGTGTCCTCAATGCGGTGTACGCCCGGTGTTAAAACGTTTTTCCAGATGTTGGCTATAACGTGACATGCTGAAACAGAAGATCCAGTAGATCAGTGCGGCGAAAACATACCCTTCCGTCGACATACCCAACCAGGCGGGATCAACGGTTGCCTGCTGAACGCTACTGAAAAGATCGAACAACCCGATGATGATCACCAGGCTGGTATCTTTGAAGAGTGCGATGATGGTATTTACCAGCCCAGGAATCACCAGCTTCAACGCCTGTGGCAGAATAACCAGCCCCTGGGTTTTCCAGTAACCCAACGCCAGCGACTCTGCCGCTTCATATTGCCCTTTAGGCAGCGCCTGTAATCCGCCTCGCACGACTTCCGCAACATATGCTGACTGAAACAGGATCACGCCAACCAGCGCGCGGATCAGTTTGTCGATGCTGATGCCTTCTGCCATAAACAGCGGCAGCATGACCGAAGACATAAACAATACGGTGATTAGCGGTACGCCGCGCCAGAACTCGATAAAAATGACTGACAAGATACGCACAATTGGCATATGGGAGCGGCGACCTAACGCCAGTAAAATCCCCCACGGTAGCGCTCCCGCAATCCCAACTGATGCAATAATTAAAGTGAGCGTCAGCCCGCCCCATTGCCTGGTTTCAACCCGCTCAAGACCAAGAAACCCGCCATACATCAGCCACCAGACAATCAGTGGGTAAATCACCGCCCATACCGCAATATAGCGACCGCGATACGGGAGTATTTTCCAGAACATTGGTGCGATCGACACAAGCCCAATCAGTAATGCGAGGTTAATTCGCCAGCGTTGGTCGTGTGGGTAGAGCCCATACATAAACTGACCGAATCGTTCGTGGATGAAGACCCAACAAGCCCCGGCTTTTGTGCAGTCGGCACGCGTTGAGCCAACCCAATTAGCCTGCAAAAATGCCCAGTTCAGCAATGGTGGGATCAGTTCCCACATCAACCATATGCAGCCAATAGTCAGCAGGCTATTGCTCCAGCTGGAGAACAGATTTTTTCGCACCCACACCATCGCGCGGCTTGAGTTATGGCTCGCCGGGCGCGGGGGATGAGACAGCAATACTTTTGTCATCATGACTCCTTAGCGTTCAACGATCGCGATGCGGCGGTTATAGATATTCATCAGCAGCGAGATAGTCAGGCTGATAATCAGATAGACCGACATGGTCATGGCTATCGTCTCGATGGCTTGCCCCGTCTGGTTCAGCACGGTGCCAGCAAACAGCGAAACCATATCGGGATAGCCAATAGCGGCGGCAAGAGAGGAGTTTTTGACGATGTTGAGATACTGGCTGGTTAACGGTGGAATAATCACCCGCAGTGCCTGGGGAATAATGACCTGGCGTAGCGTAACCGGGTTGGGTAATCCCAGTGACCGAGCAGCTTCATGTTGACCATAAGGCACTGCCTGGATCCCAGCGCGGATAATCTCGGCGATAAATGCAGAGGTATAAACCGAAAGTGCCAGCGTTAAGGCTGCCAGTTCAGGAATTAAAACCATCCCGCCACGGAAGTTAAAGCCTCGTAGGGCTGGAACATCCCAGTGTAGTGCTGCGCCAAAAAGCCATTGCGCCAGTAAAGGCAAACCGATGATCAACACAACGGCGACCGGCCAGGTTCGGCGCAATTGTCCGGTCTTTATCTGGTACGTTTTATTAAAACGGAATATTCCAACAGAAATGGCTATAGCAATAACAACAGTCAGGATAAACGCAATAAATCCGTCTCCCAGCTGCGGCGACGGAATATAAAGCCCACGATTGCTCAAAAAGGCCAGATCAAACGCACTCACTGCCTGGCGTGGTCCGGGCAAATTGCGCAACACGGCAAAGTACCAGAAGAAGATTTGCAGTAGCGGCGGAATATTACGGAAGATCTCAATATAAATTGTGGAAAGCTTTCGTAGCAGCCAGTTATCCGAAAGTCGTGCCAGACCGATAAAGAAGCCCAGAACAGAAGCGAATACAATACACAATGCAGAAACCAGCAGCGTATTGAGTAAGCCAACAATGAAAACGCGTCCGTAGGTATCACCCTGCTGGTAATCGATCAAATGCTGGATAATACCGAAGCCAGCGCCGCGGTCCAGGAAGGCAAAACCTGAAGTAATGCCGCGATTACTGAGATTCGTTACGGTGTTGTGAAATAACCAACCAATAATGCCGACAACAGCAACAACGGCAAGGATCTGGAATAACCAGGCGCGAACCGTAGGGTTGGCAAAGGAGAGTGAGCCTTTAACGGTTGAGCGGCGATGAGACATAGAAACCTCGGAAAGCATAACGCTGAAGAGAGCGCCGCCGTAGCGACGCTCGTTACCTCACACCGACTTAACGCACGGGCGGCGCGTACTGAATACCGCCGTTATTCCAGAGATTATTTTGCCCACGTTTAATCTTCAGGGGGCTTTCTGAACCTACGTTACGCTCAAAAATTTCCGAGTAATTACCCACCTGTTTGATGATGTTGTAAGCCCATTTATTATCCAGCTTCAGATCTTTACCGTAATCGCCCTCTTTACCCAGCAGATGCGCCATATCAGGCGTTGCAGGATTAGCCGCTTTTTCATCAACGTTTTGCGAATTAACGCCCATCTCTTCAGCATTCAGCATGGCGAAAAGCGTCCAGCGCACTATAGAGAACCATTCATCATCGCCACGACGAACTACCGGCCCAAGCGGTTCTTTAGAGATAACTTCCGGTAAAACAATCCATTCAGCTGGGTTGCTTAATTTGATGCGCAGGGCATACAGTTGTGATTGATCCGAGGCCAGCGTATCGCAGCGACCAGATTCCAGTGCCTTCGCGGATTCGTCAGAGCGATCGAAAGTCACTGGTGTGTACTTCATATTGTTTGCCTTGAAGTAATCGGCGACGTTGAGTTCGGTATCAGTACCCGCCTGAATACAGACTGTTGCGCCATCAAGTTCTTTCGCGCTTTTTAATCCCGCTTTATCGTGCGTCAGGAAACCAATGCCGTCATAATAAGTGACGCCAGTAAATGCCATTCCCATACCGGCATCGCGAGAGGAAGTCCAGGTCGTATTACGGGAGAGCAAATCCACCTCCCCTGACTGTAAAGCCGTGAAGCGTTCTTTTGCAGTGAGCGGGGTATATTTCACTTTCGTGTCGTCACCAAATACAGCTGCCGCAACACCACGACAAACATCTACATCAATACCTGAAAACTTACCGTCAGCATCGGCATAAGAGAACCCAGGTAATCCATCACTGATCCCGCATTGCACAAAACCTTTTTTCTGAACGGCATCAAGCGTCGCGCCAGCATGCGCCTGATTTGCAACGGCAAGCAGCACGCTGGCGGCAGCCAGTGTGGCTATCATCATCTTTTTCATAATGCTTCCTGTGAGGCGAAAATTATCGTTATAGGACGTTTGGGAAACGTCTTTTACCTGTCTGTGGCCATCCTTTTATAAGCAAAAGTAGTGCCAGCTTTTGCGCACGATTTCGCGTCGCAATAAGCTGAGTGTAGACAGGAAATAATAAAAACAGCGCCCCGCAATGGTGCGAAAATGAAACATGCGCCACATTTTGGCGCAAAATATTTACGCATTTTTACTAAGCAGAATAATGATTGTTAGCGTGAGTATATTTCTGGTAGGAATTGTGAAAATTAAATTGATGCGTTATTTCGAAAGCAGCGAAATAACGCGATATAACATGCTAAATCAGCAGGGAATTACACAGCAGAATATAGCAATATTTTATCTTATGGAGAGATACTGTATCGTTAAACAGAGCGCGGTACTCCGCGCCCTGTTCAGTTATTTCGACAGAGCGATGATCCCCATCGTCAGGCCAGCAACAGCAGCTGCCCCGCCAGCAATAGCCCCAGCCGTTTCCCAGTTATCCTGAGTCGTGCCTTTCATACAGGTATTGGTGTGAACCAGTCGACCCTGATCGTCATAAACCGGAACGCAGGGCGAATCGTGAGCACAGCCCGCCAGCAATGCGGTGAGCAATGCTACAGGAATTAATCTTTTCATGGTGTTACCTCAGTAATAAACGCTAACGCTTAATAAGTTAACTCTCTTATTAACGAGCTGAATGCCATTTTATCACTGGAGGTTATAAATCTTGCGGCATGAATAATGACAAATTATGTGAATTGTAAAAATAGTGAAGGGAGCGGGAACTATAGAAAGTTTTTAAAGAGTGAGTAGAAGAATATCTTATTAATTTTTATGGGTTTCACTGAAAATAATAAAGGCACCCGAAAGCGCCTTTATGTTTCTGATTTATCCTTTAAAGCAACGGCGGATAACCACAAAGAACACCGGCACGAAGAAGATTGCCAGCAACGTTGCAGAGACCATCCCGCCCATTACCCCGATACCCACTGCGTTCTGCGCGCCACTGCCGGCACCGTTACTGATAGCTAGCGGTAATACGCCGAGAATAAAGGCGAGAGAGGTCATCAGGATAGGACGCAGACGCATACGTACTGCCACCAGTGTCGCTTCAACAACACCTTTACCCTCTTTCTCCATGAGATCTTTAGCGAACTCAACAATCAAAATAGCGTTTTTGGCCGACAAGCCAATTGTCGTTAGCAAGCCCACCATAAAGTAGACGTCATTTTTTTGATTAAAGAGTGTCGCCGCCAGTAGCACGCCGACAATCCCTAACGGCACGACTAACATAACCGAGACAGGAATTGACCAGCTTTCATAGAGTGCAGCAAGGCACAGGAAAACAACCACAAAGGAAATTGCTACCAGAGCGGGAGCTTGGTTTCCCGATAAGCGTTCCTGATATGACATACCCGTCCAGTCATAACCAATGCCAGCTGGTAATTGTGATGCAAGGTTTTCCATCAACGCCATGGCATCGCCGGAACTGGTTCCTGGCGCGGCTTCCCCCTGAATCTCCATTGACGGCAGACCGTTGTAGCGCTCCAGTCGCGGAGAGCCATACACCCAATGTGCAGTGGTAAAGGCAGAGAATGGCACCATTTCGCCGTTGGCGCTGCGGACATAAAGTTTATCGACATCTTCTGGCAGCATACGGAATTTGGCATCCGCCTGAACATACACCTTTTTCACGCGACCACGGTCAATGAAGTCGTTAACGTAAGTCCCACCCAACGCCGTTGAAATGGTCTGATTGATGTCAGAAAGTGAAACACCTAATGCCTGCGCCTTTTCCTGGTCAACTTCCAGTTTAAACTGCGCGGTGTCTTCCAGACCATTAGGACGCACGCTGACTAAGCTGGCAGGATGTTGCGCCGCCATGCCAAGCAACTGGTTACGGGCCTGGGTCAGGGCATCGTGACCCAGCCCAGCCTGATCAATTAACTCAAAATCGAAACCCGTTGCCGTGCCCAGTTCAACAATGGCTGGCATATTGAATGGAATGACAAAACCGTCGCGGATCTTGCCCAATTCCATTTTGGCACGATGGATTACCGCTTCCGCACTGTTTTCGTCACCACTACGCTCTTCCCACGGTTTCAGACTGACGAAAGCCATACCGGCGTTTTGTGCCTGGCCGCTGAAGCTAAAGCCGTTAACCGTAAAGACACTTTCTACGTTCGCTTTCTCGTTCTTCAGATAGTAATCCGTCACTTGATCCAACACTTTTTGCGTCCGCTCTTGCGTCGCGCCAGCGGGTAACTGAATCATAGTCAGAAAGACACCCTGATCCTCTTCAGGTAAGAAGGAAGACGGAAGACGTAAAAACAACACCACCATTCCAGCAACAATTAGTGCATAGATCAGTAAATATCGTCCTGTGGAACCGAGGATTTTGCCGACGCTGTTGGTGTAGTGGTTAACGCTATGATCGAAGGTGGTATTAAACCAGCCGAAGAAACCGCCCTTATTTTCGTGATGCTCAGCAGAGACGGGTTTGAGCAGTGTTGCACATAACGCTGGGGTAAGAATCAATGCCACCAGAACAGAAAGCGCCATTGCCGAAACGATGGTGATAGAGAACTGGCGATAAATTGCCCCAGTAGAACCGCCGAAGAATGCCATCGGAATAAATACCGCTGACAGCACCATTGCGATACCCACCAGTGCGCCCTGGATTTGCGACATTGATTTTTCCGTCGCTTCTTTTGGCGGGAGCTTATCCTCCATCATCACGCGCTCGACGTTCTCCACCACCACTATCGCATCATCGACGAGCAGCCCGATGGCAAGCACCATCCCGAACATCGTTAGTGTATTGATGGAGTAACCAAAAGCGGCGAGGATGGCAAACGTCCCTAACAACACCACGGGTACCGCAATGGTGGGGATCAGCGTTGCTCGCATATTCTGCAAGAACAGATACATCACCAGGAACACCAGCATAATGGCTTCGAACAGCGTTTTTACCACTTCGTGAATAGAAAGCTGGACGAATGGTGTGGTGTCATAAGGGTAGAGAACCTTCATTCCCTGCGGGAAGAATGGCTGTAATTCCGCCAGTTTTGCCTTAATGGCTTTCGCGGTATCGAGAGCATTCGCGCCGGTTGCCAGCTTAATACCCAGGCCCGCCGCCGGTTTACCGTTGATGCGAGCGATAACGTTATAGTTTTCACCGCCAAGTTCAACCCGTGCGACATCTTTCAGGCGTACCACCGAGCCGTCACTGTTTACGCGCAGGGTCACTTTGCCGAATTCTTCCGGATTTTTTAACCGCGTCTGAGCAATAATCGAGGCGTTCAACTGTTGCCCTGGTAACGCTGGCGTTCCGCCCAACTGTCCGGCAGCGATCTGATCGTTCTGTACCTTCAACTGGTTAATCACATCAACCGGCGTCAGTTTATATTTGTTTAGCAGATCGGCGTCCAACCAGATACGCATCGCATACTGTGCGCCGAAAAGCTGTACGTCACCGACGCCATTCAGACGGCTAAGCGTATCTTTAACGTTAGAGGCCACATAGTCCGAGATATCGTCCTGTGTGGTGCCTGGGTTATCAGAGACAAAGCCCGCCACCATCAAATAGCTGCTACTGGACTTTTCAACACTGATCCCCTGCTGCTGTACCTCCTGCGGCAGCAACGGCGTGGCGAGCTGGAGTTTGTTCTGCACCTGCACTTGCGCGATATCTGGATCGGTCCCGGACTGGAAGGTAAGGGTAATTGTCACGCTACCGGCGGAATCGCTGGTGGAGGACATATACATCAGGTTATCGATACCATTCATATTCTGTTCGATAACCTGCGTCACCGTATCCTGCACGGTCTGCGCATCAGCGCCCGGATAGTTTGCCGAAACAGAAACTGCAGGCGGCGCAATGGTTGGGTATTGGGCGACGGGCAATTGTAGGATCGCCAGTACACCCGCCATCATCAGAATAATGGCCAGCACCCATGCAAATATCGGCCGTCGAATAAAAAAGTTTGCCATGTCAGATTGCCTTACTTCGATGCAGTATCTGCGGGGGTATCGGTAGTGGCTTTAACCTGCTCTCCCGGACGCGCTTTTTGCAGGCCGCTGACAATGACTTGATCGCCAGATTTCAGCCCTTCGCTAATCAACCATTTATCGCCAATCGCCTGGCTGGCAACGACAGGGCGCGCTTCAACCTGACTTTTATCGTTAACAATCAGCACGGTTGCATCACCACGCGGTGTGCGGCTAACGCCTTGTTGCGGGATAAGAATGGCATCAGGTTGGACGCCTTCATCAATCCGTGCGCGCACAAACATACCAGGTAAAAGCGTATGTTGCGGGTTAGGGAAGACGGCACGTAGGGTTATGGAGCCGGTGCTTTCATCAACGGTAACATCGGAGAATTGCAGCGTACCTTTCAGGGGATAGGTTTGACCGTTCTCCATGACCAACTCTACGTTGCTGGTGGCGTTCTCCTTATGCAAATTTCCTTGCTCTACGGATTGCTTCAGCCTCATAAAATCGTTGCTGGATTGGGTCACATCAACGTAGATAGGATCGAGCTGCTGGACAGTCGCCAGTTCGGTCGTTTGCCCATTAGTGACAAGAGCGCCTTCGGTCACAGTCGATTTGCCGATACGTCCACTAATTGGCGCAGTCACTTTGGTATAAGCGAGATTGATGCGAGCGCTTTCGACCGTGGCTTTTGCGGCAATCACGGCGGCATCGGCCTGGCGAGCATCAGCAATGGCCTGGTCGTACTCCTGCTGACTGATGTATTTCGTACCCACGAGCGGAACGTAACGTTTTACCGTCAAATGCGCGATGGCGGCGGCGGCTTCACTTTTCGCCAGTTCGCCTTTCGCGCTGTCATAACTTGCCTGATAGGTCGCGGGATCGATCTGGTACAGAGACTGGCCTGCTTGCACATCGCTGCCTTCAGTGAAATTGCGACTCAGTACGATCCCGCTAACCTGTGGGCGAACTTCGGCTATACGGTAAGCATTGGTGCGGCCTGGTAATTCAGTCTTAACTTCTAACGGGGCCGTTTTCACAATATGAACGGTAACCTGCGGTTCACCGACGTGAGCTTTCTCTTCTCCCTTATCGTTACAACCGGCGATTAAAGCCGCGGAGATCAGAATAAAGGAGGGCAGGAGGAAAAACCTGGCATGTTTCGTCATTACTATTCCTCAAAAAACCAAAAGCGCGTTATTTACCCAAAAAGGCAACGCGTTAACTCGCAGAAAGAAAAATACAGTTCGCTATCCTACAAATTATCATTCGTCGATGTAAGGAATAGTTATGAATACTGGCGTCTCAAGGCACATAAACACAAAAAAAGATTAATATTTTACTGTTTTATTTTGACGCGGGTTGAAAGAGGTAGAATCAAATC
Organism: Escherichia sp. HH26CH; assembly: GCF_009820205.1. Lineage (NCBI taxonomy): Bacteria > Pseudomonadati > Pseudomonadota > Gammaproteobacteria > Enterobacterales > Enterobacteriaceae > Escherichia > Escherichia sp. HH26CH. Next base: position 10,439 of record NZ_VNXM01000025.1, read on the forward strand.
CTCGTAAATTGAAATATATATTGATAGAGTGAATGTATTTTAGGTAAATAATAAACGTTATTTATTTGACGATTTATAGCAACTCAATATTAGCCTCTCGTATAAATATACATTAGGTGATAGATTAACCTTCGCTATTTTCTCATCCTGTGTCGAATGTATTTATTTCCTGAATAATTAATCATGGCAAAAAGAACCAAAGCTGAAGCCCTGAAGACCCGGCAAGAACTGATTGAAACTGCCATCGCCCAGTTTGCGCAGCATGGCGTAAGCAAGACGACGCTCAACGACATTGCCGACGCCGCTAACGTTACGCGTGGCGCTATCTACTGGCACTTCGAGAACAAGACCCAACTGTTTAATGAGATGTGGTTGCAACAGCCTTCATTGCGGGAGTTAATCCAGGATCACTTGACTGCTGGGTTAGAGCATGACCCGTTTCAGCAATTGCGTGAAAAATTGATTGTTGGCTTGCAATATATTGCCAAAATTCCCCGCCAGCAGGCGTTGCTGAAAATCTTATATCACAAATGTGAATTTAATGATGAGATGCTGGCAGAGGGAGTGATACGCGAAAAGATGGGCTTTAATCCGCAGACTCTCCGCGAAGTATTGCAGGCATGTCAGCAACAAGGTTGTATAGCAAATAATCTCGATTTAGATGTTGTGATGATTATTATTGATGGTGCCTTCAGCGGAATTGTTCAAAACTGGTTAATGAATATGGCGGGTTATGATCTTTATAAACAAGCACCCGCACTGGTCGATAACGTATTAAGAATGTTCATGCCAGATGAAAACATAACGAAATTAATTCATCAAACGAATGAATTAAGTGTCATATAAATTCACATTCTGTCCTGAAAATGCAGTTCGTCACAGTTAACCAGTTTTAGTGGATTAACTGAGTTCATATTGCGGCATTTGTCTGTTTCTGTTGCCAGCAGTTCAATCCACTGCATCAGTAAAGTATCAAACAGAAAAACGAAGACAGCGAAAACGACGAGCCACCAATACTTGCGAATCATTACCTGAGCCTGTGCATGTTTAACCAAGTCTGGCAGGAAATATACACGAAATGAATAATCTGAAAACCAGGCTTACACTTCCTTTACTTTGCAATGAGATCGGGGTCAACTTCGCTTAACCGGCTTCGTTTTGACAGGTTGCCGGTCTTTCTTTTTTTCACTTTCGCCAGTTCTTCCGCAGAGTAATGCGACGCGACATCCAGCCGTCGAAGCCCCATTTTGATGTACTCGCTGTTGATCTCAATACCAATGAATTTTCGCCCGCTGGCGGCGGCTACGGCACCGGTAGTAAAGCTACCGGCAAACGGGTCGAGAACGATATCGCCTGGGTTGGAAGAGGCGAGAATAATGCGTTTCAGTAAGGCTTCCGGTTTTTGCGTCGGGTGATTCTCATATTCATCCATCAAATAACGCACGCGCGGAAAATCCCAGACGTTACCCGGTACTTTTTGATGATTGTAAGGCTGTGGAGGATTTTTGCGATAATCGATCAACGCGCGCTGCGATCCGGTTTTGGCTTCTACCAGAATAGCATCACCGTTGAACGTGTAGTTCTTTGCGTCTTTCACCATCATCAGGATGGGTTCGTACATGGAGCCGTAGTGTTTTTTCGCCTGCACTCCAGAACTGTCATATGACCAGACGATGCGACTTTTGATGGTAAAAAGCTTGCGGCACTGGAGATCGATAAAGGGCATGTTTTCCGTGCTGTTCATGATGTACATGCTGCCCTGCTTTTTCAGAACGCGGTGGCACTCTGCAATCACTTCAAACAGCCAGTCGATAAACAGATCTTCTTTCCAGGCTTCGATCAGACCATCAAAATTTTTACCGATGTTATACGGTGGGTCGGCAAAGATCAGATCTACACTTTCGGCGGGGATCTTTTTAAGTTCGGTTAATGCATCACCCTGGATGATGGTCTTTGCTTCATTACCAAATCGGGTCGGTTCACATCCTGTTCTCATGGTCACTCCCTTTGTGACACCTATAAAAAAGGCGCTTCCCCATGCCGAGTAGCGCCTTTTTAATCAAGCATTTAGCTAACCTGAATTAGTTCATGCCGTATTTTTTCAATTTTTTACGCAGCGTACCACGGTTGATGCCCATCATCAGCGCAGCACGGGTTTGGTTACCACGGGTGTATTGCATCACCATGTCCAACAGGGGCTGTTCTACTTCAGCCAGTACCAGCTCATAGAGGTCATTCACATCCTGACCGTTCAGTTGAGCAAAATAGTTCTTCAGTGCCTGTTTAACCGAGTCACGCAGGGGTTTTTGGGTTACCTGATCCTGAGAGTTAACGGTAGAAACGGTCAGTACGTCAGAATTTACGCGTTGTTCGAACATAGTTCTGTCAGCTCTTTATTTCTGTTTACGCAAAATTTTCGAAGTATGCCTCCAACGCCTCCAGCTGTTCGCTGGCATCCTCAATGGCGTTGAATGTGCGCCGAAACTGGTCATTTGGAGCGTGTTCCTGGAGATACCAGGAAACGTGTTTACGTGCAATTCGGTACCCTTTTGCCGGACCATAAAAGTCATGCAGTTCCCGAACGTGCGCGCAAAGCAAGCGCTTAACCTCTGCCAAAGGCAGCGGGGGCAGCAACTCCCCAGTGTCCAGATAATGCTGGATTTCCCGAAAGATCCAGGGTCTTCCCTGAGCTGCGCGGCCTATCATCAGGGCATCCGCCCCTGTATAGTCGAGCACAGCTCTGGCTTTAAGCGGGTCAGTAATGTCGCCATTCGCGATAACCGGAATGGAAACTTTCTGCTTAACTGCCCGAATACTGTCGTACTCAGCTTCTCCATTGAACAAACAGGCGCGTGTACGGCCATGAATGGTCAGAGCCTGAATGCCACAGTCTTCAGCCAGTTGGGCAATCTCTTCGCAGTTACGGTGTTCCGGCGCCCAGCCGGTGCGAATCTTCAGGGTAACAGGAACGTCCACTGCATTGACGACCTCGGTAAGGATCGATTTAACGACATCCGGGTACTGCAAGAGGGCTGAACCTGCGAGCTTGCGATTCACTTTTTTAGCCGGGCAACCCATATTGATATCAATAATCTGGGCACCGCTTTCCACGTTAATACGTGCTGCATCTGCCATTTCTTTAGGATCGCTACCGGCAATTTGCACGGTGCGAATACCGGGTTCATCAATGTGCACCATCCGTAAACGAGATTTGTCGCTTTCCCAAACCTGTGGGTTAGAAGACATCATCTCGGATACTGTCAATCCGGCTCCCATCTCGTAGCACAACGTCCGAAAAGGTCTGTCTGTAATGCCAGCCATGGGCGCTGCGATCAGGCGATTTCTGAGCTGATATTGTCCGATGCGCATGTGTTAAGAAATGACCATACTGTGACTGCAAGGCGGCGTATATTACGCATTTTTTGCACGAGATGAAAGGCCAAACTTTGACCAATCCTCTGAGATGGATCAAAGAATTGCATTTAAAATGAGCTTAGCGCGATAATTACTCATAAAAATCATCATATTAGAAAATAGTGACTAAAATTTACACTCCAAGAAATTTGAGTAAGTTCTCAATTTTTCTTTATGAATGAAAATTTTGGCACGCAAATCTGCGTAAATAATCGGCAAATTAACGTGCCTTTTGTGACCTTGCTCGCACTTCGCCTTGCGTCACCATACGGCGATGCGAAGGTTAATTCTTACGACCGGTAATGCGGCACCACTCTTCTTTTTCCACGACCGGGTCCAGAGCGAAGCCGTCGGCATAAGCTTCACAAACGCTCTCTGCCTGGCTTGCCAGAATACCGGAAAGGCCCAGCAAGCCACCTGAAACCGGCAGGACGCTGATTAACGGTGCCAGTTCACGTAATGGGCCTGCAAGGATGTTAGCGACCACCACGTCGGCTTTCATTTCTTCTGGCTGATCTTTAGGTAGGTAGAGTTCCAGACGGTCAGAAACGCCATTACGTTCGGCGTTGTCGCGGCTGGCCTGAATCGCCTGCGGATCAATATCAATACCAATGGCTTTTGCTGCACCCAGTTTCAGCGCCGCGATAGCCAGAATGCCGGAACCGCAGCCAAAGTCGATGACTGTTTTACCGGTTAAATCGAGGCTGTCGAGCCATTGCAGGCACAGAGAGGTAGTTGGATGAGTCCCTGTACCAAACGCCAGACCTGGGTCTAACATTACGTTGACGGCGTTTTCGTCCGGCACATCACGCCAGCTTGGGCAGATCCACAGTCGTTCACCAAAGCGCATCGGGTGGAAATTATCCATCCATTCGCGCTCCCAGTCTTTATCTTCCAGTTGTTCGATTTTATGCGCGAAGCCTGCGCCGAGCAGCGGATGATTCTCCAGAATCGCCACGACTTCTTTCATGTCGGTTTCAGCGTCGAACAGACCAATCACATCGGTGTCGCCCCACAGGCGCGTTTCGCCCGGCAGCGGCTCAAATACAGGCGTATCGTGGGTATCCTGAAAAGTGATAGAAACGGCACCCGCTTCCATCAGCGCATCGCTAAGATCTTCGGCGTTCGCGCCGGTGGTGTTCAGTTTCAGTTGGATCCAAGGCATGGCAAAACTCTTTATTTATCAGTAGTCAAAACGGTAGCTTGCGGGACGGACGTACCGAAACGGTTTCCGACCAGGAAAGCCAGCAAACTTAGCAGCAACGAGGGCACGATAGGGTGGAAGCCCAGGTACTGAATATTCAGCGTCGCGAGTACGGCATACAGTACGCCGCCAACGATCATCGCACTTAGCGCGCCTTTGGCGTTGGAGCGTTCCCAGTAAAGACCCAGTACCAGCGGCCACAGGAAAACGGCTTCCAGCCCACCGAAGGCCAGCAAATTCAGCCAGATGATCATTTCTGGCGGCTTCCAGGCGGCAAGCAGCAGCAACGCACCGAGAACCAACGTGATCACCGCCGACATCCGCTTCAGACGCGTCTCGTTTTGCATTTGATCCGGACGGATATTCAGATAGAGATCTTTAATGATCGTAGCGGAACTTTGCAGCAACTGGGCATTGATCGTCGACATGATCGCAGCCATAGGTGCAGCCAGGAAGATCCCGGCAGCAAACGGTGGCAGCACTTTTACCATCAACGTCGGGATCACCAGGTCCGGTACGGTGAGATCGGGGATCACCGCCCGACCTAACGCTCCGGCCAGGTGCATACCGAACATCAGGATTGCGACCACAATCGTACCGATGATGATCCCCCGATGTACGGCTTTGCTGTCTTTATAAGAGATACAGCGCACCGCAGTATGCGGCAGGCCAATCACGCCAAAACACACCAGCACCCAGAACGACGTCATAAACGCAGGTGACAGAATATCGTCAGCGCCTTGTGGCGTAACCAGTTGCGGATCGATGGTTTGCAGCGTCTCTACTGCATTGCTTAAGCCGCCAGCAGCATGGACTACGCCAATAAGCAGCACAATGGTGCCAATCAGCATCACCAACCCTTGCATGGTGTCGTTCAGCACGCTGGCGCGAAAGCCGCCAAATGCGGTGTAGAGCGCAATGCTGATGCCAAAAATCAGCAAACCTGTTTCATAAGGGATACCCGCCGCGGTTTCCAGCAGGCGCGCACCGCCGATAAACTGCACGGTCATCGCACCAACGAACGCAACCAGCAAACTCAAACTCGCCAGCCACACCAGCAGGCGACTCTGGTAGCGGGCAAACAGCATATCGTTCAGCGTCACCGCATTGTAGCGGCGCGCGAGAATCGCGAACTTCTTGCCGAGAATACCGAGCGAAAGCCAGACCGCAGGTAGCTGAATCATTGCCAGCAATACCCAACCCAGGCCGTATTTATAAGCAGCTCCTGGCCCGCCGATAAACGAACTGGCACTGATATAGGTCGCGGTGAGCGTCATCGCCAGCACAATACCGCCCATAGAGCGGCTACCGAGGAAATACTCATTAAGGAAGGTGCCGGTGCTCCGTTTACGCATCGCATAAACTGAAATCCCGAACACCACCACCAGATAGGCGACCAGCGGTAGAATCACTTCAAGCTGCATCGTCATCCTCCAGTGGGATATCGCGATAGATAAATTTCACCATCGCCCAGCACAGTCCAATAAACAGCAGCGGCGTCAGGATGCAAGCCATCTCAAACCAGCGTGGAAAGCCGGTAAAACCGGGGGTAACGCCAGGTAAGTAAGCGGCTACTAACCATACCGCCAGATACAAAAGGGTCAGCCCCAGCGCCCAGCGCGCCTCTTTATGGGCCTGAACAAAACGAGTGTCCACGGAAGGGGTCCTCCTCATGGGGGGATACGAGAAACGGGCAATTCTACGGCAAGTCTTCAGGCAGGGAAAATAATCTGACAGAAAATTGCCGTTCAGTGCTCCTGCAAAAAGTCTTCAATGTCAGCCAGTGAGGATACCCCTTCCATCGGACCTTGCTGCATTACCGCGAGCGCGCCGCTGGCATTTGCATATTGCAGCGCCTTGTGTGCCGGGATACCGGATAAGAAAAGAGTGACAAACGTTGCGCCAAAGCAGTCGCCTGCACCCGTTGGATCGATTATTTCGATATCGTGGCCTGCAACATGCTTGGCGTGTAATGTTCCGTTTTTAAGCTTGTAATAGCTGGCCCCACGCTGGGCGCGTTTTATCGCCACATGTTTTACGCCGCCGTGGAGAAGATCGCTAACAATCTGTTCTTCTGACAGATTTTTGTGACGCGCGAAGAAAGGGAGTTCGCTTTCGCTGGGGATAAAAATATCCGTATATTCAATCAAATAATCGAGAGCCTGCGCCATTTCAGGAATACTCAGCATCTCTTTGCGAATATTGGGATCGAAAGAAACGGTGCCGCCAGCCGATTTGATCGTCGTTATTGCTTTACGCATGACATCGATCATGCGAAATGAGAACAATGATGAGCCCACAATATGCAGATGGTTACACTGTTTTAGCAGATCCTTATCAATGTGCTCGGCAGTAAACAAACCGCAGGCGCTGTTAGGGATATTAAAGACGAAATCCCGCTGCTGTGGATTTTGATAACTTACGAACGCCGTACCTGTCACGGCATTGTTCATCACGTGGATCCCATCGGTAATGACACCTTCATGACGAAGACGTTCTACAATGAGTCGGCCAAAATCATCATTACCAACACATCCGAAGAAGATGGCCCGATGGGACAGTTTTGCCACTTGAGCTGCAAAAATTGCAGGCGCACCGCTAGGAAATGGCCCGATAAACTCCCCCGGCTGAGTGAATTTTTGATGTGGGTTGCGGGACAAAAACTCGGCCAGCAATTCGCCCATAGCGCAGATAGTTATTGTCACAAAACCCCTCTCATTCCTGAAGCCTTTCGCGATTGGACCAGGTAAAGCACTCATTACTGGTATAAAGGATAACGAAATCAGCCGACTGCAATTGTTGCTGATATTGTTCGTTAATGCTGCGGCTGACGATCACATTTTCTGCCTGATGCAAATGTCCAATGGCAGCCGTTGATGGCGCAGGATCGGCGGCAACGATAACCGTCTTATTCTGGGCATTATCGAAACAGAGCTGCCAGGCAGCGGCAAGTCTGGGAACGTTGATATTTAAAGTACCATCAGCATCCAGATGGCTGATTTCCAGAATGCTGTGTGTAATGGTGAAATGCTGAAGTGCCTGTTCGAGCGGTTTTCCGGCCAGTGCGGTGTCGGGGCGCAGCATTTCACTGCCAGCCAGTATTATTTCGCCATCAATAAACTGATTTGCCAGCAGCGCATGTTCGGGATCGTTGGTGATCAGACGCAGTTTTTTCACTTCGCTGAGCAATGGAATGATCTTACGGCAGATTGTCCCATGTCCAAGAAATAGCGTGTCACGATCGCGAATTAACCGTGCGCAATGTCGTGCTATTTCCATTTGTTGTGCCAGAGACAATGGCGCGATCGGTTGTATCGCTTCTGGTTCAGAGGAGAGTGGTGTCGCAATAGCACCGCCAAATGATCGCTTTAAATATCCCTGTTGCTCCAGATAACTGAGATCGCCGCGGATTGTCACGCCAGAGACACCAAGTTGAGCAGATAAGTCATCAACTTTGATTTCACCCTGGGTGGCAACAATTTCTGCAATTTTTAATCTTCGTTTCAGTAGGTTAGACGATTTTCTCGGCACGTTAACACTCTTCATTGGCCTTTAATTCGTAACACTATAGCCCCTTGTATTTTTCTTTGAAAGTTACCCTTCAATAATATCGACAATTCGAAAATAAAAGCATAGGGCAAAAATTGCAGCAAAAATAGCTTAATGCATTGAAAATAAATGCATATTCCCATATCTGTCCAAAGTCATCATTGGTTTCATTTTCAAAGTGAAAAATAAATTAAGTTATTTTTTGTAAGTTATTTTGATGATATTCGACATGCATCACGCTTTTTACCGCTTTTGCTGTGCTAGTTTGCTTTCAAAATGAAAGTGAAGATTCTCTTTCTTCATTTTGTAAGGTGAACGACAAATATCAGGAGCTGCGATGTACATCATTTCAAGCAAAAACATGCTGAAAAAAGCCCAGTCAGAGGGATATGCCGTCCCTGCTTTCAACATTCATAACCTTGAAACTTTACAGGTAGTTGTTGAGAGCGCTGCACAACTTCGCTCTCCCGTTATGCTGGCGGGAACACCGGGTACTTATCGTTATGGCGGCGTGGGAAGTTTGATTTCGTTAGTACAATCGCTGGCTCGCGAGTACAACCTACCATTAGTCCTGCATCTCGATCATCATGAAGAGTGTGATGACATTTTTAACAAGGTCCGCGCAGGGATCCGTTCTGTCATGATTGATGGTTCCCATTTGCCATTTGAAGACAACATTGCGCGAGTGCAAGAAGTTACCGCCTTTTGCCATCGCTTTGATGTTAGCGTTGAGGCCGAGCTAGGGCGTCTTGGCGGTCAGGAGGACGATCTGCTGGTGGATGAAAAAGATTCAACTTATACCTCACCAGCCGCAGCTGCAGAGTTTGTTCAACGTACCCAAATTGACTCTCTGGCGGTAGCAATAGGCACTGCACATGGTTTATATGCGCATGAACCACGTCTGGATTTTGTGCGGCTGGAACAAATTCGCCAGCTGGTGGAAATTCCGCTGGTGTTGCATGGAGCTTCAGGCCTATCGGAACAGGACGTTCAGCTCTGTATTCGCCACGGTATTTGTAAAGTAAATGTCGCGACAGAATTGAAAATTGCGTTTGCCGATGCATTAAAAGGATATTTCTACAACAATCCAGCGGCAAATGATCCTCGTCATTATATGCAGCCGGCAAAGGCCGCTATGAAGGAAGTTGTAACCCGCATTATTGGCGTCTGTGGCAGTGAAGGAAAAATTTAAGACGTTGTACCCTACAAAAACAATGAGGATTGTTTATGAAAAATATTAAATTACTTGGTTCCGCTATGATGGTGAGCCTGGCATTGTTCTCGCAAAGTTCATTGGCAAAAGAGTATAAAATTGGTGCGTCATTATTAACACAGCAACATCCTTTCTATATTGATCTTGCGAATGCCATGAAAGAAGAGGCAAAAAAAGACAATGTCAATTTAAGTGTCTCTATTGCCAATCAGGATTTAAACAAACAACTTTCTGATGTTGAGGATTTTATTACTAAAAAGGTAGATGCCATTATTATCTCTCCGGTCGATTCGAAAGGTGTCCAGGCAGCGATAATTAAAGCCGATAAGGCTGGTATTCCCGTTATCACCGTTGACGTTGCCGCAGAAGGCGTTCCGGTCGTATCGCATGTTGCGACCGATAACTACGCGGGAGGCGTTGAAGCTGGTAAGTTAATGGGCAAACTTTTGAATGGTAAAGGTACTGTAGCCATTATTTCTTATCCTGCACTACAATCGGTGGTTGCACGCGTTGATGGCTTTAAGAAAGGATTAAGCGATACGCCGGATATTAAAATTGTTGCGGAACAGCCTGGTATTACGCGCGCTGAAGCGTTAACGACTGCGCAAAATATTATGCAGGCCAACGCCAACCTTAATGGTCTGTTTGGCTTTGGTGATGATGCGGCGTTGGCAGCGGTTATCGCAGCGAAATCTGCGCATAACGACAACATCAAAATCATTGGTTTTGACGGCATGAAAGAAGCGCGTGATGCCGTTGACAGTGAAAAAACGTTTGCGGCCGTGATTCGGCAATATCCCGATCAAATGGGTGCTAAAGCCATTGATGCCGCTGTTGATCACCTCAATGGTAAACCGGTAGAGAAAATGATCCCGGTACAACCCGGCGTTTATACAGGTAAATAATAAACATCTTCATTTCACAACAAAACGTTATCGACGTTTTGTTGTGACACCGAGGTCATTATGACGGATGTTATTCTTGATGTTTCGCATATTGCGAAGACATTTGGTCATGTTCAGGCATTAAAAGATATTACCCTCTCTTTACGTAAAGGGCGGGTACATACTTTATTAGGTGAGAATGGTGCCGGTAAATCGACATTAATGAAAATATTGGCCGGTGTTTATCCGCCAACCCAGGGAACAATAAAACTACGTGGTGAAACTATCACAATTAATAATCCGCAGCATTCACGTCAGTTAGGGATTGCTATTATTTTTCAGGAACTGAGCCTGAGTAATAATATGACCGTGGCGGAAAATATTTATGCCAATAATGAACCGCGACGTTTTGGCATTATTAACGATAAAAAAATGCTCGCAGATTGCCAGAATCTCCTCGCGGAACTGGGCATCCCACTGGATCCGCTGGAAATGGTCGGCAATATGTCGATGGCACATAGGCAACTGGTAGAAATTGCCAAAGCCTTAAGCTATGCAGCAGATGTCGTGATTATGGATGAACCGACATCTTCGCTAAGTGATAATGAAGCGGAGATTCTGTTCAATATTATTGAGAAATTAAAGCAGCGAGGTTGTGCAGTTATTTATATCTCTCATCGTATGGATGAAATTATGCGGATTTCAGATGATATTTCGGTTATCCGCGACGGTGAGTATATCGCTACGCATGAAAAGAAAAACAGTAATATCCAGCATTTGATTGCCCAAATGGTTGGGCGGGAAATGAAAAATATTTGGCCAGCACGTCTTGGGGAAAAGCCGGATGAAAATGTTCCTGCAAAACTGGAAGTAAAAAATCTTTCCCATCATTCGCTTTTTAAAGAGGTTAGTTTCGCCGTGCGTCCGGGTGAAGTTCTGGGATTTTTCGGCCTGGTGGGGGCTGGGCGTTCCGATGTGATGAAGGCGCTTTTTGGTCTCATTTCGTATCACGGGACAGTGTTGATCGATGGCAAGGAAGTCAGGATCGCTAATCCCAAACAGGCCATTGATCATGGCATTGCATTTGTGACCGAAAACCGCAAGGAAGAAGGGTTAGTGCTGATGCACGACGTCAATATGAACACGCACCACGTGGCGTTTCAATATAACGCTTCGCGGATGGGACTCATCAATCACCGACAAGAAGAGACGAAGACGCTGCAATCTATTGCCAGAATGAATACTAAAGTGAGTTCTGTACATCAGGCTGTGGGGGCGCTAAGCGGCGGTAATCAACAGAAAATCGTGTTATCGAAGTGGCTGGAGAAGACTCCGCGTATTTTATTGCTCGATGAGCCAACGCGCGGAGTGGATGTCGGCGCAAAATTTGAAATCTATAACGTGATACGTCAACTGGCTGCGGCAGGGACAGCAATTATTCTGGTGTCCTCTGAACTGCCAGAAGTCATGGCACTTAGCGATCGTCTGGTGGTAATGCGTAATAAAACGATTGCCGATATTTATTCATGTGAAAATTTAACGCAGACACAGGTAATGACCGCTGCAACAGGAGTACGTTAAATGACAGAGAAAACTCTTGCCAGTCCGAAACCTTCGGAAATTCCCATTGCAAATAATTTTAAAAAAGTCTTCAGGCAATATGGCGGTATCCTCAGTGGAATGGTGGTGTTAATCATTCTGTTCAGTCTTATTAATGACAGTTTTTTTACTGCCAATAACATTACTAATATTATTCTTCAGGTTTCGATAATTGCAATTACCGCCTATGGAATGACTTATGTACTTTTGCTTGGCGATATTGATTTATCAGTCGGTTCAACCATTGCATTGATTGGCACATTTGCTGCGCTTGGGGCTTCATGGGGCATTCCATTTATTTTATTGGTCCCATTATCCATTATTGCAGCCCTGGCTCTGGGGATGATAAATGGTGGCTTGACGGCTATAGCGGGTATCCCTTCGTTTATTGTCACCGTTGCTACAATGGGGATCTTCCGTGGTATCGCTTATATAGTGACCGATGGTATGCCCATCATGATTAAAGATGATGCTTTTCTGGCGCTGGGGAATGGAGAGTTTCTTTATATACCGATTCCTATCTGGATATTAATGATCTTATTGCTGATTAATCATTTCATCCTTACTAAAACAACCTTTGGACGAAAAATTTATATCACTGGTGGTAATAAAGAAGCGGCAGTCTATTCAGGGATAAATGTCACCCGCTTGAAAATTAAAGTCTTTATGATTACTGCAGTGCTGGCAGGTATCAGCGGGATGATCCTCGCCTCACGCCTCTATTCCGGGCAACCGAATTCCGCGTTGAGCTACGAACTGGATGCTATTGCCGCGGCTGTACTGGGAGGCACCAGCCTGAACGGCGGCTATGGAACGGTGGTGGGGACGGTAATCGGGGCATTAACCATCGGCGTTATTAATAATGGCATGAACTTAATGAACGTTCCCTATTTCTATCAGATGGTGGTTAAAGGATTAGTCATTCTTGTAGCCGTTTATTTTGACGTGAGAAATAAAAGAAAACGTAGCTAATCATTTCAAGGAATTAATTATATGAGTAAGGTCTTCACAATTGGAGAAATTCTTGTTGAAATTATGGCGAGTAAAATCGGCCAGCCATTTGATCAACCCGGAATTTGGAACGGTCCTTATCCCAGTGGCGCGCCCGCTATTTTTATCGACCAGGTGACACGTCTTGGCGTTCCGTGCGGCATCATTAGCTGTGTGGGGAATGATGGCTTTGGTGATATTAATATACATCGTCTGGCTGCTGACGGTGTGGATATCAGGGGGATTTCAGTCTTACCTCTGGAAGCTACCGGGAGTGCCTTTGTTACTTATCATAACTCTGGCGATCGCGATTTTATTTTTAATATCAAGAATGCCGCTTGCGGTAAATTATCGGCGCAGCATGTTGATGAAAATATACTGAAAGACTGTACCCATTTTCATATTATGGGCTCATCCCTGTTTTCATTTCATATGGTAGACGCAGTAAAAAAAGCAGTAACCATCGTTAAAGCAAATGGTGGCGTTATTTCTTTCGACCCGAATATTCGGAAAGAGATGCTCGATATTCCAGAAATGCGCGATGCCCTCCACTTTGTTCTTGAGTTAACGGATATCTATATGCCCAGCGAGGGTGAAGTGTTGCTCTTGTCTCCACATTCGACGCCGGAGCGTGCAATCGCTGGTTTTCTTGAAGAAGGTGTTAAAGAGGTGATTGTGAAGCGCGGCAATCAAGGAGCCAGTTACTACTCCGCGAATGAGCAGTTTCATGTTGAGAGCTATCCGGTGGAAGAAGTTGACCCGACCGGTGCGGGAGACTGTTTTGGTGGCGCGTGGATTGCCTGCCGCCAGCTAGGGTTTGACGCCCATCGGGCATTACAATATGCCAACGCCTGCGGTGCACTGGCGGTAACCCGACGTGGCCCAATGGAGGGAACGTCTCGCCTTGCGGAAATCGAAGCGTTCATCCAGCGCCATGACATGTCCATTCGGGAAGCAGCACAATGAAAAGCGAAATTTGGTCGTGGATTGGCGATCTCTCGCAGATTGCCGGAATTAAACACTATGAATTACGTAGCGGTAGGGCAAAGGGCACGGAAGCATTCGATGTACGAACTGGTGCAGGGCTGGCATTTACGGTGGTAAAAGATCGGGGACTGGATATTGCATGGGCCAGTTATAAGGACACTGCGCTCTCTTTTATCGCCCCCAATGGCATTGTCGCGCCTGCTTTTTTTGAGCCGCAGGGCAATGGATTTTTGCGTAGCTTCTACGCGGGATTACTGACCACATGCGGACTTAGCTACATTGGGACGCCCTGTGAGGATGAAGGAGAAACGCTGGGATTACACGGACGTTTGGCTGCGACACCAGCGGAAGAGGTGGGATATCGCACAGAACGGACCGACGACGGCATTGAATTTGTCATCAATGGCAAAGTACGGGAAACACGATTGTTCGGTGAAAATCTGACGCTGGAAAGGACCATTCGCTGCCGTTATGGCGAAAATGTGCTGCGCATTGAAGACAAGGTGACTAATCATGGTTTCACCCGCCAGCCGCTGCAAATTCTTTATCACTTTAATTACGGCTGGCCTTTATTATCGCCACAGGCAGAAATCTTGCTGTCGGCTAAAAGCGTAACGCCACGAACCCCGCATGCGGCGGAAGGGTTAACCAGTCATCTGGAGATTTGTACCCCACAGCCCGGTTTTGACGAGCAGGTTTACTATCTCACGTTGAATAGCGACAGTCAGGGGATGAGTAAAGTTGCGCTGGTGAACGCCGAACTGGGGTGGGGAATTTACGAGAAATTCGACACCATGCAGCTACCCAACTTTATCCAGTGGAAAAATTTAGGCGCGGGTGAATATGTTATGGGGCTGGAGGTCAGCAATAGTTTTCCTGACGGTCGTGATAAAGAACGAGCGCAGGGGCGTCTGCCCTTTATAGAGCCAGGGGAAACAAAGAAATACTGCTTTGAGCTGGGAATTGTTGAAGGCGATGCTGAAATTAGCGCGTTGAAAGCGGAAATTGCAGGCTACCGTTAGTTAACGGTAATAAAAACGCCGGGCAGCCTTAACAGGCCCGGCGTTGATTACGTTCTTTGCTAAGTGCGATGAAAACACCGCGCGTCACAAATTATTTTTCCTGAAGACCGAGTTTTTTCTCCAGATAGTGGATGTTAGTGCCACCATGCTGGAAGTTCTCGTCATTCATGATGCGGATCTGCAGATCAACGTTGGTTTTGATACCGTCGATGATCAGCTCCTGCAGCGCATTCTTCATGCGGGCAATCGCCACGTCACGGTTTTCACCGTAGCAAATCAGCTTACCGATCATTGAGTCATAGTACGGCGGTACGGTGTAGCCCGCGTAGATATGAGACTCCCAACGCACGCCAAAACCGCCAGGTGCATGGAAACGGGTGATTTTGCCCGGGCTTGGCAGGAAGGTGTTCGGATCTTCGGCGTTGATACGGCACTCTACCGCATGGCCGCGAACGTGAACTTCTTCTTGCTTGATCGACAGCGGTTGACCGGCAGCGATACGCAGCTGTTCTTTGATCAGGTCAACGCCGGTGATCATTTCAGTAACCGGGTGTTCTACCTGAATACGGGTGTTCATTTCGATGAAATAGAACTCGCCGTTTTCGAACAGGAACTCGAAAGTACCTGCACCGCGATAGCCGATATCAACACACGCTTTAGCACAACGTTCACCGATGTAGCGACGCAGTTCCGGGGTAATGCCCGGTGCTGGCGCTTCTTCGACCACTTTCTGGTGACGACGCTGCATAGAGCAGTCACGTTCCGCCAGATAGATAGCGTTGCCCTGACCGTCCGCCAGTACCTGGATCTCGACGTGGCGAGGATTTTCCAGGTATTTCTCCATGTAAACCATGTCGTTATTGAAAGCGGCTTTCGCTTCCGCACGGGTCATGGAGATGGATTGTGCCAGTTCAGCGTCGCCGCGTACTACACGCATACCACGACCGCCGCCGCCGCCGGAGGCTTTGATAATCACCGGGTAACCAATGCGTTTTGCAATGGCGCGGTTTTTATCCATATCGTCGCCCAGCGGGCCGTCAGAACCTGGTACGCAAGGAACGCCCGCTTTTTTCATCGCCGCGATTGCGGATACTTTGTCACCCATCAGGCGAATGGTGTCTGCTTTCGGGCCGATGAAGATAAAGCCGGAGCGTTCAACCTGCTCGGCAAAATTGGCGTTCTCGGAGAGGAAGCCGTAACCCGGATGGATTGCTACTGCGCCGGTGATTTCAGCGGCGCTGATGATTGCCGGGATGTTCAGATAACTTTTTACTGACGGAGCAGGACCGATACAGACCGTTTCGTCTGCCAGTAATACGTGTTTTAGATCGCGATCCGCACTGGAGTGCACAGCGACAGTCTTAATGCCCAGTTCTTTACAGGCACGAAGAATACGCAATGCAATCTCGCCGCGGTTGGCAATAACAATTTTATCCAGCATGTTCGCCTCGTTACTCGATGACGACCAGCGGCTCGTCAAATTCTACCGGTTGTCCACTTTCGACCAGAATTGCTTTCACGGTACCGGATTTGTCCGCTTCGATCTGGTTCATCATTTTCATGGCTTCAACGATGCACAGGGTATCGCCCACGTTGACTTTCTGACCCACTTCGATGAACGCTTTTGCGTCCGGGCTTGGGGTGCGGTAGAAAGTACCAACCATCGGGGAACGTACGATGTGACCACTGATTTCCGCTGCTGCTGGCGCTTCCATGGAAGGAACGGTCGCCGGAGCGGCTGCGTTAGATTGAGCTGGCTGCTGCATCATTGGTGCAGCGTAAGCTTGTTGCATCACAGGGAAACTTGCGGCAGGAGCTGCACGGCTAATGCGTACTGACTCTTCGCCTTCAGAAATTTCCAGTTCGGAGATGCCTGATTCTTCAACCAGCTCGATCAGTTTTTTAATCTTACGAATATCCATGAGTGGGTTCCGTACTCTTTGTTTAGTGTGATTGTGACAGGCGTTTCACCGCCGTCTGTAAAGCGTATGCCCCGACAGCTGTATGCATAGCGATAAATTCCAGCAGGCCGGGACGCCGGTCTATTTTGCCCCAGAGTGTCAATGTTAGACTTGACGGACATTGTGCAGCGATCTGCTGCTATCCTCCGGCAAAAAACAAAATATACCTTCGTTGCGCCAATGTCACCTTTTCCGCAGCGCAAAAACTGCGTCAGGGAGAACGAGGTCGCACATTATAACGATTTCGTAGCAATTGGCAGCTAAATACTGGTCTTATCAGGGAAGATAATCAACAGCTAACATGTAAATAACCTTCAACACCGTGTAATTTGCAACAAGCAGCACAATTCACGAAATTAGCGCCATCATCGACGGAACTTCTTATAACGTAAGGCTAAAAGTTGTAAAGCCAGCCCTGCGAAGATGAGGGGCTGCAATGAGATAATCTTCACAGACCACAAATAATGTAGGGATGCCAGGATCGCGACAAGATAGACGACATTACGCAGCGGTTGCTGGGGATTGCCCAATTTTCACTGCATCGTCTGGATAAACGTGAATGCTAAAGCGCGCAAAATCAACAAACTGACAATGCTCAGCATCAAATACGTTCGAGTGGTTAATTTGTAGGCAAATAAAATCAGATTATTCACCCCATGGTACCAGAAATCAGTAACAGGTTAAGCGTAGCGTCGCCCAGGCAAAGCACCATAAACCTAACAGGCGACGGAGGCGTATCAATAATGGCTGTTTAGTGGAGTAACAATGCGCATCAATTTATGGTCAGTCGAAATCATGACTTTCCAGTTTGGATTATGTTGTACAACTTTCTGACCAAGATGTTCGACGAAAGCTGTCCGGCTAACCGCTTTTCCCGTTAACCGATTGAATAATGATTTCAAAATGAGTTCCCTCTCTTATTATTCCCTGCTAAATGGTTAGTTAACCTTCACCAGCGTGCGACCCTGGATCTGGTTATTAATGATGGCCTCGGCAAATTTCGGTGCCTCTGCCAGAGATATCTCTTTTGCCGCCTGGGTATAGAATGATTCCGGTAAATCGGCGACCAGTCGCTGCCAGGCTTGTGCGCGGCGTGCTGGTGGCGTCATCACTGAATCCACCCCCTGTAAACGGACATTACGCAGAATAAATGGCATGACCGTGGTTGGCAGAGTAAAACCACCCGCCAGACCACAAGCTGCCACGCAGCCTCCGTAATTCATTTGCGCCAGCACTTTCGCCAGCACTTTGTCGCCAACGGTGTCAATTGCCCCAGCCCAGAGTTGTTTTTCCAGAGGACGGGATTCGGCAAACTCATCGCGAGGAAGAATACGGCTGGCACCTAAACTTTTCAGATATTCATGGGTACTTTCGCGACCGGAAACGGCAACGACCTGATAACCCAACTTATGCAGCAGCGCCACGGCGGTACTGCCGACGCCACCACTGGCACCCGTTACGACAATCTCGCCGTCCTGCGGGCGAACACCGGCATCTTCCAGCGCCATCACACACAGCATGGCGGTAAAACCGGCAGTACCGATAATCATTGCTTTACGCGCGTCCAGCCCTTGCGGCATGGCAACCAGCCAGTCACCTTTCACTCGCGCCTGCTCCGCCAGCCCACCCCAGTGGTTTTCACCAACGCCCCAGCCAGTGAGTAATACGTCCTGACCGGCATGAAAACGCGGATCTTCGCTGGTGCGTACAGTTCCGGCAAAATCGATCCCAGGAATCATCGGAAAATTACGGATGATTTTTCCCTTACCGGTAATTGCCAGCGCATCTTTGTAGTTCAGGCTCGACCAGTGAACATCAACCGTGACATCGCCCTCCGGCAGGCGACTTTCGTCCAGAGTCTGTACCGATGCGAGAGTTTTGCCGTCCTGCTGTTCTAAAAGTAACGCCTGCATAAGTGGTCCTCATGTGCATGATGGATTGGAAAATAATTTCTGAAGACTATACTCGCTAATGGAAAAGCAAAGCCGATGAAGCGCAATAAATTGCGAGATAAATCTGATTTGCTAGTATGCCCGCTTCCTCACTATCGGAGTTAACACAAGGATGAGATTAACGACGAAATTTTCGGCCTTTGTTACGCTGCTCACCGGGTTAACAATTTTTGTGACTTTGTTGGGCTGTTCGCTAAGTTTCTACAACGCCATTCAGTATAAGTTTAGTCATCGCGTTCAGGCGGTGGCGACGGCGATTGATACCCACCTTGTGTCGAATGACTTCAGCGCATTAAGGCCACAAATTACCGAATTAATGATGTCAGCAGATATCGTTCGTGTAGACCTGCTACATGGTGATAAACAGGTTTATACCCTCGCCAGAAATGGTAGTTATCGTCCGGTTGGCACCAGCGATCTGTTTCGCGAACTGAGCGTTCCGTTGATAAAGCATCCGGGGATGTCGCTGCGTCTGGTTTATCAGGATCCGATGGGCAACTATTTCCATTCGTTGATGACCACCGCGCCGCTCACGGGGGCGATTGGCTTTATCATTCTTATGCTCTTCCTGGCGGTACGCTGGTTACAACGGCAACTTGCCGGGCAAGAATTACTGGAAACCCGGGCTACTCGTATCTTAAACGGTGAGCGTGGCTCTAATGTGTTGGGAACCATCTATGAATGGCCGCCCAGAACCAGCAGTGCGCTGGATACGCTGCTTCGTGAAATTCAGAACGCACGCGAACAACACAGCCGTCTTGATACGCTGATCCGCTCTTATGCCGCCCAGGACATGAAAACCGGCCTCAATAACCGACTCTTCTTCGATAATCAGTTAGCAACGTTACTGGAAGATCAGGAGAAAGTAGGTACCCACGGGATCGTGATGATGATTCGTCTACCGGATTTCAATATGTTGAGCGATACCTGGGGGCACAGCCAGGTTGAAGAACAGTTCTTCACTCTGACGAATCTGCTGTCGACATTTATGATGCGCTACCCTGGCGCACTGCTGGCGCGTTACCACCGCAGTGATTTTGCTGCGCTGTTGCCGCACCGGACGTTAAAAGAGGCTGAGAGCATAGCCAGTCAGTTAATCAAAGCCGTCGATACCTTGCCGAACAATAAAATGCTCGATCGCGACGATATGATCCACATTGGTATCTGTGCCTGGCGTAGTGGTCAGGATACCGAGCAGGTAATGGAACATGCAGAGTCTGCCACGCGTAATGCGGGATTGCAGGGCGGCAATAGCTGGGCTATTTACGATGACTCGTTGCCTGAAAAAGGACGCGGTAATGTTCGCTGGCGTACGCTTATCGAGCAAATGCTCAGTCGCGGCGGCCCGCGCCTTTATCAAAAACCGGCGGTTACTCGCGAAGGTCAGGTTCATCATCGCGAACTCATGTGCCGCATCTTCGATGGTAATGAAGAGGTTAGCTCGGCGGAGTATATGCCGATGGTCTTACAATTTGGCTTATCGGAAGAGTATGACCGCCTGCAAATCAGCCGTCTTATTCCACTATTGCGTTACTGGCCGGAGGAAAATCTGGCGATTCAGGTTACCGTTGAGTCGCTGATTCGCCCGCGTTTTCAGCGTTGGCTGCGCGATACGTTAATGCAATGTGAAAGATCGCAACGAAAACGCATAATTATTGAACTTGCAGAGGCCGATGTAGGTCAACATATCAGTCGTTTACAACCTGTTATTCGTTTAGTGAATGCTTTAGGGGTGCGGGTAGCCGTCAACCAGGCTGGTTTGACGCTGGTAAGCACCAGTTGGATCAAAGAACTTAATGTTGAGTTACTCAAGCTCCATCCGGGGCTGGTCAGAAACATTGAGAAGCGAACGGAGAATCAGCTGCTGGTTCAAAGCCTGGTGGAAGCCTGCTCCGGGACCAGCACCCAGGTTTACGCCACCGGCGTGCGTTCGCGAAGCGAGTGGCAGACCCTGATTCAGCGCGGTGTTACAGGTGGGCAAGGGGATTTTTTCGCGTCCTCACAGCCACTTGATACTAACGTGAAAAAATATTCACAAAGATACTCGGTTTAACCTGCCGTTTAATCCGTTTTCACGTAGAATAACGCGCGCTGCGTCTCATGGGAGTGTGCTTGTCTGCTCGCCAGATTGTTGCAGCACATATGCAGATGAATGACCTTACGCGGTTGCAAACAGGCGAGGAATGCTGCTGATGCATTAAGCCTTTCTGGACTCAGGCAGAGATTTGTAACAAAGGAAACGAACTGCACTAATTTTCACCGTAGCAGATGATTTTTGCGCCTTGTCGCTGCTGCGTGTGGTTGGTAAAGTAAGCGGATTTTCTTTTCCGCCCCAGCTTTCAGGATTATCCCTTAGTATGTTGAAAAAATTTCGTGGCATGTTTTCCAATGACTTGTCCATTGACCTGGGTACTGCGAATACCCTCATTTATGTAAAAGGACAAGGCATCGTATTGAATGAGCCTTCCGTGGTGGCCATTCGTCAGGATCGTGCCGGTTCACCGAAAAGCGTAGCTGCAGTAGGTCATGACGCGAAGCAGATGCTGGGCCGTACGCCGGGCAATATTGCTGCTATTCGCCCAATGAAAGACGGCGTTATCGCCGACTTCTTCGTGACTGAAAAAATGCTCCAGCACTTCATCAAACAAGTGCACAGCAACAGCTTTATGCGTCCAAGTCCGCGCGTTCTGGTTTGTGTGCCGGTTGGCGCAACCCAGGTTGAACGCCGCGCAATTCGTGAATCCGCGCAGGGCGCTGGTGCCCGTGAAGTCTTCCTGATTGAAGAACCGATGGCTGCCGCAATTGGTGCTGGCCTCCCGGTTTCTGAAGCGACCGGTTCTATGGTGGTTGATATCGGTGGTGGTACCACTGAAGTTGCTGTTATCTCCTTGAACGGCGTGGTTTACTCCTCTTCCGTGCGCATTGGTGGTGACCGTTTTGATGAAGCTATCATCAACTATGTGCGTCGTAATTACGGTTCTCTGATCGGTGAAGCCACCGCAGAACGTATCAAGCATGAAATCGGTTCGGCTTACCCGGGCGATGAAGTCCGTGAAATCGAAGTTCGTGGCCGTAACCTGGCAGAAGGTGTTCCACGCGGTTTTACCCTGAACTCCAACGAAATCCTCGAAGCACTGCAGGAACCGCTGACCGGTATTGTGAGCGCAGTAATGGTTGCACTGGAACAGTGTCCGCCGGAACTGGCTTCCGACATCTCCGAGCGCGGCATGGTGCTCACCGGTGGTGGCGCACTGCTGCGTAACCTTGACCGTTTGTTAATGGAAGAAACCGGCATTCCAGTCGTTGTTGCTGAAGACCCGCTGACCTGTGTGGCGCGCGGTGGCGGCAAAGCGCTGGAAATGATCGACATGCACGGCGGCGACCTGTTCAGCGAAGAGTAATCGGATACAGGCAGGGGAAGCGTCTGTTTACCCTGCCTGGTCTGATACGAGAATACGCATAACTTATGAAGCCAATTTTTAGCCGTGGCCCGTCGCTACAGATTCGCCTTATTCTGGCGGTGCTGGTGGCGCTCGGCATTATTATTGCCGACAGCCGCCTGGGGACGTTCAGTCAAATCCGTACTTATATGGATACCGCCGTCAGTCCTTTCTACTTTGTTTCCAATGCTCCTCGTGAATTGCTGGATGGCGTATCGCAGACGCTGGCCTCGCGTGACCAACTAGAACTTGAAAACCGGGCGTTACGTCAGGAACTGTTGCTGAAAAACAGTGAACTGCTGATGCTTGGACAATACAAACAGGAGAACGCGCGTCTGCGCGAGCTGCTGGGTTCCCCGCTGCGTCAGGATGAGCAGAAAATGGTGACTCAGGTTATCTCTACGGTTAACGATCCTTATAGCGATCAAGTTGTTATCGATAAAGGTAGCGTTAATGGCGTTTATGAAGGCCAGCCGGTCATCAGCGACAAAGGTGTTGTTGGTCAGGTGGTGGCCGTCGCTAAACTGACCAGTCGCGTGCTGCTGATTTGTGATGCGACCCACGCGCTGCCAATCCAGGTGCTGCGCAACGATATCCGCGTAATTGCAGCCGGTAACGGTTGTACGGATGATTTGCAGCTTGAGCATCTGCCAGCGAATACGGATATTCGTGTTGGTGATGTGCTGGTGACTTCCGGTCTGGGCGGTCGTTTCCCGGAAGGCTATCCGGTGGCGGTTGTCTCTTCCGTAAAACTCGATACCCAGCGCGCTTATACTGTGATTCAGGCGCGTCCGACTGCGGGACTGCAACGTTTGCGTTATCTGCTGCTGCTGTGGGGCGCGGATCGTAACGGCGCTAACCCGATGACGCCGGAAGAGGTGCATCGTGTTGCTAATGAACGTCTGATGCAGATGATGCCGCAGGTATTGCCTTCGCCAGACGCGATGGGGCCAAAGTTACCCGAACCGGCAACGGGGATCGCTCAGCCGACTCCGCAGCAACCGACGACAGGAAATGCAGCTACTGCGCCTGCTGCGCCGACACAGCCTGCTGCTAATCGCTCTCCACAAAGGGCTACGCCGCCGCAAAGTGGTGCTCAACCGCCTGCGCGTGCGCCGGGAGGGCAATAGTGGCGAGCTATCGTAGCCAGGGACGCTGGGTAATCTGGCTCTCTTTCCTCATTGCGCTGTTGCTGCAAATCATGCCCTGGCCGGATAACCTGATTGTTTTCCGGCCAAACTGGGTGTTACTCATCTTGTTGTATTGGATCCTGGCCTTGCCTCATCGCGTAAATGTGGGCACAGGTTTTGTGATGGGTGCCATACTGGATCTGATCAGCGGCTCGACGCTTGGCGTACGCGTATTGGCGATGAGCATCATTGCTTACCTGGTGGCGCTGAAATACCAGCTTTTCCGCAACCTCGCATTATGGCAGCAGGCGCTGGTCGTCATGTTGCTTTCGCTGGTGGTGGATATTATTGTTTTCTGGGCAGAGTTTTTAGTGATTAACGTCTCTTTCAGACCGGAAGTGTTCTGGAGTAGTGTAGTCAATGGAGTGCTCTGGCCGTGGATTTTCTTGCTGATGCGTAAAGTCCGTCAGCAGTTTGCAGTGCAATAAAGGTTTCTATGACTTCTCTGTATTTAGCTTCCGGTTCTCCGCGTCGTCAGGAGTTACTTGCGCAACTTGGCGTGACCTTTGAACGTATTGTTACGGGCATTGAGGAGCAGCGTCAGCCGCAGGAGAGCGCGCAGCAATATGTTGTGCGTCTGGCGCGCGAGAAAGCACAGGCGGGTGTCACGCACACGGCGCAGGATCTCCCGGTGCTGGGTGCGGATACTATCGTTATCCTGAATGGAGAAGTGCTGGAGAAACCGCGCGACGCAGATCATGCGGCGCAGATGTTGCGCAAACTATCGGGTCAGACCCATCAGGTGATGACGGCAGTGGCGTTGGCCGACAGTCAGCACATTCTCGATTGCCTGGTGGTCACCGATGTGACGTTCAGAACGTTAACAGACGAAGACATCGCGGGCTATGTCGCCAGCGGAGAACCGTTAGATAAAGCAGGTGCATACGGTATTCAGGGGGTGGGTGGCTGTTTTGTCAGGAAGATAAATGGCAGCTATCACGCCGTAGTCGGCTTACCGCTGGTTGAAACGTATGAATTATTAAGTAATTTTAACGCACTGCGTGAGAAAAGGGATAAACATGACGGCTGAATTGTTGGTAAACGTAACGCCTTCGGAAACGCGAGTGGCGTATATTGATGGCGGTATTCTGCAGGAAATTCATATTGAACGTGAGGCGCGACGCGGAATAGTAGGCAATATCTACAAGGGTCGTGTAAGTCGTGTACTTCCGGGTATGCAGGCGGCTTTTGTAGATATTGGGCTGGATAAAGCCGCGTTTCTTCATGCATCCGACATCATGCCGCATACTGAGTGTGTGGCGGGTGAAGAGCAAAAGCAATTCACGGTGCGCGACATCTCGGAACTGGTCCGTCAGGGGCAAGATCTGATGGTGCAGGTGGTGAAAGATCCGCTTGGTACTAAAGGTGCGCGCCTGACCACCGATATCACTCTGCCATCTCGCTATCTGGTTTTTATGCCAGGTGCTTCTCATGTTGGGGTTTCCCAACGTATCGAAAGCGAATCCGAACGTGAACGCCTGAAAAAAGTGGTCGCGGAGTATTGCGACGAGCAGGGCGGGTTTATCATCCGTACTGCAGCGGAAGGTGTTGGTGAGGCTGAACTGGCCTCCGATGCCGCTTATCTGAAACGTGTCTGGACCAAAGTCATGGAGCGTAAAAAGCGCCCGCAGACTCGTTATCAGCTGTACGGCGAACTGGCGCTGGCGCAGCGTGTTCTGCGTGATTTCGCCGACGCTGAGCTGGACCGCATTCGCGTTGACTCGCGCCTGACTTACGAAGCATTGCTGGAGTTTACCTCGGAGTACATTCCCGAGATGACCAGCAAGCTGGAGCATTACACCGGACGCCAGCCGATTTTCGATCTCTTTGATGTCGAAAACGAAATCCAGCGAGCGCTGGAACGCAAAGTAGAACTGAAATCCGGTGGTTATCTGATTATCGACCAGACCGAAGCGATGACCACCGTGGACATCAATACCGGAGCGTTTGTCGGTCATCGCAATCTGGACGACACCATTTTCAATACCAATATTGAAGCGACGCAGGCTATCGCTCGCCAGTTACGGTTGCGCAATCTGGGCGGGATTATCATTATTGATTTCATCGACATGAATAATGAAGATCACCGTCGCCGCGTACTGCATTCGCTGGAGCAGGCGTTGAGCAAAGACCGGGTGAAAACCAGCGTTAATGGTTTTTCGGCGCTGGGGCTGGTGGAGATGACGCGTAAACGCACCCGCGAAAGCATTGAGCACGTACTATGTAACGAATGCCCAACCTGCCACGGTCGCGGAACGGTGAAAACCGTGGAAACGGTATGCTATGAAATCATGCGCGAGATTGTTCGTGTACACCATGCTTACGATTCCGACCGTTTCCTGGTCTATGCTTCTCCGGCAGTAGCCGAAGCCTTGAAAGGCGAAGAGTCACACTCGCTGGCGGAAGTGGAAATTTTCGTTGGCAAACAGGTTAAAGTACAAATTGAACCGCTCTATAACCAGGAGCAGTTTGACGTCGTAATGATGTAAACAGATGCTGGGCCGCCATCCGGCAAAGGGTTTTTGAGTCACATTTTTAGCAGACAAGGAGTGACGGGTGAGGCGATTGCCGGGGATTTTACTGCTTACTGGAGCCGCGCTCGTTGTGATCGCTGCCCTGCTGGTTAGCGGCCTGCGTATTGCTTTACCGCATCTTGACGCCTGGCGTCCGGAAATCCTCAACAAAATAGAATCCGCGACTGGCATGCCGGTTGAAGCCAGTCAGCTCTCAGCCAGCTGGCAGAATTTTGGCCCGACGCTTGAAGCGCACGACATCCGTGCAGAACTAAAAGATGGCGGCGAATTTTCGGTTAAACGCGTTACTCTGGCGCTGGATGTCTGGCAAAGCTTGTTACATATGCGCTGGCAGTTTCGTGATCTCACTTTCTGGCAGCTGCGCTTTCGCACCAACACTCCTATCACCAGCGGTGGTGGTAATGATAGCCTGGAAGCCAGTCACATCAGCGATCTGTTTCTTCGTCAATTCGACCATTTCGATCTCCGCGACAGTGAAGTCAGTTTCCTGACGCCATCCGGTCAGCGCGCCGAGCTGGCGATCCCACAACTCACCTGGCTGAACGATCCACGTCGACACCGTGCGGAAGGCCTGGTAAGCCTCTCCAGCCTTACCGGACAGCACGGCGTGATGCAGGTGCGCATGGATTTGCGCGATGATGAGGGGTTGTTAAGCAATGGTCGCGTCTGGGTCCAGGCGGATGACATCGACCTGAAGCCGTGGCTCGGTAAATGGATGCAGGACAATATTGCGCTGGAAACGGCGCAGTTCTCCCTTGAAGGCTGGATGACGATCGATAAAGGCGATGTAACCGGCGGCGACGTCTGGCTGAAACAGGGCGGTGCCAGCTGGTTGGGCGAGAAGCAAACGCATACGCTGTCGGTGGATAATCTGACCGCGCATATTACGCGTGAAAACCCGGGCTGGCAGTTCTCTATTCCCGACACACGGATCACGATGGACGGCAAACCCTGGCCGAGCGGAGCATTGACGCTGGCCTGGATACCTGAACAGGACGTTGGCGGCAAAAACAATAAACGCAGTGACGAACTTCGGATTCGCGCCAGTAATCTGGAGTTGGCTGGACTGGAAGGCATACGCCCGTTAGCAGCGAAACTTTCACCTGCGCTGGGTGAGGTTTGGCGCGCCACACAACCGAGCGGCAAGATAAACACGCTGGCGCTGGATATCCCGCTTCAGGCGGCAGACAAGACCCGTTTTCAGGCATCGTGGAGCGATCTGGCCTGGAAGCAATGGAAATTATTACCGGGTGCGGAACACTTCTCCGGGACGCTTTCCGGCAGCGTAGAAAATGGTTTGCTTACCGCGTCGATGAAGCAGGCAAAGATGCCTTACGAAACGGTATTCCGTGCGCCACTGGAAATCGCAGACGGCCAGGCTACGATAAGCTGGCTGAACAATGACAAAGGTTTCCAGCTGGATGGGCATAATATTGACGTTAAAGCCAAAGCCGTCCATGCGCGCGGCGGTTTTCGTTACCTGCAACCTGCTAACGATGAACCCTGGCTGGGTATTCTGGCTGGCATCAGTACCGATGATGGTTCACAAGCCTGGCGCTATTTCCCGGAAAACTTGATGGGTAAAGACCTGGTTGATTACTTAAGTGGCGCGATTCAGGGCGGTGAAGCGGATAACGCGACGCTGGTTTATGGTGGCAATCCGCAACTCTTCCCCTATAAACACAACGAAGGTCAGTTTGAAGTGCTGGTGCCGCTGCGCAACGCGAAGTTTGCCTTCCAGCCGGACTGGCCTGCATTAACTAACCTTGATATTGAACTGGATTTTATTAACGACGGTTTATGGATGAAAACCGATGGCGTTAATCTGGGCGGCGTGCGCGCGAGTAATCTCACCGCAGTGATCCCTGACTACTCAAAAGAAAAACTGCTGATTGACGCTGACATTAAAGGTCCGGGTAAAGCCGTTGGCCCTTACTTTGATGAGACACCGTTGAAAGATTCTCTGGGTGCGACCCTGCAAGAACTCCAGCTCGACGGCGATGTGAATGCTCGCTTACATCTCGATATTCCGCTAAACGGCGAACTGGTTACCGCGAAAGGTGAAGTGACGCTGCGTAACAACAGTCTGTTTATCAAACCGCTTGATAGCACACTGAAAAATTTGAGCGGTAAATTCAGCTTTATCAATGGCGATCTGCAAAGCGAACCACTGACAGCAAGCTGGTTTAATCAGCCGTTGAACGTGGATTTCTCCACCAAAGAAGGGGCAAAAGCCTACCAGGTCGCGGTGAATCTCAACGGTAACTGGCAACCCGCGAAAACCGGCGTTCTGCCTGCAGCGGTGAACGAAGCATTAAGTGGCAGCGTGGCGTGGGATGGTAAAGTGGGCATTGAGCTGCCTTATCATGCTGGCGCGACGTATAACGTAGAGCTAAACGGCGATTTGAAGAATGTGAGCAGTCACTTACCTTCACCGTTAGCCAAACCCGCTGGCGAATCGCTGCCGGTTAACATTAAGGTCGATGGCAACCTCAATAGCTTTGAATTAACCGGACAGGCTGGCGCGGATAACCATTTCAATAGCCGCTGGTTGCTCGGTCAAAAGCTGACGCTCGACCGTGCTATTTGGGCGGCAGACAGTAAAACGCTCCCGCCGTTGCCGGAACAAAGTGGTGTTGAACTCAATATGCCGCCGATGAATGGTGCCGAGTGGCTGGCCCTGTTCCAGAAAGGTGCGGCGGAGAGTGTCGGTGGTGCAGCGAGTTTCCCACAACACATAACGTTACGTACGCCTATGTTGTCGCTGGGAAATCAGCAATGGAATAACCTGAGTATTGTTTCGCAACCGACGGCAAATGGCACCCAG
This sequence comes from Escherichia sp. HH26CH, assembly GCF_009820205.1. Lineage (NCBI taxonomy): Bacteria > Pseudomonadati > Pseudomonadota > Gammaproteobacteria > Enterobacterales > Enterobacteriaceae > Escherichia > Escherichia sp. HH26CH. Next base: position 39,205 of record NZ_VNXM01000025.1, read on the forward strand.
GTTGAGGCGCAAGGGCGTGAAATCAACGCCACGCTGGCGATGCGTAATAACGCGCCGTGGCTGGCGAATATCAAATATCTTTATTACAACCCGAGCGAGGCGAAAACTCGTGGTGATTCAACGCCGTCATCACCTTTCCCGACAACGGAGCGCATTAACTTCCGTGGCTGGCCGGACGCACAAATACGATGCGCAGAGTGCTGGTTCTGGGGGCAAAAATTCGGTCGTATTGACAGTGATCTCACTATTTCTGGCGATACGTTAACGCTGACTAATGGACTGATTGATACTGGCTTTTCGCGGCTCACTGCCGATGGTGAATGGGTTAACAATCCGGGAAATGAACGCACCTCGCTGAAAGGAAAACTGCGCGGGCAGAAAATTGATGCCGCCGCAGAATTTTTTGGTGTCACGACGCCCATACGGCAGTCGTCATTTAATGTGGATTACGATTTACACTGGCGCAAAGCACCCTGGCAGCCAGATGAGGCGACGTTGAATGGCATCATTCATACTCAACTGGGCAAAGGCGAAATTACCGAAATCAACACCGGACATGCAGGGCAATTGCTGCGCCTACTGAGCGTTGATGCCCTGATGCGTAAGCTGCGTTTTGATTTCAGAGACACCTTTGGCGAAGGGTTCTATTTTGACTCTATTCGCAGCACCGCGTGGATTAAAGACGGCGTTATGCACACCGACGACACGCTGGTGGATGGCCTGGAGGCGGACATCGCTATGAAAGGGTCGGTAAATCTGGTACGTCGCGACCTGAATATGGAAGCGGTTGTCGCACCAGAGATTTCTGCGACGGTGGGTGTGGCTGCGGCCTTTGCGGTTAACCCCATTGTTGGCGCGGCAGTGTTTGCCGCCAGTAAAGTGCTGGGACCGCTGTGGAGCAAAGTCTCCATTTTGCGCTATCACATTTCGGGTCCGCTGGACGATCCGCAAATCAACGAAGTGTTGCGCCAACCGCGTAAAGAAAAAGCGCAATGATTTGACGAGGGCGCGTAATTGCCCCAATCTCATATGATAATCGTTGCCAAAGGCCAACGAGCCGGAACATAACCGTAGGCCAGATAAGGCGTTCATGCCGCATCCGGCAGCCGTAAAAAATCCTCTACTGCAGTAACTAACGAGTAGCAAAAACGATGAGTCTGAACCTGGTAAGTGAACAATTGCTAGCGGCGAACGGCCTGAAACATCAGGACTTGTTCGCGATCCTCGGTCAACTGGCCGAACGTCGCCTTGATTATGGCGATCTCTATTTTCAGTCGAGCTATCACGAATCCTGGGTTTTAGAAGACCGCATTATTAAAGATGGTTCTTACAACATCGATCAGGGTGTTGGTGTGCGTGCAATCAGCGGTGAAAAAACCGGATTTGCTTACGCAGACCAAATCAGCCTGCTGGCGCTGGAACAGAGTGCGCAAGCGGCGCGCACCATCGTCCGTGATAGTGGTGATGGCAAAGTACAGACGCTGGGCGCGGTAGAGCATAGCCCGTTGTATACCTCGGTAGATCCGCTGCAAAGCATGAGCCGTGAAGAGAAGCTGGATATCCTGCGTCGCGTCGATAAAGTTGCCCGCGAAGCGGACAAGCGCGTACAGGAAGTGACTGCCAGCCTCAGTGGCGTTTATGAATTAATTCTGGTTGCGGCCACCGACGGCACGCTGGCGGCGGATGTTCGTCCGCTGGTGCGTCTTTCCGTGAGCGTTCTGGTCGAAGAAGATGGCAAACGCGAACGCGGTGCCAGTGGCGGCGGCGGTCGTTTTGGTTATGAGTTCTTCCTTGCCGATCTCGACGGTGAAGTCCGTGCGGATGCGTGGGCAAAAGAAGCAGTGCGTATGGCGTTGGTCAATCTTTCTGCCGTTGCTGCACCAGCGGGCACCATGCCGGTGGTTCTGGGCGCAGGTTGGCCGGGCGTACTGTTACATGAGGCGGTGGGTCACGGTCTGGAAGGCGACTTCAACCGCCGTGGTACTTCGGTCTTTAGTGGTCAGGTAGGGGAGCTGGTGGCTTCTGAACTGTGTACCGTGGTTGATGACGGCACGATGGTCGATCGCCGTGGTTCGGTGGCGATTGATGACGAAGGTACGCCAGGCCAGTACAACGTGCTGATTGAGAACGGCATTCTGAAAGGCTACATGCAGGATAAACTCAACGCGCGTTTGATGGGGATGACGCCGACTGGCAACGGTCGCCGTGAATCCTACGCTCATCTGCCTATGCCGCGTATGACCAATACCTATATGCTGCCGGGTAAATCGACCCCGCAGGAAATTATTGAATCCGTTGAGTACGGTATCTATGCACCGAACTTTGGTGGCGGTCAGGTGGATATCACCTCCGGCAAATTCGTTTTCTCCACCTCAGAAGCGTATCTGATTGAAAACGGTAAAGTAACTAAACCGGTGAAAGGCGCAACGTTGATTGGTTCCGGTATCGAAACCATGCAGCAGATTTCGATGGTGGGCAACGACCTGAAACTGGATAACGGCGTGGGTGTCTGCGGTAAAGAAGGGCAAAGTTTACCGGTTGGCGTGGGCCAGCCAACGCTGAAAGTTGATAACCTGACTGTTGGCGGTACCGCGTAATAATTTCAGTATTTTCAGAAGGATAATTAATCCTTCTCCGTATACGAACGGTCCCCTCGCCCCTCTGGGGTTAGGGTGAGGGGAACCCGTTGGCACAGGTTTGTACTACGTAACAGTACAATATTAATTACTTCTCTTTCCCGCGCCCGTGCATTTCCTGAAACAATTTACCGACCTCAACAAAATAATCCGTCAGTGAGTTGATCACGACCTGTACCTTCAGCGGCAGCTTATCTTTTTCGGTATACAACGCATAAACCGGGCGTGGATCTGACTGGTAACGCGGCAGCAGGATCTCGAGTTCCCCGCGATTGATCTCGTTGATCACCCACATCAGCGGCACGTAGGCGATCCCAGCGCCTGCAGTCAGCCAGCGCACCAGCGTCATCGGATCATTAGTCACAAATCTCCCTTGCGGGATCAGGCGAGTCGAGATCCCTTCCGGTGCGATCAGTTCAAATTCATTGTCGGGCCGCACGCTGTATTCAAGCCATGAATGGCTACTTAAATCGGCGGGTTTTTCCGGTATGCCGTATTGTGTGAGATAGCTTTTCGCGGCGCACACCACCATTGGCATCGCGCCCAGACGGCGGGAAAACAGGCTGGAATCCTGCAACGCGCCGACGCGGATCACCACATCCAGACCATCGGCAATCAGGTCGGGGGCAGGAATTCCGGTAACCAGATTGACGCTCAAACCTGGGTATTCTTTCAGCATTTTGGCTGTCAGCCCGGCGAGAACATTTTGTGCCATAGTTGAAGAACAACCAATGCGCAGCGTCCCGATGGGGGTGTTATTGAAGGCATACAGTTGCTCATGAACATCCTGCACTTCATGAAGCATCCGACGGCAGCCCTGGTAGTAAATTCTACCGGCTTCGGTCAGGCCAATGCTGCGTGTGCTTCGGTTTAACAGCTTTACCTGCAACTCATCTTCCAGTTTTGACACCGTCTGACTGATGGACGAAACGCTCATCTGTAGCTGTCTGGCGGCGGCGGTAAAAGAGCCAAATTCAACTACTTTGGCAAACACCGACATGCGTTTTAGTCGTTCCATTATTCACTCTGACTTAAAAGTGATTTAGATCACATAATATAGATAACAGCATAACAGTTACGTTAATATATTAAATATCAATCTACAGCAATGTTGCTCTCGCCCGGCTTTCCATGCCCTTCTCTGCGGCGACAGATGCTGAAAATAATAACGCCTGCTCTCTCTATACAACCAAGGTCAACATGAGTCTGTTTCCCGTTATCGTGGTGTTTGGGCTGTCCTTCCCACCGATATTTTTCGAATTGCTTTTATCACTGGCGATTTTCTGGCTGGTGCGCCGGGTACTTGTGCCAACAGGTATCTACGACTTTGTCTGGCATCCGGCGTTGTTCAACACCGCGCTCTATTGCTGCTTGTTTTATTTGATATCGCGACTGTTCGTTTGAGGTTGAAGTGAAAACACTAATAAGAAAATTCTCCCGTACGGCCATCACGGTCGTATTAGTCATTCTGGCCTTTATCGCAATTTTTAATGCCTGGGTCTATTACACCGAATCCCCGTGGACGCGTGACGCGCGCTTTAGCGCTGACGTCGTTGCGATCGCGCCGGACGTTTCTGGACTCATTACCCAGGTGAATGTTCATGATAACCAGCTGGTGAAAAAAGGACAGGTACTGTTCACCATCGACCAGCCGCGTTATCAAAAGGCGCTTGAGGAAGCGCAAGCCGATGTTGCTTATTATCAGGTACTGGCACAGGAGAAACGCCAGGAGGCCGGACGTCGTAACCGTCTCGGTGTGCAGGCGATGTCTCGCGAAGAGATCGATCAGGCCAACAACGTACTACAAACGGTTCTGCATCAGTTAGCGAAAGCGCAGGCGACCCGCGATCTGGCAAAACTGGATCTTGAACGCACGGTGATCCGCGCGCCAGCAGATGGCTGGGTGACCAACCTCAACGTCTATACCGGTGAGTTTATTACCCGTGGATCAACGGCAGTTGCGCTGGTGAAACAGAACTCCTTCTATGTACTGGCCTATATGGAAGAAACTAAGCTGGAAGGGGTGCGCCCTGGGTATCGTGCAGAGATCACGCCGCTTGGCAGTAACAAAGTGCTGAAAGGGACTGTTGATAGTGTTGCCGCTGGGGTCACCAACGCCAGCAGCACGCGTGACGACAAAGGGATGGCGACCATCGACTCTAACCTTGAATGGGTGCGTTTGGCGCAACGTGTTCCGGTTCGTATTCGTCTCGACAACCAGCAAGAGAACATCTGGCCTGCGGGCACCACTGCTACAGTGGTGGTCACTGGTAAACAAGATCGCGACGAAAGCCAGGATTCGTTCTTCCGTAAAATGGCCCATCGCCTGCGTGAGTTTGGTTAATCACGATGGGTATTTTCTCCATTGCTAACCAACATATTCGCTTTGCGGTAAAACTGGCGACCGCCATTGTACTGGCGCTGTTTGTTGGCTTTCACTTCCAGCTGGAAACGCCACGCTGGGCGGTACTGACAGCGGCGATTGTTGCCGCTGGTCCGGCCTTTGCTGCGGGAGGTGAACCGTATTCTGGCGCTATTCGCTATCGTGGCTTTTTGCGCATCATCGGCACATTTATTGGCTGTATTGCCGGACTGGTGATCATCATTGCGATGATCCGCGCACCATTATTGATGATTCTGGTGTGCTGTATCTGGGCCGGTTTTTGTACCTGGATATCCTCGCTGGTACGAATAGAAAACTCGTATGCGTGGGGGCTGGCCGGTTATACCGCGCTGATCATTGTGATCACCATTCAGCCGGAACCATTGCTTACGCCGCAGTTTGCCGTCGAACGTTGTAGCGAGATCGTTATCGGTATTGTGTGTGCAATTATGGCGGATTTGCTCTTTTCTCCGCGATCGATCAAACAAGAAGTGGATCGAGAGCTGGAAAGTTTGCTGGTCGCGCAATATCAATTAATGCAACTCTGTATCAAGCATGGCGATGGTGAAGTTGTCGATAAAGCCTGGGGCGATCTGGTGCGACGCACCACGGCGTTACAAGGTATGCGCAGCAACCTGAATATGGAATCTTCCCGCTGGGCGCGGGCCAATCGACGTTTAAAAGCGATCAATACGCTATCGCTGACGCTGATTACCCAATCCTGCGAAACTTATCTTATTCAGAATACGCGCCCGGAATTGATCACTGATACTTTCCGCGAATTTTTTGACACGCCGGTAGAAACCGCGCAGGACGTCCACAAGCAGCTCAAACGCCTGCGGAGAGTTATCGCCTGGACCGGGGAACGGGAAACGCCTGTCACCATTTATAGCTGGGTCGCGGCGGCAACGCGTTATCAGCTTCTCAAGCGCGGCGTTATCAGTAACACAAAAATCAACGCTACTGAAGAAGAGATCCTGCAAGGCGAACCGGAAGTCAAAGTAGAGTCAGCCGAACGTCATCATGCGATGGTTAACTTCTGGCGAACCACACTTTCCTGCATTCTGGGGACGCTTTTCTGGCTGTGGACGGGCTGGACTTCCGGCAGTGGTGCAATGGTGATGATTGCGGTAGTGACGTCACTGGCAATGCGTTTGCCGAATCCACGCATGGTGGCGATCGACTTTATTTATGGGACGCTGGCGGCGCTGCCGTTAGGGCTACTCTACTTTTTGGTGATTATCCCTAATACCCAACAAAGCATGTTATTGCTGTGTATTAGCCTGGCAGTGCTGGGATTCTTCCTTGGCATTGAAGTACAGAAACGGCGATTGGGCTCGATGGGGGCGCTGGCCAGCACCATAAACATTATCGTGCTGGATAACCCGATGACTTTCCATTTCAGTCAGTTTCTCGACAGCGCATTAGGGCAAATCGTTGGCTGTGTGCTCGCGTTCACCGTTATTTTGCTGGTGCGGGATAAATCGCGCGACAGGACTGGACGTGTACTGCTTAATCAGTTTGTTTCTGCCGCTGTTTCCGCGATGACTACCAATGTGGCACGTCGTAAAGAGAACCATCTCCCGGCTCTTTATCAGCAGCTGTTTTTGTTGATGAATAAGTTCCCAGGGGATTTGCCGAAATTTCGCCTGGCGCTGACGATGATTATTGCGCACCAGCGCCTGCGTGATGCGCCGATCCCGGTTAACGAGGATTTATCGGCGTTTCACCGACAAATGCGCCGCACAGCAGACCATGTGATATCTGCCCGTAGCGATGATAAACGCCGTCGGTACTTTGGCCAGTTGCTGGAAGAACTGGAAATCTACCAGGAAAAGCTACGCATCTGGCAAGCGCCTCCGCAGGTGACGGAACCGGTACATCGGCTTACGGGGATGCTCCATAAGTATCAACATGCGTTGACCGATAGTTAAGTCAAAACCGACGCCAAAAGCGTCGGTTTTTTCATGGCTATACTTAGCAATGAACGGCAGAACTCGCCGCGAAACGTGACGGTGGCAACAGATGAATATTTATACCTTTGATTTTGATGAGATTGAGAGTTAGGAGGATTTTTATCGCGACTTTAGCCAAACCTTTGGTCTGGCAAAAGATAAAGTACGCGATCTCGACTCTCTATGGGATGTGTTAATGAACGATGTCCTGCCGCTACCACTTGAGATTGAATTTGTTCATCTGGGAGAGAAAACGCGTCGCCGTTTTGGCGCGTTAATATTGCTGTTTGATGAGGCAGAGGAAGAGCTGGAAGGGCATTTGCGTTTTAATGTTCGTCATTAGCGCAAAAAAAAGCCCCCGAACCGGGGGCAATATCGTCGGACAAGACGATGAGGGTTTATTTGTACAGTTCAGCCGTAGCGTGCCAGGTGTCACCGCTACGAGCTTCAGTAATCTGGTAGGCCGTTGCGCCTTTCTCTTCCGCTTTTTTGTTCAGCATTTCACGCATATCCATTGGCGAAGACGCCACACCACTTACGGATACGGTCCCGATTGCTTCACGATTTTGTGCTTGTGCAGCATCAATGGAGTCGGCAGCGAATGCACCGAAAGAGAGAACAGAAAGTACGCTTAATGCAGCAACAGTGGTTTTGATTTTCATGATTTTTACCTCGACATAATCTTTTAGCTGGGCCTTTGTTTCGTGACCCATATCACAAAATCAAGTATACACTAATTATTGAACTAATTAATACCACGCTAACTGTTTCAGTTGATACTAAGTGTTAAAAGTGTGAGTTTTAATAACAAAAAAGAATTAAAAACACGGTTATTTATTATTAATTCTATTATTTTCAATTAGATAATGAATTTTGCATAATGTGCTTTTTTTAACTCATGTATTCATTATGTGAATGATATGTCGCGCTAAAACGCACTATTCGTTAAATTAATCGTAGGAGAAAGCAGGGGGATGAGAGGGAAAAGCAACATTTTCCCCGCCGCCAGAAGCGACGGGGCAGAGATTAAAGCTCCTGGTCGAACAGCTCTAAAATCGCTTCGTACAGGTCTTTGACGGTGAAACCGTTAGCAGGGGTAGTAAAGATGGTGTCATCGCCAGCGATGGTGCCCAGAATACCTTCTGCTTTGCCCAGTGAGTCCAGCAGGCGAGCAATTAACTGCGCCGCGCCAGGGCTGGTATGAATCACGACAACTGCATCGTTGTAGTCTATATCCAGTACCAGATTCTTCAATGGACTGGAGGTAGTTGGTACACCCAGTTCAGCTGGCAGGCAGTAAACCATTTCCATTTTGGCATTGCGTGTACGTACAGCACCAAACTTGGTCAACATCCGCGAGACTTTAGACTGATTAATATTGTCAAAGCCTTGCTCCTGCAACGCGGCGACGATTTCGCCCTGGGAGCTAAATTTCTCTTCTTTAAGTAATGCTTTAAATGCTTTAACTAGTTCTTCTTGCTTAGCCGAGCTTCGCATAAGTCACCCGATATGGTGGTTGATACAACATTATTGTGCATACAGATGAATTTTTATGCAAACAGTCAGCCCTGAAGAAGGCTGAAATAATGTTATGAAAGAGCGGGATTTTATCAAATTTCGTTATTGAGAAACATGCCTGCGTCACGGCATGCAAATTCTGCTTAAAAGTAAATTAATTGTTATCAAATTGATGTTGTTTTGGCTGAACGGTAGGGTATATTGTCACCACCTGTTGGAATGTTGCGCTAATGCATAAGCGACTGTTAATTACGTAAGTTAGGTTCCTGATTACGGCAATTAAATGCATAAACGCTAAACTTGCGTGACTACACATTCTTGAGATGTGGTCATTGTAAACGGCAATTTTGTGGATTAAGGTCGCGGCAGCGGAGCAACATATCTTAGTTTATCAATATAATAAGGAGTTTAGGATGAAAGTCGCAGTCCTCGGCGCTGCTGGCGGTATTGGCCAGGCGCTTGCACTACTGTTAAAAACCCAACTGCCTTCAGGTTCAGAACTCTCTCTGTATGATATCGCTCCAGTGACTCCCGGTGTGGCTGTCGATCTGAGCCATATCCCTACTGCTGTGAAAATCAAAGGTTTTTCTGGTGAAGATGCGACTCCGGCGCTGGAAGGCGCAGATGTCGTTCTTATCTCTGCAGGTGTAGCGCGTAAACCGGGTATGGATCGTTCCGACCTGTTTAACGTTAACGCCGGCATCGTGAAAAATCTGGTACAGCAAGTTGCGAAAACCTGCCCAAAAGCGTGCATTGGTATTATCACTAACCCGGTTAACACCACAGTTGCGATTGCTGCTGAAGTGCTGAAAAAAGCCGGTGTTTATGACAAAAACAAACTGTTCGGCGTTACCACGCTGGATATCATTCGTTCCAACACCTTTGTTGCGGAACTGAAAGGCAAACAGCCAGGCGAAGTTGAAGTGCCGGTTATTGGTGGTCACTCTGGTGTTACCATTCTGCCGCTGCTGTCACAGGTTCCTGGCGTTAGTTTTACTGAGCAGGAAGTGGCTGATCTGACCAAACGTATCCAGAACGCGGGTACTGAGGTGGTTGAAGCGAAAGCCGGTGGCGGGTCTGCAACCCTGTCTATGGGCCAGGCAGCTGCACGTTTTGGTCTGTCTCTGGTTCGCGCACTGCAGGGCGAACAAGGCGTTGTCGAATGTGCCTACGTTGAAGGCGACGGTCAGTACGCACGTTTCTTCTCTCAACCGCTGCTGCTGGGTAAAAACGGCGTGGAAGAGCGTAAATCTATCGGCACTCTGAGCGCATTTGAACAGAACGCGCTGGAAGGTATGCTGGATACGCTGAAGAAAGATATCGCCCTGGGCGAAGAGTTCGTTAATAAGTGATTGATTAGCGGATAATAAAAAACCGGAGCATAGACTCCGGTTTTTTTGTCTTTCACGTTGGCCTTAATTGGTTGCCGGATATTCCTGAATGGTGACCTGCAGCGTTAACTGCTTATCATCACGCATCACTACAACCGGGATCACCGAGCCAGGGCGAATTTCCGCCACCTGATCCATCGTCTCCAGAGCAGAGATGGCCGGTTTGTTATCCACCGAAATAATCAAATCATTGACCTGAATACCCGCATTCGCCGCCGGGCCGTCAGGTGACACTTCATTAACCACGATCCCTTGCAGTTGATCTATACCACCGCCCTGCGCGTGCAGTGGTGCGATCTCACGTCCGCCGATACCAATGTAGCCGCGGATCACGCGACCATCGCGGATCAGCTTATCCATAATTTTGGTTGCTAACTGGAAAGGAATCGCAAAGCCGATGCCTTCCGGCGTTTCGCCATCGTTACTCTTATCAAACGACAGCGTGTTAATGCCCATCAGTTCGCCCAGCGAGTTCACCAGCGCGCCGCCAGAGTTACCGTGGTTAATGGAAGCATCGGTTTGCAGGAAGTTTTGCCGCCCGGTCGGATTAAGACCGATTCGACCCGTGGCACTAATAATCCCCTGGGTAATGGTCTGCCCGAGGTTGTACGGGTTACCGATCGCCAGTACCACATCGCCGATGTGCGGTACGCGACGTGCATTGATTGGAATGGTAGGTAAACCGCCAGTGGCATTAATTTTAAGTACCGCCAGATCGGTTAGAGAGTCAGATCCCACCAGCAATGCTTCAAATACACGTCCATCTTGTAAGGCGACGATGATCTGATCGGCGTCGTTGATGACGTGTTTATTGGTGATGATATAACCGCGTTGATCCATGATTACACCGGATCCCAGGGTGCGGATCTCAAGCTGGTTGTGAGAGTTGGTGTTCAAACCACGGTTGTAAACGTTAACCACCGCTGGCGCGGCGCGGCGAACCGCCAGATTATAGCTGGCAGGCGTCTCATCGGTACTGTCAAATTGCGGAGTGGAAAGCGGGTTAAGGCTGCGCAGCGAAGGCATGGCAACCAGCAGAATAGCGCCGACAATTAATCCAATCGCAACGGAACGTAAGAGCTTCACAAACATGATGGAGGCGTCATTAAAAAAGGGAACGGCAGCAGCATACCACGAGTTAACCGGACATCACACGTCAGCCTGATGCCCGGTTTACGACATTAACGCATCAGCAAATAGATGCTTTCATTGCCGCGTACAATTTGCAGGGCGATGATGGCCGGTTTTGCCGCCAGCACTTTACGCATTTCAGCAATCGAGTTCACCCGATCGCGGTTGACGCCAATGATCACATCGTCTTTTTGCAAGCCTGCCTGAGCAGCTGGGCTTCCTTTGACAACCTCATCGATCTTAATACCTTTGCCGCCATCTTTTAGCTGACCATCGCTCAAGGTTGCACCTTCCAGCGCTGGCGTGATCATTTCAGCGCTGGCCGACGAAGAGGTGCTGGTATCGAGCGTCACTTCTACTTCCAGTGGTTTGCCGTTACGCAGCAGGCCAAGCTTCACTTTCGTGCCCGGCTCGGTGGTTGCGATACGAGAGCGCAACTCAGCAAAGCTATTCAGCGGTTTGCCGTTGAGGCTGGTAATAATATCGCCCGCTTTGATGCCCGCTTTTGCCGAGCCAGAACCTGGCAACACTTCGCTGACAAACGCGCCACGCTGCACGTCAAGGTTGAAGGCTTTGGCGATATCGGCACTCATCTCGGTGCCTTTGATGCCTAACAGACCGCGTTTGATTTCACCAAAGTCGATAAGCTGCTGCGCCAGTGTTCGCGCCATATTACTGGGGATGGCAAATCCAATCCCGACGCTCCCACCGCCAGGCGCAAGGATTGCAGTGTTGATGCCAATTAACTCACCGTTAAGGTTTAACAGTGCACCGCCGGAGTTACCGCGGTTAATGGAAGCATCTGTCTGGATAAAGTTTTCAAGACCTTCAAGATTCAACCCGCTGCGGCCTAATGCGGAAACAATGCCAGAGGTGGCGGTTTGCCCAAGGCCAAATGGGTTACCGACTGCCACGGCAAAATCACCGACGCGCAGTTTGTCTGAGTCGGCAATGGCGATTTGCGTTAATTTACTCGGGTTTTGAATTTGCAAAAGGGCGATATCGCTTTGGTCATCGCTACCAATCAGTTTTGCATCAAACTCGCGCCCATCATTGAGTTGAATACTGATTTTCTGTGCCTGATTAATTACATGGTTGTTGGTCAGAACATAGCCTTTACTGGCGTTGATGATGACACCGGAGCCTAAACCTTCGAAAGGTTGTGCAGGTTGATCCGGTAAATCATCACCAAAAAACTTTTTGAATTCTTCCGGGATTTTCTGTCCCTGACTGGCCGTTCCTTCCACTCGTACGCTCACCACTGCCGGAAGCACTTTTTCCAGCATTGGGGCCAGACTGGGGAGAGGGGCCTGATCGGCAACCTGGCCTGGAATCGACGCAACGGCCTGAAATGACGCCGAGAGAGTTAACCCGACACTTAACGCTAATGCACTCAACAGCTGGGTTTGTTTTTTCATTATTCCTGCTCTCGTACCTGAATGATAAGAAAAGAGATTCAAAACAGTTTGATGTTATTGAATTTTCAGACGGCTAACAATGAGACACCAGATTAAATGATAGTCGGGGAGGGAAAGAAGAGGAGGGCGCAATGGCTGCGCCCGAAAAATAAATTAGTCGCGCTTCGCGCCAGTACGCAGCAGGCCTGACGCGCCTTCAGAATAGTCGCGTGGCATTTGCACCGGTGCCTGATCGTTGCTGGCTTCAGACTCTGCCAGACGATTACGGAACGGGTTTGCTTCAGCAGACAGTTCCGGCAGCAGGCTGCTGGAGCTTTTCGCCATGTGTTGATACAGCTGGCGATAGTCGTGCGCCATGGTATCCAGTAATTCCGCGCTGCGGGCAAAGTGGCTAACCAGCTCTTCGCGATACTCGTCCAGTTCAGCTTTATTCTTTTCCAGTTCGTACTGCAACGCCTGTTGCTGGCGTAGTTTACGATTACCAAAACGCATGGCCACAGCACCAATAATGATGCCGACGACTAACCCAATTAGCGCATATTCCCAGGTCATGAACATCTCCCGTTGTCTTTTGTTTCCGTAGGGTGTTGGCTTCAGGCTCCATGCCTGCGGCTGATTATGCCACTATAACCGTTAATTCCACAGAAGTGGAATCCCGACTGCATATCGCGTAGTGTAGAACGGCCTTTTTTTCGTCAACCGTGAACAACGGCGCACCGATTATTCAAGGAATAACAATAAGATCATGCAAAGCGTTACCCCAACATCGCAATACCTGAAGGCGCTCAATGAAGGCAGCCATCAACCCGACGACGTTCAAAAAGAGGCCGTCAGCCGCCTGGAAATTATTTATCAGGAACTCATCAATAGCACGCCTCCAGCCCCCAGGACGAGTGGGCTAATGGCGCGGGTCGGTAAGCTGTGGGGTAAACGCGAAGACACACAGCATACGCCAGTGCGTGGCTTATATATGTGGGGCGGGGTAGGACGCGGGAAAACCTGGCTGATGGACCTTTTCTATCAAAGCCTGCCGGGAGAGCGGAAACAGCGTCTGCACTTTCACCGTTTTATGCTGCGGGTACATGAAGAGCTAACTGCTTTGCAGGGGCAGACCGATCCGCTGGAAATTATTGCCGATCGCTTTAAAGCAGAAACTGACGTGCTCTGTTTTGACGAATTTTTTGTTTCTGATATTACCGATGCCATGCTACTTGGCGGCCTGATGAAAGCCCTGTTCGCCCGCGGTATTACCCTGGTAGCGACGTCAAATATTCCGCCGGACGAACTTTATCGAAATGGCCTGCAACGTGCGCGTTTTTTGCCTGCAATCGATGCCATTAAACAGCATTGTGATGTAATGAACGTGGACGCCGGTGTTGATTATCGACTGCGTACGCTCACTCAGGCGCACCTGTGGCTTTCGCCACTCAACGATGAAACCCGGACGCAAATGGACAAACTATGGTTGGCGCTGGCGGGGGCGAAACGAGAAAATTCACCGACGTTAGAAATCAACCATCGGCCATTGGCGACAATGGGCGTCGAGAACCAGACGCTGGCGGTCTCTTTTACTACGCTGTGCGTCGACGCCCGTAGTCAGCATGACTATATTGCGCTCTCACGCCTCTTTCACACGGTCATGTTGTTTGATGTACCAGTTATGACGCGGTTGATGGAGAGCGAAGCGCGGCGCTTTATTGCGCTGGTGGATGAGTTTTACGAGCGCCATGTCAAATTAGTGGTGAGTGCAGAAGTGCCGCTGTATGAAATTTATCAGGGCGATCGGCTGAAGTTTGAGTTCCAGCGTTGCCTGTCACGTCTGCAAGAGATGCAAAGCGAAGAGTATCTGAAGCGCGAGCATTTAGCGGGTTAAAACCTGCCACAAATCACAAAAAGGGGTCGATCTTTGACCCCGACTTCTCTATAATCCTGCGACCCCACGTTACAAGAAAGTTTTTTTCCCAAAACTTTTTGTGTGCTGGCATAGGCTATTCGAAGGGGTAGGTTTGCCGGACTTTGTCGTGTGAACCTCAACAATTGAAGACGTTTGGGTGTTCACCAACGTGTAACTATTTATTGGGTAAGCTTTTAATGAAAACTTTTACAGCTAAACCAGAAACCGTAAAACGCGACTGGTATGTTGTTGACGCGACCGGTAAAACTCTGGGCCGTCTGGCTACTGAACTGGCTCGTCGCCTGCGCGGTAAGCACAAAGCGGAATACACTCCGCACGTAGATACCGGTGATTACATCATCGTTCTGAACGCTGACAAAGTTGCTGTAACCGGCAACAAGCGTACTGACAAAGTGTACTATCACCACACCGGCCACATCGGTGGTATCAAACAAGCGACCTTTGAAGAGATGATTGCTCGCCGTCCTGAGCGTGTGATTGAAATCGCGGTTAAAGGCATGTTGCCAAAAGGCCCGCTGGGTCGTGCTATGTTCCGTAAACTGAAAGTTTACGCGGGTAACGAGCACAACCACGCGGCACAGCAACCGCAAGTTCTTGACATCTAATCGGGATTATAGGCAATGGCTGAAAATCAATACTACGGCACTGGTCGCCGCAAAAGTTCCGCAGCTCGCGTTTTCATCAAACCGGGCAACGGTAAAATCGTAATCAACCAACGTTCTCTGGAACAGTACTTCGGTCGTGAAACTGCCCGCATGGTAGTTCGTCAGCCGCTGGAACTGGTCGACATGGTTGAGAAACTGGACCTGTACATCACCGTTAAAGGTGGTGGTATCTCTGGTCAGGCTGGTGCGATCCGTCACGGTATCACCCGCGCTCTGATGGAATACGACGAGTCCCTGCGTTCTGAACTGCGTAAAGCTGGCTTCGTTACTCGTGACGCTCGTCAGGTTGAACGTAAGAAAGTCGGTCTGCGTAAAGCACGTCGTCGTCCGCAGTTCTCCAAACGTTAATTGGCTTCTGCTCCGGCAGAAAACAATTTGCGAAAAAAACCCGCTTCGGCGGGTTTTTTTATGGCTAAAATCTGAATCAGCGTAAAAAAAGGAATGTTGATTTTTGCTGTCGCCTGACAGACAGAAAACAAAAACCACATCGCCGATAAGGGACTAAGTCAACCATTTCAGACTAAAGCGCATCTCTTTTTCCCCATTTCCGGCATCGACTCACCACAAAGGTCGCAAAATCTGGTAAACTATCATCCAATTTTCTGCCCAAATGTCGGGTATTGCTCATTTTTTGTTTGATTTTCGAACAAAGAGAGTCGTTCCTTACTGGGTAACACAACTTCTGACTGGCCACCTGGTGGCTGGTAGCAGTAAAAATTCTGACTATACCTGGAGGTTTTCATGGCTGTCGCTGCCAACAAACGTTCGGTAATGACGCTGTTTTCCGGTCCTACTGACATCTATAGCCATCAGGTCCGCATTGTGCTGGCTGAGAAAGGTGTAAGTTTCGAGATCGAACACGTGGAAAAGGACAATCCGCCTCAGGATCTGATTGACCTCAACCCGAATCAGAGCGTTCCGACCCTGGTGGATCGTGAGCTGACCCTGTGGGAATCTCGCATCATTATGGAATATCTGGATGAGCGTTTCCCGCATCCGCCACTGATGCCTGTTTACCCGGTAGCTCGCGGTGAAAGCCGTCTGTACATGCATCGCATCGAAAAAGACTGGTACACGCTGATGAACACCATCATCAACGGTTCAGCTTCTGAAGCAGATGCCGCACGTAAGCAACTGCGCGAAGAACTGCTGGCGATTGCGCCGGTCTTCGGTCAGAAGCCGTACTTCCTGAGCGATGAGTTCAGCCTGGTCGATTGCTACCTTGCTCCGCTGCTGTGGCGTCTGCCGCAACTGGGCATCGAGTTCAGCGGTCCGGGTGCGAAAGAGCTGAAAGGCTATATGACCCGCGTCTTTGAACGTGACTCTTTCCTTGCTTCTTTAACTGAAGCAGAACGTGAAATGCGTCTGGGCCGGAGTTAATCTGTATGGATTTGTCACAGCTAACACCACGTCGTCCCTATCTGCTGCGTGCATTCTATGAGTGGTTGCTGGATAACCAGCTCACGCCGCACCTGGTGGTGGATGTGACGCTCCCTGGCGTGCAGGTTCCTATGGAATATGCGCGTGACGGGCAAATCGTACTCAACATTGCGCCGCGTGCTGTCGGCAATCTGGAACTGGCGAATGATGAGGTGCGCTTTAACGCGCGCTTTGGTGGCATTCCGCGTCAGGTTTCTGTGCCGCTGGCTGCCGTGCTGGCTATCTACGCCCGTGAAAATGGCGCAGGCACGATGTTTGAACCTGAAGCTGCCTACGATGAAGATGCCAGCATCATGAATGATGAAGAGGCATCGGCAGACAACGAAACCGTTATGTCGGTTATTGATGGCGACAAGCCAGATCACGATGATGACACTCATCCTGACGATGAACCACCGCAGCCACCACGCGGTGGTCGACCGGCATTACGCGTTGTGAAGTAAAATGAAAACAGGCCCTGGCGGCCTGTTTTGTCTTCTTTATCGCTTAATAAAATAGCGTGATTGTGGCAATCATATTCACCACGAAACCGACTGCCATGGGGATCGCTGTCCGCTTCACCACTGCAAAAGGCGAAACACCTGCAATTCCTGATGTAACGACCACCACCGCAGTAATCGGTGAAACAGCGCGCGCTAGCGTCGTGGCAAAATGCATCGGCATAATCATTACAACCGCTGGTACATGTAGTCCGGCTGCGATATTCGGAATAAGACTGGCAAATGACATAAACGGCGCATTGCCTGAGCCCATCACAATGGCACAAATGGCAATGACCAGCGCCATAATAATCATCACGCCAATACCGCCCAGACCAGAATGCTCCGCACCCCTGATAACCGCATCGACAGTGCCAATCGTCGTTAAGCCTTTCGCAAATATTTCACCCGCGACCACCAGCGTTACCACGTTGGCAAACTGCGTACCCATGCCGTCAAAAAACGCCTGCACATCGTCCATTGTTTCGCGCAAGTTATGCTTGCGGAAGAACTCAACAAACATCGTCACCGTCAAACTCAGTAACATCACCACCACCAGATGCAGTTCTGACTGCATCAGCCCGACGTGGGCGAGGAACAGCGAGCCGAGCATCAGGATTAACGGCATCACCGGTAAAATGGCGTAATAGAGTGGCGGGACATTATCGAGAGCTTTTTGCTCTGCCTGTTCGTGATTGATATTTTTATCTTTTTTGTCGAAAGCGCGTTGCACGAAAAAGTGGGAGATCGCCACCGAGATAATGACGCAAGAGGCGACCGGAAGCTGGTAGTGGAAGAAGTAAGTGGCAATTTTCATTCCTGCTACCTGGGCAGCAAAAATGGAGTTCGTTTCCAGAATCCCCCACTCAATGGACATCGTGGTTGCGATAACCGCCACCGCAGAGAGACGACTTACTCCCAGACTCACCAGTGTCGGAAATAAGGTGACCATCAGCAACATACCCAGACCGGAGGCGCTGGTAATAAACTGCGCCATGATTTGGCCGATGACGTAAGTTGCCGACAGAATAAGATACGGCGAGCGAATGAGTTTTAACGGGCGGCTTAACAAGCTCACCATCGCCCGACTGGCTCCTATGCGCTCCATGTAGCGGGCATACCCGCCCACCGCCATAATCGACAACCCTAACCCGGCAATGCGGTTGGACAGCATGCGCAGGATTTCATTATAAATATCGACGATCAAGTAGCCGCTGCTTTTGGCGGGATCGAGTACTCCACCGAACCCTAACCAGACACCGCACATCATCAGGAAGATACCTGCGGCAGCCAGCACCACTTGAGGTTTGTAGTTTTTCAGGATCAAATAGCCCATCGTCATTAATACGATGACAGATATAATTATGCCGAACATTGTTGAACTCCGTGTCAAAAGAAAACGGTCAATCCCATAAACGGCAGATTGAAAACAGTGATGTTATATTTTTTGCAAGGCTATTTATGGTGTTGGTGTCGTATTTTTTAATTCTGGATGAGGAAATTTTTCATTATAAAATATGCATTTATGATTATTTTGTAAGAACATATTCGTAATATTCATAATGCTTGTGAATAGTCTTATGAATAATTCATTCAGGATGTTTTTATCGGCGTTACACTAATTTTCGCAATAGTTAATTATTACGTTAATTATGATAATAATGAGACACAAAGAGAAAAAACCGCCATTTCCCCCTACTTTCAATCCTGTGATAGGATGTCACTGATGATGTTAATCACACTGACCTTACAGAATGGGCCTTATGAACGCATTTGATTCGCAAACCGAAGATTCTTCACCTGCAATTGGTCGCAACTTGCGCAGCCGCCCGCTGGCGCGTAAAAAACTCTCCGAAATGGTGGAAGAAGAGCTGGAGCAGATGATCCGCCGCCGTGAATTTGGCGAAGGTGAACAATTACCGTCTGAACGCGAACTGATGGCGTTCTTTAACGTCGGGCGACCTTCGGTGCGTGAAGCGCTGGCAGCATTAAAACGAAAAGGTCTGGTGCAAATAAACAATGGAGAACGCGCCCGCGTCTCGCGTCCTTCGGCGGACACCATCATCGGCGAGCTTTCCGGCATGGCGAAAGATTTCCTTTCTCATCCTGGCGGGATTGCCCATTTCGAACAATTACGTCTGTTCTTTGAATCCAGCCTGGTGCGCTATGCGGCTGAACACGCCACCGATGAGCAAATCGATTTGCTGGCAAAAGCACTGGAAATCAACAGTCAGTCGCTGGATAACAACGCGGCATTCATTCGTTCAGACGTTGATTTCCACCGCGTGCTGGCGGAGATCCCCGGTAACCCAATCTTCATGGCGATCCACGTTGCCCTGCTCGACTGGCTGATCGCCGCACGTCCAACCGTGGCTGATCAGGCTCTGCACGAGCATAACAACGTTAGCTATCAACAGCATATTGCGATCGTTGATGCGATCCGCCGCCACGATCCCGATGAAGCCGATCGCGCGTTGCAATCGCATCTCAACAGCGTCTCTGCTACCTGGCACGCCTTCGGTCAGACCACCCACAAAAAGAAATAATGCCACTTTAGTGAAGCAGATCGCATTATAAGCTTTCTGTATGGGGTGTTGCTTAATTGATCTGGTATAACAGGTATAAAGGTATATCGTTTATCAGACAAGCATCACTTCAGAGGTATTTATGGCAACGAATTTACGTGGCGTAATGGCCGCACTCCTGACTCCTTTTGATCAACAACAAGCACTGGATAAAGCGAGTCTGCGTCGCCTGGTTCAGTTCAATATTCAGCAGGGCATCGACGGTTTATACGTGGGTGGTTCAACCGGCGAAGCCTTTGTACAAAGCCTTTCCGAGCGTGAACAGGTACTGGAAATCGTCGCCGAAGAGGCGAAAGGCAAGATTAAACTCATCGCTCATGTAGGTTGCGTCAGCACTGCTGAAAGCCAACAGCTTGCATCTTCAGCCAAACGTTATGGCTTCGATGCCGTCTCCGCCGTCACGCCGTTCTACTACCCTTTCAGCTTTGAAGAACACTGCGATCACTATCGGGCAATTATTGATTCGGCGGATGGGTTGCCGATGGTGGTGTACAACATTCCGGCGTTAAGCGGCGTTAAACTGACCCTGGATCAGATTAACACTCTGGTTACGTTGCCTGGTGTCGGCGCGCTGAAACAGACCTCTGGCGATCTCTATCAGATGGAGCAGATCCGTCGTGAACATCCGGATCTGGTGCTCTATAACGGTTACGACGAAATCTTTGCTTCTGGTTTGTTGGCGGGCGCTGATGGTGGTATCGGCAGTACTTACAACATTATGGGCTGGCGTTATCAGGGTATCGTGAAGGCGCTGAAAGAAGGCGATATCCAGACCGCGCAGAAGCTGCAAACCGAATGTAATAAAGTCATTGATTTACTGATCAAAACGGGCGTATTCCGCGGCCTGAAAACGGTCCTGCACTATATGGATGTCGTTTCTGTGCCGCTGTGCCGCAAACCGTTTGGTCCGGTCGATGAAAAATATCTGCCAGAACTGAAGGCGCTAGCCCAGCAGTTGATGCAAGAGCGCGGGTGAGTTTTTTCCCCTCGCTCGCCCCTACCGGGTGAGGGGAAATAAACGCATCTGTACCCTACAATTTTTATACCAAAGCGTGTGGGCATCGCCCACCGCGGGAGACTCACAATGAGTACTACAACCCAGAATATCCCGTGGTATCGCCATCTCAACCGCGCACAATGGCGCGCATTTTCCGCTGCCTGGTTGGGATATCTGCTTGACGGTTTTGATTTCGTTTTAATCGCCCTGGTACTCACCGAAGTACAAGGTGAATTCGGGCTGACGACGGTACAGGCGGCAAGTCTGATCTCCGCAGCCTTTATCTCTCGCTGGTTCGGCGGCCTGATGCTCGGCGCTATGGGTGACCGCTACGGACGTCGTCTGGCAATGGTCACCAGCATCGTTCTCTTCTCGGTCGGGACGCTGGCCTGCGGTTTTGCGCCAGGCTACATCACCATGTTTATCGCTCGTCTGGTCATCGGCATGGGGATGGCGGGTGAATACGGTTCCAGCGCCACCTATGTCATTGAAAGCTGGCCAAAGCATCTGCGTAACAAAGCCAGTGGTTTTCTGATTTCAGGCTTCTCGGTGGGTGCCGTCGTTGCCGCTCAGGTCTACAGCCTGGTGGTTCCGGTCTGGGGCTGGCGTGCATTGTTTTTTATCGGCATCTTACCAATCATCTTTGCTCTCTGGCTGCGTAAAAACATCCCGGAAGCGGAAGACTGGAAAGAGAAACACGCAGGTAAAGCACCAGTACGCACAATGGTAGATATTCTCTACCGTGGTGAACATCGTATCGCCAATATCGTGATGACACTGGCGGCGGCCACTGCGCTGTGGTTCTGCTTCGCCGGTAACCTGCAAAATGCCGCAATCGTCGCTGTACTCGGGCTGTTATGCGCCGCAATCTTTATCAGCTTTATGGTACAGAGTACGGGCAAACGCTGGCCAACGGGCGTAATGCTGATGGTGGTCGTGTTGTTTGCTTTCCTCTACTCATGGCCGATTCAGGCGCTGCTGCCAACGTATCTTAAAACTGAACTTGCTTATAACCCGCATACGGTTGCCAATGTGCTGTTCTTTAGTGGCTTTGGTGCGGCGGTGGGGTGCTGCGTCGGTGGCTTCCTCGGTGACTGGCTGGGAACCCGCAAAGCGTACGTTTGCAGTCTGCTGGCCTCACAGCTGCTGATTATTCCGGTATTTGCGATTGGTGGCGCAAACGTCTGGGTGCTCGGTCTGTTACTGTTCTTCCAGCAAATGCTTGGTCAGGGCATCTCCGGGATTTTACCGAAACTGATCGGCGGTTATTTCGATACCGACCAGCGTGCGGCGGGGCTGGGCTTTACCTACAACGTTGGCGCATTGGGTGGTGCACTGGCCCCAATCCTCGGCGCGTTGATCGCTCAACGTCTGGATCTGGGCACTGCTCTGGGATCGCTTTCGTTCAGTCTTACATTTGTGGTGATCCTGCTGATTGGTCTGGATATGCCTTCCCGCGTTCAGCGTTGGCTGCGCCCGGAAGCGTTGCGTACTCATGACGCTATCGACGGCAAACCATTTAGCGGTGCCGTACCGTTTGGCAGCGCTAAAAACGATTTAGTCAAAACCAAAAGTTAATCCTGTTGCCCGGTCCTGGACCGGGCCTTTTGCTAAGGGAAGATGTATGTCGTTACTTGCACAACTGGATCAAAAAATCGCTGCTAACGGTGGCCTGATTGTCTCCTGCCAGCCGGTTCCGGACAGCCCGCTCGATAAACCGGAAATCGTCGCTGCTATGGCATTAGCGGCAGAGCAGGCGGGCGCGGTTGCCATTCGCATTGAAGGTGTGGCAAATCTACAAGCCACGCGTGCGGTGGTGAGCGTGCCGATTATCGGGATTGTGAAGCGCGATCTGGAGGATTCTCCGGTACGCATCACGGCCTATATTGAAGATGTTGATGCACTGGCGCAGGCGGGTGCGGATATTATCGCGATTGACGGCACTGACCGACCGCGCCCGGTTCCAGTTGAAACACTACTGGCGCGTATTCACCATCACGGTTTACTGGCGATGACCGACTGTTCAACGCCGGAAGACGGCCTGGCTTGCCAAAAGCTGGGAGCCGAAATTATTGGTAC
The DNA here is from genome assembly GCF_009820205.1 of Escherichia sp. HH26CH. Classification (NCBI taxonomy): domain Bacteria; kingdom Pseudomonadati; phylum Pseudomonadota; class Gammaproteobacteria; order Enterobacterales; family Enterobacteriaceae; genus Escherichia; species Escherichia sp. HH26CH. The sequence continues at coordinate 61,797 of NZ_VNXM01000025.1, forward strand.
TACGCTTTCTGGCTATACCACGCCTGAAACGCCAGAAGAGCCGGATCTGGCACTGGTAAAAACATTAAGCGACGCCGGATGTCGGGTGATTGCCGAAGGGCGTTACAACACGCCTGCTCAGGCGGCGGATGCGATGCGCCACGGCGCATGGGCGGTGACGGTCGGTTCTGCTATCACACGTCTTGAACACATTTGTCAGTGGTACAACACAGCGATGAAAAAGGCGGTGCTATGACTACACTGGCGATTGATATCGGCGGTACTAAACTTGCCGCCGCGCTGATTGGCGCTGATGGGCAGATCCGCGATCGCCGTGAACTTCCTACGCCTGCTAGCCAGACACCAGAAGCCTTGCGTGAAGCCTTAGCCGAATTAGTCTCTCCGTTACAAGCGCATGCGCAGCAGGTTGCCATCGCTTCTACCGGAATTATTCGCGACGGCAGCCTGCTGGCGCTGAATCCGCATAATCTCGGTGGATTGCTACACTTTCCGTTAGTCAAAACTTTGGAACAACTTACCGATTTGCCGACCATTGCCATTAACGACGCGCAGGCCGCAGCGTGGGCGGAGTATCAGGCGCTGGAAGGCGATATAACCGAGATGGTGTTTATCACTGTTTCCACTGGCGTCGGCGGCGGTGTAGTGAGCGGCGGCAAACTGCTTACCGGCCCTGGAGGTCTGGCGGGGCACATCGGGCATACGCTTGCCGATCCGCATGGTCCAGTCTGCGGCTGTGGACGCACAGGTTGCGTGGAGGCGATTGCTTCTGGGCGCGGCATTGCGGCGGCAGCGCAAGGGGAGTTGGCTGGTGCGAATGCGAAAACTATTTTCACGCACGCCGGGCAGGGCGATGAGCAGGCGCAGCAACTGATTCACCGCTCCGCACATGTGCTGGCAAGGCTGATCGCTGATATTAAAGCCACAACTGATTGTCAGTGCGTAGTGGTCGGTGGCAGCGTTGGTCTGGCAGAAGGGTATCTGGCGTTGGTGGAAACGTATCTGGCGCAGGAGCCAGCGGCATTTCATGTTGATTTACTGGCGGCGCACTACCGCCATGATGCAGGTTTACTTGGGGCTGCGCTGTTGGCCCAGGGAGAAAAATTATGATGATGGGTGAAGTTCAGTCATTACCGTCTGCTGGGTTACATCCTGCGTTACAGGACGCGTTAACGCTGGCATTAGCTGCCAGACCGCAAGAAAAAGCGCCGGGTCGTTACGAATTACAGGGCGATAATATCTTTATGAATGTCATGACGTTTAACACTCAATCGCCCGTCGAGAAAAAAGCGGAATTGCACGAGCAATACATTGATATCCAACTGTTATTAAACGGTGAGGAACGGATCCTGTTTGGCATGGCAGGCACTGCGCGTCAGTGTGAAGAGTTCCACCATGAAGATGATTACCAGCTTTGCAGCGCCATTGAGAATGAGCAAAGCATCATCCTGAAACCGGGAATGTTCGCCGTGTTTATGCCTGGAGAACCGCATAAGCCGGGATGCGTTGTTGGCGAGCCGGGTGAGATTAAAAAGGTGGTCGTGAAGGTTAAGGCTGAGTTAATGGCTTAAAACTTAGTTCGTTTTAAAGATTCTGCAGACACTGTCTGCAGAATTCGAAACCGCTGAAATTAACGGCGTCTATAGCCTTCCTCTAGCACCGCCTGTGTTCGAACGAGTTCATCCGCGAGTCGTTTTTCATCAGGTAGCTGCATCTTATATTCACTTGCCAGAACGGTGTTAGGCAAACCTGCCAGCGCATAATGCGCTTCTCCGGCTCCTTTCTCTGCACAGAGAACCAGACCGATGGGCGGATTTTCATCCGGTAGCGTCCAGTGCTCTTTGGCGTAGTTGAGATACATATTCATCTGTCCGGCATCGCTATAGCTGAATTTGCCCACTTTTAGATCGACGATTAGCAGGCAGCGTAAACGGCGGTGGAAAAACAGCAGATCGACACGAAACCAGTTGTCATCAATGCGTAACCTTCGCTGTCGACCAACAAAGGCAAAATCATCCCCAAGTTCCAGCATGAAATCCATCAGGTGGTTGATCAGCGCCTCCTCAAAATCGGATTCTGAGTATTCATCTTTCAATTCCAGAAATTCGAGCACAAAGGGATCGCGTATCGCCTGTTGCGGAAGAATATGCGTCTCGGCAGGGGCGTGTTGTTGCAGCATGGCTGATTTGTCATGTGACAGTAGTGTTCGCTCATAAAATTGGGTCGCAATTTGCCGTTCGAGCTGACGAGCAGACCAGCCACAGCGGAGTGTCTCTTTCTCATAAAAGCTACGAGCGTCAGCGTTTTTAACAGAAAGCAAACGGACGTAAGTGGACCATGGCAGGGGGAAGGATTTGGCAAGTTGCGCTAAATGGCAAGATTCGCCAGACAGTGTCTGGCGAATTGTGGGGGTGAATTGTGCAGACAGTGTCTGCACAATTTCAATTCGTTGAAAACAAATATAAAAATTCTTAAACTGCCATAAATTTCTGGTGGAAAACCCACGCTTATACCTTAGACTTAAATCCTTTGAGAGCCGTTTGATAAGCTGTGCACCATAAGCCGCTCTGGCCTCGCCGCCTTGTTCAAATTCGACAATCCGTCGACCAATTTCCCAGTATGTCGCGGTCATTAACGCGTTAACGCTACGTACCGTTTCCGTGCGGGCGCTATCGACCAGGTGAATAATACCGTCGTGGATTTGCTGGTAGCCTGCTGTGGTTCCTTCTGAGAGCGATTCCATTATCTGTCCCTTTATATGGCGCTGCGTTGAATAATGGGATCAGCTATACGCCGGGCATCTGCCGGTAACAATCCAGGTGGGCTTGTTACATGGGTTTTCTTCACGTTATGCGAGGCGTTTTCCAGCAATTGTGCTGTAACGTTGTGCTGAAGATGAAGCAAATAAAAAGGCCGGAGCGGGCGCATCCGACCAGAATTTTCAGGAAGTTTCTCTTGCTGTCACTACGCCATTTTGCGCAGCCCACAGATTCACATCTTCCTTACGAATGGCGGCGGCCATCATGCCGGGGAATAAATCAGGGGTACAGGCAAAGGAGGGAATACCCATGGCGGCGAGTTTTCCTGCCAGTGACCGGTCGTAAAACGGTGCGCCTTCGTCGCTTAAGGCCAGCAGGGTAACCACCTGTACGCCGGACTGAATCAACTCACTGGCGCGTTGCAACAGATTGCGTTCCACACCACCTTCGTAGAGGTCGGAAATCAGCACCAGAATGGTATTACGCGGATCGCGAATCAAAGACTGGCAGTAACCTACCGCGCGGTTGATGTCGGTGCCGCCGCCCAGCTGCACGCCAAACAGCAGCTCTACCGGATCGTCGAGCTTCTCTGTCATATCAACCACTGCGGTGTCGAAAACCACCAGATGCGTTTTTACCGCCGGGAGCGATGCCATTACTGCGCCAAAAATACTGGAATAGACCACCGAGGAGGCCATCGACCCACTCTGGTCGATACATAAAATGATCTCCTTTTGCGTGCGTTGAGACTTGCGCCCGTAGCCGATTAACGTTTCAGGAACAATACTTTTGTACTCTTCCTGCCAGTGGCGCAGGTTGGCGCGAATGGTGCGCTGCCAGTCAATTTCCGCGTGGCGCGGGCGACGATTACGTACCGCACGATTAAGAGCGCCGCTTACCGCGCTACGCATTGGCTCTTCAAGCTGTTTCATCAATTGCTCGACAACTTTACGCACCACAATCCTGGCGGTTTCTTTGGTTTTGGCCGGAATTACGCCATTCAGCGACATCAGCGTGGAGACCAGATGAACATCAGGCTGGACGTTTGCCAGCATCTCTGGCTCCAGCAACATACTGTGCAAATTAAGACGTTCAAAGGCGTCTTTTTGCATCACCTGAACCACAGAAGAGGGGAAATACTGGCGAATATCACCCAGCCAGCGAGCGACTTTGGGTGACGATCCACCCGTGCCGCCGCGTAATCCATGTTTACCGTCTGGCTGATAGAGCGCCGCCAGCGCGGCATCAATCGCGGATTCTCTGGCATCCAGCGCCACGTTACAGGCATTGTCGGCATCTTCTCCAAGGATCAGACGCCAGCGGCGCAGCCGTTCCATCTCGTTACTCGACATGATTTTCCCTTTCGTGTGGTGGCAAAGCCAGAATGCGGCGCAGTAGCGGCAGCATTAACGCGGCACGCTGTTCATCCCATATACCGCTGGTCTCTTCTTGCTGCGCGACACGCTCGCCCTGCGCGGCGCGTTCGCCTAACTGGCGGCGTTCCGGGCTGGAAAAACGGCCGAATGTCCGCCGCAGCATCGGCAGGATCCGGGTGAAGTGATTGTCGTTCAGGCCGCTTAGCCAGGCATCGATCAACTGCCATAATTCGCTATTGTGCAGTAGCACCATCGCGCTGTCGTTGAGGAAACCTTCCGCCCATGCGGCACTTTCCGCCGGGGGATTGGCTGGCGATAGCGCCAGGTTCATCAGCGTGGTGATCCGTTCTGTCGTTAACGTTTGCAGATCAAACAACAGGCGCGTCGCCGTTCCGCGAAGCAGCGCGTGTGCGGTACTGCCCTCTGCCAGCACCATCAACGCCTGCAACCAGCTCGCCAACAGATCTTCGTTATCCAGCAACCGCAGCGCGGCGTGAGCGTCGATAACTTTTTCTCTCATACTGGCGGCGCTGTCGTCGTTGAGCGCCGAACAGGCACCGGGTAGGGCGATGGCGGCGCGCGGGGCGAGGCTCATCAGTACCTGCATTACCATACCAGAGTCGGTCTGGCGCACGTTGCCGTAGCGGACAATCGCCACCAGCGGTGCCAGGGCTTCCAGCAACTGTTCGATATTGCCCTGAGTGGCAGCCAGTGATTCCAGTGTATTGGCGATGGGGGCAATCGCGGCCTGTAAATCGGCCAGTAGCACTTGTTGGATAAGCTTTGCCAGTTCCGGCAGCGTGCTGGCGTATTGCGCCCTCACAATGGCATAGCGGGAGCTGGCCTGCTCAATGCTGTTACCCCAACGGCTGGCGGTAATGATGTTCATTGCCAGTGCCGGTTCCCAGCGCAGCGACCAGATTTCGTGGAACGTCCCTTTGCTGTTATTTCCTTGTCCAGCCAGACGGCCCCAGGAAATGTCGAGTAAGGTCAGGCGATGCAGTAAATGGCTACGCGCCAGATCGCCGGGTTTGCGCAGATCAAGATCCAGCACTTTTTCGCTGGCTTCTGCCTTCAGGCGCAGCGTTTTTTGCTGTTGCGTAATGTCGCGTTGGAGCGGCACGACGGGCGTATCATCCGGTACGCTTCCCAGCGCGTCGCCGACAATTAACTTCTGGCGAATCATCTGCATTGGCGCGCTTTCGCCCATACACACTACGGTTTGCAGCGCTTCGCAAAGTTCGTCAAGCCCCGGCTGCGGGTGATGGCGCATAATCGCCAGCGTCTGCGCCAGCCGCGCCGCTTCGATAATGTGGGCGCTGGAACAGTCGAGATCGGCTTCGCGAAACAGCCTTGCCGCGCGTGACAGCCAGCCGATATCGCGGTGAGAAGCGCCCTGATAACGCCACAGATGATCGTACCATTCCGGTGACACCACCCCTGCGCCATAACCGCTGGCGCGGCTTAACGCCTCGTAGCTCCAGGGCGTCCAGGCTGCCGCGACCTTGCACTTCGGCAAATTTTTCAGCAGTTCGTTATCATTCTTTGCGGGCGGCAGGTTTTCCAGCGCCGAAACGTGCCACGCACCGCAGACTACCGCGATGCGCGAGAAGCCCTCTTTTTTCGCCTGACGTAGCGTCTTGCGCATATACGCTTCACGCAGTTGATCTCTGGCTGAGTTTCGGGCTTCGGGAGTTGCCTGGCGTAGGGCAATCATCGCCTCGCGAATCGCCTCGAACAGAGACAAATCATCTTCGCGTTCCTCTACTCTGTGGCTCCACCAGCTTTCCCCATCGGTGTAACCGGCGGCGCGGCCCAGCCAGTCCAGCGGATCGCCGTCGGGACTGGCTTCAACGGCATCATCGTCATCGCTCTCTTTTTCGTCATCAAGCGCGAACTGATGACTGATGGGCAAGTCCATAAAGCGCACGGCGATATTTTGCTCAAAACCATAGCGCAGCGCCTGCCATTCCGGGGAGAACGCCGCAAAGGGGTAAAACGCGGCGTGATGTGAGTCGTCCGGGGCATAAATCAGTAGCGCGACCGGCGGTTGCATCTGTTCATGCTGCATGAAAGGCAGGATGGATTCGCCGTCGGGCGGCCCTTCCACCAGCAGGCAGTCGGGCTGTAGCGTCTCCAGCGCCTTTCGCAGGCTGCGCGCGCAGCCAGGGCCATGGTGACGGATGCCAAACAAATGAACGGTTTGTTCAGTCATAGTGGTTGCCTTGCTGATTACACAATTTCGCGGCAGGCGCGATAGAGATCGTTCCAGTCGCTGCGCTCTTTGACGATAGTTTCCAGATATTCACGCCATACCACGTCGTCCTGCACGGGATCTTTTACCACCGCGCCGATAAGGCTTGCGGCGATATCCCGCGGATGCAGCACGCCGTCGCCAAAATGGCCCGCCAGCGCCATACCGTTGTTGATAACGGAGATCGCCTCCGCGGTGCTGAGAGTACTGGTTGGCGACTTAATTTTCGTTTTGCCGTCAACCGTCAGGCCGTTTCGCAGTTCGCGGAAGATTTGCACGACTCGCTGGATCTCTTTAAGCGCTGGCGGTTCGGCAGGAAGTGCCAGCGCCTGACCCAGTTCGGCAACGCGGCGAGTGACAATGTTAATCTCTTCTTCTTCGCTGGCGGGTACGGGCAAAATGACCGTGTTGAAACGACGTTTAAGCGCGGAAGAAAGCTCGTTAACGCCTTTATCCCGGTTGTTGGCGGTGGCGATAACGTTAAAGCCGCGCGTCGCCTGGACCTCTTCATTCAGTTCGGGGATAGGCAGCGTTTTTTCCGACAGGATCGTGATCAGCGTGTCCTGAACATCAGCAGGAATACGCGTCAGCTCTTCTACGCGTGCAATCTGCCCGCGCGCCATCGCCCGCATCAACGGACTTTCTACCAGCGCCAAACGTGACGGACCTTTAGAGAGCAACTCCGCGTAGTTCCAGCCATAACGCATTTGTTCTTCACCGGTGCCTGCGGTGCCCTGAATAATTAACGTTGAGTCGCCGCTGATGGCAGCCGCCAGATGTTCAGATACCCAGGATTTCGCAGTGCCGGGTACGCCATACAACAGCAGTGCGCGATCGGTTGCCAGCGTGGCAACGGCGGTTTCGATAATCCGCCGGTTGCCGATATATTTCGGCGTGACCTCAAAGCCATTTTCCAGCTGCCCGCCCAACAGATAGGTGGCGACGGACCATGGAGAAATGGCCCAGTTTTCCGGGCGCGGATGAGTATCGTTTTTTTGCAGCTCATCCAGTTCTTCAGCAAATTGTTGTTCGGCATGTCGGCGTAAAACGGCGGCAGTAGCGGTAGCATTCATAAAGTGGTTTCTCCGACAAAAAGCGAATTAAGTTGAATTCGGTGCGCCAGCGCGGCGCTCAGGGCAGTAAAGGCTGCCTCGCAATAAGGCGTTTGTTGTGCGTCGTGCGGCCACTTGTCAATGACATCATTGAGGACTTCGGGGGCCAGCAGGCAGGCGAAATCACTCATCACATGGCGCAGGGCGTAGTCAAAGCGCGCGGAATCATGTTTCACCCAACGGTGTAGCTCCGTGACCATTTGCTGGCTCAGGCGCAGGCTAAAGAGCGACGCATCCAGCGGTAACAGGCTGATGTAGCGATGTAAATGTTCGCCGCCCACCACTGAGAACAATGACCGTAACATCGGCTCGTGTTCTTCTACAGGCAGACATTGCAAAAGCTCAAAGGCGTTAATCTTCACGCCTGCAGGATGATGAATGCTCATTCCGACGGGCAGCATGGCGAGAAACGCCTGCGCCCACTGCGGATTTTTTTCGCGCAGTACGGCGTGATACCAGGCGCGCAGTAGCGCCTCCTGCCAGTCGGTTTTCCCGGCCCAGCGCAGCAGTTCAACGGGGGTAGCCTGCAGTTGCGTTTGCCACCAGTCGAGCGGAACCGCTGCAACTATCTGATACAGCCACCATGCGCGCTGGCCCAACTTTTCGCCTTTGGGCTTAGTTTCTTCCAGCGCATCGGCCTTCCACTCTGGTAAGAACGCCTCCGGGGCATCAAGGGCGACGTGCAGAATTTTTTCTTTGCCGGATAAGCCTTTTAGCCTTTCAAGTAAGGTCTCAGGAGCGGGGGATGAACTGAGCAACGGCGCTAACCGAGACTTCATGCGCGAGATCCAGGCGCTTTCCGGCAGACAACACAGTAACCGTGCCGCAGTTTGCCGCACCTCTTTGCTGCGATCGGATAATGTCTGTTCCAGAAAGGCTTCGTCGTGTTGGGAGATCTCCACTTCCAGCACAGCCAGCAGCTGTGCGCGTTCGCGGGCATCCAGCGAACTCATCTCCTGCGCCAGCCGATCGCGACCCTGTTCCGGGGCGCGAATGCGCATTTGCGTCAGATATTGCAGACGCTGTTCGGACGTGCCGTGCAGCCACATTTCTTCATCCAGCGGAGCGTCAACGGAGGCAAGAAAATAGCGCCAGTCGGCGTTAATTTGCGCCAGCCAGCGCCCGCGAGCGCCGAGGACATTGGGCAGAATGCCGCGTATTGATGGATTTTGTACGCCGTAATTCAGTAGTGCCGGTAACAGCAGGGGCGGAGAAAGAAGCTGACGCTGGACCAGGTGATCAAGCGCTGACCACAGTAAACGCGGCGGCCCTTCTGCCAGCAACAGATGCAGCAGTCCCGCAAAAGCCGGGTTGTTTATTGGCTCGGCATTTTCTTTATCGATTTCCGGCAGCGGTGCGGGGTCAATCGCCTGCGGCACCCAGCCAGCCAGATGGCAGAGCGCCAGAACGCCCGCCGAGCGCAGTAGCTGTTGCTCTGCGGATGTGTTATTCGCCAGTTCAGACAGTAACAGCCCAATCTCACTTTGCGACGCCGACGGTGTGAACGCTTTTTTGTCTGTGCCGAGTAGCGCTGTGCGGGTTAAATTTTGCCATTCGTTCATTGTGCGCCTCCGGTTGCCCAAATCACGCTACCGGCAAGCCAGGCGCTACAGGGCGTCAGCTGCTGACCATCCCATTCCCCCATTAGCATAAACGGCGCGCCGCCGCTGGCCGCCAGTAACCGCCAGCCCTCGTCCGACGACAGGTGCGTCGGTAAGTGCTGGCCCTGTGTCGAGACGAATCGCCAGCCGCTCTCGTGTGGGTAAATCAATATTTCGCTTACTCGCAGCGGCAGAGGCCATTGCCAGGGATTCGCGCTAAGCCGCTGCGCCATGTCATGCAGCGCGTCCGGGAGGGGTAATTCTGCAAGCGGGAATCTTTCACCGCGGGTAAACGGCTCCACAATCCGCGCCCGTAGCGGTGATGCGCCAGGGAAAAAGGCAAGCGCGCCCTGGCAGACTTGCCCGGTGATAAAGTGCTGGGGAAAGTTTTTACCACCGTGTGAATAGTCCAGCAGTAGCGCGGTGCGGTGGCTCTTTTCTCCGTACAGCCAGACCCGGCGTCGCCACAGATTATTCTCTTCTTGCGCGCTTTGGCCTAAGACCTGCCAGTTATCAAGGCAGGTTAGTCCGTCAGCGATGTCATGTTTATCCGGGGTTATTCCCAATGCTGCATGGAGATCGCTAAGTTGTGCCGGGGATAACATTTGTTGCTGGCGCCAGGCGTCAATAATCAGCTGTAGCTGCCCCAGTTCTTTGCACAGGCTCGATGGCCATACCTCGGCGGTAGTAAAAAGAGTGGTCAGATTGTTCAGGCGAGCGGCAATTCCCGGTAGTTGAGCGTCGACCATGCGGGCGGCGATCCCGGCAAAAGGCAACTGTTGTGCAGAGATCTGCGCCAGACCGTGGCGGATCAGGTCGTGCATCCACTGTTCGAGGAAATCCAGCCCCGCCGTCATTTTTTGGTTGCGTGCCGCTTCCCGTTTGGCGGCAGCCTGCGGGTCGGCAGCTTTTGCCTCAGCCTGCTCTTTCTTCTCTTCTTTGCGAACCGCTCGCTGCTGGCGCGAGGTTAGCCACTCGCTTACCCATTCCGGCGGCTCGCCAGCGGTGAAACTTGCGGTGTGTTGCACCTGGAGCAAAAGCAACGCAAGGCTATGTTTACAGGGGAATTTACGGCTGGGGCAGGAACATTTACAGGCCAGATTCTGCCTGTCGACCCGTACCTGATAAGGGCGGGAGCCGCTGCCTTTACATTCTCCCCAGAACGCGGTCTCGCTATATCCCAGCGTCGGCCATTTTGCGGGGGCAACCAGGCCACGAGCCGCTTTAACCGAGGCGTCATCGGGCGCCAGGGCTTGCACTGATTCAACGGTCAGTTCCATTACAATTCTCTATTGGCGTGGGGAAATCGATGGGGTCAAGGAGGCGTTAAGCAAAGCAGGAGGAGACTGTTTTCCGTAACAGCGTATTGCGCGTCCATCGCAAATTTGTAGTGAGTATAGCGGGCGGTAAATTCAGGAAACAATGGCGGATAGCGGAAAGTGTAGTTTTTCGGAAAAAGATAACTTTATCCCGTGTAACCCGTTTTAAGCGGGCTACACGGGAGGTTGCAATTTAAACTTCCAGCCAGTTCATGATCCCATCTGCCGCCTTACGACCTTCGGCAATAGCGGTTACCACCAGATCAGAACCACGGACGATATCGCCGCCAGCAAAGATTTTCGGGTTGCTGGTCTGGAAGGCATTTTCGTTGCCTTCCGGTGCGATAATTCGGCCTTGCGAATCCAGCTCGACGCTGTGTTTTGCCAGCCATTCCATGCTGTGTGGACGGAAACCAAACGCCATGATCACCGCATCTGCCGGAACGATATGTTCGGATCCTGCCACGATCTCTGCGCGGCGACGGCCTTTGGCGTCCGGTTCACCCATTTCGGTGCGCACCATTTTCACGCCGCTGACTTTGCCGTTGCCGTTCACTTCAATACCCAGTGGCTGGACGTTGAATTTGAACTCAACACCTTCTTCCCGCGCGTTTTTCACTTCGCGGCGGGAACCCGGCATGTTCTCTTCATCACGACGATAGGCACAGGTGACGTGTTTCGCCCCCTGGCGCACGGAAGTACGCACGCAGTCCATCGCGGTATCGCCACCGCCAAGTACCACCACGCGTTTGCCTTCCATGCTGACGAACGGTTCTTCGCGAGTTTCACCAAAGCCCATTAACTGTTTGGTGTTGGCGATAAGGAACGGCAGCGCTGCGTACACGCCATCGGCGTCTTCGTTTTCCAGTCCGCCGCGCATTGACTGGTAAGTCCCGACGCCAAGGAACACCGCATCGTAATCACTCAGCAGATCGTCCAGCTGCACGTCGCGGCCCACTTCGGTATTGAGTTTGAATTCAATACCCATGCCGGTGAAGATTTCACGGCGGCGCGTCATTACCTCTTTTTCCAGCTTGAAAGCCGGAATACCGAAGGTTAGCAGGCCGCCAATTTCCGGGTGACGGTCGAAGACGACCGCTTTTACGCCGTTGCGCGTCAGGACATCCGCACACGCCAGACCCGCCGGGCCTGCACCGATAATCGCCACTTTTTTACCGGTCTGTTTCACGCCAGACATATCCGGACGCCAGCCCATTTCGAACGCTTTATCATTGATATAACGCTCAATGTTGCCGATGGTCACCGCACCAAACTCATCGTTCAGGGTGCAGGAACCTTCGCACAGACGGTCTTGCGGGCAGACACGTCCGCAAACTTCCGGCAGGGTATTGGTCTGATGCGACAGTTCTGCCGCTTCAAAAATACGCCCCTCGTTGGCGAGCTTCAGCCAGTTCGGGATGTAGTTGTGTACCGGGCATTTCCACTCGCAGTATGGGTTGCCGCACGATAGGCAGCGGTCAGCCTGCGCTTTGGCCTGGCCTTCGGAAAACGGCTCGTAAATTTCAACAAACTCAATTTTGCGGATCTTCAGCGGTTTCTTTGGCGGATCAACGCGCTGCAGGTCGATAAATTGATAAACATTCTGACTCATTGTTGCTACCCCTTACTGCGCCTGCACGCGCAACTCTGCTGCGCTACGACTACGGTGACCCAGCAGTGCTTTTACATCACTGGACTTCGGTTTAACCAGCGCGAATTTCGTGGCGAAGGTTGACCAGTTCGCCAGAATCTCTTCACCGCGCTGGGAACCGGTATGCTGCACATGCTCGGTGATAAGACCACGCAGATGCTCTTCATGGATCGCCAAATCGTCAACGCTTAAGACCTCGACCAGTTCCGGGTTAACGCGTTTGCGGAAATCGCCGCTTTCATCGAGAACGTAAGCGAAGCCGCCGGTCATGCCCGCGCCGAAGTTAACGCCGGTTTTACCCAGAATACAGACAATACCGCCCGTCATATATTCACAGCCGTTGTCGCCAATGCCTTCTACCACGGTGATAGCACCGGAGTTCCGCACGCCGAAACGTTCACCCGCGCGGCCTGCGGCATACAGACGACCACCGGTCGCGCCATACAGGCAGGTGTTGCCGATAATGCTTGCTTCATGGCTGCGGAAGGCGGAACCAACCGGAGGACGAATGGCGATTAAGCCGCCCGCCATGCCTTTACCGACATAGTCGTTGGCATCACCGGTCAGGTACAGTTCCACGCCGCCCGCGTTCCACACACCGAAGCTCTGGCCTGCGGTGCCGTTGAAGTACGCTTTGATCGGATCGGCTGCCAGACCCTGATCGCCGTGCGTCTGAGCGATATAGCCTGAAAGCGACGCGCCGACAGAACGGTCGGTGTTGCGAATATCGAACCAGAAGGTTTTGCTCTGACGCTCATCGACAAACGGTTTTGCCTGTTGCAGCAACTGCGCGTTCAGCAGGCCATTATCAAACGGCGGGTTGTTTTCGGTACAGTAGAGCGCCTTACCTGGATGCGGCTCGGCAGTCTCCAGCAGCTTCGACAGCGCCAGTTTCTGCTGTTTGGCGGTGAAACCGTCCAGCTCTTTGAGCAGGTCGGTACGGCCAATCAGATCCACCAGGCGCGTTACGCCCAGTTGCGCCATCAGCTCGCGGGTTTCACGGGCGATAAACTCAAAGTAATTGGTCACTTTGAACGGCAGGCCGTGATAGTGATTCTTACGCAGCTTGTCATCCTGAGTTGCTACACCGGTGGCGCAGTTGTTCAGATGGCAGATTCGCAGGTATTTACAGCCGAGCGCCACCATCGGGCCAGTGCCGAAGCCGAAGCTTTCTGCGCCGAGAATCGCCGCTTTGATGATATCGACACCTGTTTTCAGGCCGCCATCGACCTGCAAACGGATCTTATGACGCAAGCCGTTGGCAACCAGCGCCTGTTGTGTTTCAACAAGCCCCAGTTCCCACGGGCAGCCTGCGTATTTCACCGATGAAAGCGGACTTGCGCCGGTGCCGCCGTCATAGCCTGCGATGGTGATCAAGTCCGCATAAGCTTTCGCCACGCCAGTCGCGATGGTGCCAACGCCCGGTTCAGAAACCAGCTTCACGGAGATCATCGCTTTCGGGTTAACCTGCTTGAGGTCGAAAATGAGCTGCGCTAAGTCCTCGATAGAGTAGATATCGTGGTGCGGCGGCGGGGAGATCAGCGTCACTCCGGGCACCGAATAGCGCAGTTTGGCGATGTAAGGAGTGACTTTGTCGCCCGGCAACTGACCGCCTTCGCCCGGCTTCGCGCCCTGGGCGACTTTAATCTGAATGACGTCAGCATTGACCAGGTATGCCGGAGTAACACCGAAGCGACCAGAAGCCACCTGCTTGATGCGCGACACTTTGTTAGTGCCGTAGCGCGCCGGATCTTCACCACCTTCACCGGAGTTCGAGTTACCGCCGATGCTATTCATCGCTTCCGCCAGCGCCTCGTGGGCTTCCGGGCTTAACGCGCCGATAGACATCGCAGCGGTATCGAAGCGTTTAAACAGTTCGCTTGCCGGTTCAACATCGGCAATGTTGACTGCGTTTTCACCCGGCGTAATTGCCAGCAGATCGCGTAGCGTGGTTGCCGGACGCTCATTAACCAGCTTCGCGTATTCCTGATAGTCGCTGTACTCGCCGCTTTGTACCGCCTGTTGCAGTGTGCGCACAACGTCCGGGTTGTAGGCGTGGTATTCGCCACCGTGCACGTATTTCAGCAAGCCGCCCTGGCTGATGGGCTTACGCGCCAGCCAGGCACGTTTCGACAGATTCAGCAGATCCTGCTGGAAGTCTTCAAAGCTTGCCCCACCAATGCGGCTGACCGCCCCCTGGAAGCACAGGCCCACTACATCATCGTGCAGACCGACCGCTTCGAACAGTTTCGAGCAGCGGTAAGACGCGATGGTGGAGATGCCCATTTTGGACATGATTTTGTACAAGCCTTTGTTGATGCCGTTACGGTAGTTGAGCATCACGGTACGATAATCTTTGGCAATCGCGTGGGTGTCTACCAGGCGGCCCAGCGTTTCATAGGCCAGGTACGGATAAATAGCCGTCGCGCCGAAGCCCAGCAACACGGCGAAGTGGTGCGGGTCGCGGGCGCTGGCGGTTTCGACGATGATATTGGCATCGCAACGCAGGCTTTGATCGACCAGACGGGTCTGGATCGCGCCAACCGCCATCGGAGCCGGAACCGGCAGGCGATCTTTAGCGATATTCCGGTCAGAAAGCACCAGCAGCACGGTGCCGCTACGCACCATCTGTTCTGCTTTGTCGCACAGCTCTTTGACCGTCGCTTCGAGCGTGGTTTTAGTGACGTCAAAGGTGATATCCAGCGTATTTGCGCGGTAGTGCTCCTCTTTCATCGTCGTGAGCTGTTTGAAATCGGAGTAGAGCAGAATCGGCGATTTAAAGCTTAAACGGTGCGCCTGGCCTTCTGCTTCACAGAAGACGTTCATTTCACGCCCGATGCTGGTGGCGAGCGACATAACATGCGCTTCACGTAGCGGGTCGATTGGCGGGTTAGTGACCTGCGCAAACTGCTGGCGGAAGTAGTCGTAAATAATGCGCGGCTGGCTGGAGAGCACGGCGAATGGGGTATCATCACCCATCGAACCGACCGCTTCCTGGCCGTTTTCGCCCAGCACGCGGATCACAGAGTCCAGCTCTTCCGCGCTGTAATTAAACTGCTTCTGGTAGCTGGCAAGCGTGTCGTCGTCCAGTTCGCGGCTACCCACTTCTTCATCAGGCAGATCTTCAAACGGCACCAGGCGGCGGACGTTTTTCTCCATCCACTCTTTATAAGGGTGGCGGCTTTTCAGATCGTCATCGGTTTCTGCCGAGTGCAGAATACGCCCACTGCGGGTGTCGATAACCATCAGTTCACCCGGCCCTACGCGGCCTTTTTCGACCACTTCGTCAGGCTGATAATCCCAGATGCCCACTTCAGAGGCGCAGGTGATGAGCTTATCTTTGGTGATGACGTAGCGCGCCGGACGCAGACCGTTACGGTCGAGGTTACAGGCGGCAAAACGACCATCGGACATCACAATGCCCGCCGGACCATCCCACGGCTCCATATGCATGGAGTTAAAGTCGAAGAAAGCGCGCAGCTCCGGGTCCATATCCGGGTTGTTCTGCCAGGCGGGTGGCACTAACAGACGCATGGCGCGGATGATATCCATCCCGCCCGCCAGCAGCAGTTCCAGCATGTTATCCATGGAACTGGAGTCAGAACCGGTTTCGTTGACGAACGGCGCGGCGTCGTGCAGGTCAGGGATCAGCGGTGTCTGGAATTTATAGGTACGCGCGCGCGCCCATTGGCGGTTACCGGTGATGGTGTTGATTTCACCGTTATGCGCCAGGTAGCGGAACGGCTGCGCCAGCGGCCAGCGCGGTACGGTGTTAGTGGAGAAGCGCTGGTGGAACAGGCAGATGGCCGATTCCAGACGCAGGTCCGCGAGGTCCAGGTAGAAGCGCGGCAGATCCGCCGGCATACACAGACCTTTATAGATGTTCACCAGATTCGACAGGCTACAGACGTAGAAGTCTTTGTCAGCTTCGAGACGCTTTTCAATGCGGCGGCGGGCGATAAACAGACGGCGCTCCATATCGCGCGGACGCCAACCTGCCGGGGCGTTCACAAAAATTTGCTCAATGCGTGGCAGAGAGGAGAGGGCGATTTCACCCAGCACGCCTTCGTTAGTGGGGACATCACGCCAGCCGACAATCGACAACGTTTCGCGTTGCAGCTCTTCTTCAACGATGCGGCGTGCGGTCGCGGCGAGTTCAGGATCTTTATTCAGGAAAAGCATCCCGACGGCGTAGTTTTTCGCTAAACGCCAGCCGCGCTCATGCGCAACAATGCGAAAAAAGCGATCCGGTTTTTGTAACAGCAAGCCGCA
Source organism: Escherichia sp. HH26CH (assembly GCF_009820205.1). Lineage (NCBI taxonomy): Bacteria > Pseudomonadati > Pseudomonadota > Gammaproteobacteria > Enterobacterales > Enterobacteriaceae > Escherichia > Escherichia sp. HH26CH. Next base: position 78,138 of record NZ_VNXM01000025.1, read on the forward strand.
ACCGTCACCGGTTTTACCATCGGCGAGAATCGCGCCACGGTGCTGCATACGGGCCAGTGCGTGTATTGCAGTACGCACTACCTTGTGGCTAGGTTCGCCTTCTATGTGGGCGATCAGGCCGAAACCACAGTTATCCCTCTCAAGGGATTTATCGTACAACATATCGTGAACCTCCCCCAGGCTCTGCGGGAACCCCACTTCCGAACCGCTGCGCACGGGCACAGAAAGAGCGTGGCGACGGGGTTTGCGTTTCATACGCGCGCCTCGCATTCGCCCCCTTGTTGTCCTTTTCGCATCGATTAATACGGTGAAGAGGGGATCTCAATTACTGCATAAATATGATGAGCAGGCTGCTCATCCAGAAAGCTTCCAGCGGATTTCCAACTTATCGGGAAAGCTGATACAGGTCAAATGGCAAGCTTATTGGTACAGAAATGTGCTTTAGCGCAAAATTCTTTATTAATTGTCTGAAATTAAAATAGATTTTCTCTTTACGGCTAAAAGGGGAGTCGTTAGAGAAACTGCCAATTCCTGACTGTCATAAAGGCGTGTTAACCCTTATCCTGCCTTGAACTGATGAGAAAACCAGCATTTTATACTGCCTTAATTGGTAATGACGTTTCATGCTACTGTTTTTGCCTAAAATCCATAAGGAGATAAAAAAATCTGACACAAGATAAGCAAAAGTGATTTATGTGATTATGAATGAAATTTCGGTAATTTTGATTGATTATGCATTTGATAAAGGCAGGCCGGGACGATTGATCCAGGTCATCGCCGAATTGAGCTAAAAATGGCAGGCTTTGGCCTCTTTTCAAGGCGCGGTCTATCAGATTATGCAGTTACAGAAATTAGTCAATATGTTTGGTGGTGATCTCACCCGTCGTTATGGGCAAAAGGTGCATAAGCTGACGCTGCACGGCGGTTTTAGCTGCCCTAACCGTGACGGTACCATCGGGCGTGGTGGCTGCACATTCTGTAATGTTGCCTCGTTTGCCGATGAAGCGCAGCAGCATCATTCCATTGCCGAGCAACTGGCGCACCAGGCGAATTTAGTTAACCGCGCTAAACGCTATCTGGCCTACTTTCAGGCGTATACCAGCACCTTTGCGGAAGTTCAGGTGCTGCGTTCTATGTATCAGCAGGCGGTGAGCCAGGCCAATATTGTCGGTTTGTGTGTTGGTACCCGCCCGGACTGCGTGCCGGATGCGGTGCTGGATCTGCTTTGCGAATATAAGGACCAGGGCTACGAAGTGTGGCTGGAGCTGGGGCTACAAACCGCCCACGACAAAACGCTGCATCGCATCAATCGCGGTCATGATTTTGCCTGCTATCAGCGCACGACCCAGCTGGCGCGTGAGCGCGGGCTGAAGGTGTGTTCTCACTTAATTGTCGGCCTGCCTGGCGAAGGGCAGGCTGAATGTTTGCAAACGCTGGAGCGAGTGGTTGAAACCGGCGTGGACGGTATAAAGCTGCATCCGCTGCATATTGTGAAAGGCAGCATTATGGCGAAAGCCTGGGAAGCGGGGCGTTTGAACGGTATTGAACTGGACGATTACACGCTCACTGCCGGAGAAATGATTCGCCATACGCCACCGGAAGTGATCTACCACCGCATTTCCGCCAGCGCCCGTCGCCCGACGCTGCTTGCTCCGCTGTGGTGCGAAAATCGATGGACGGGAATGGTCGAGCTGGATCGCTATCTGAATGAACATGGCGTACAGGGATCGGCGCTGGGACGTCCGTGGCTACCTCCAACGGCGTAGGCCATTGAGGGGAATTCCGCATTTCTCACACAATTTATAACGTAACTGTCAGAATTGGGTATTATTGGGGCAGGTTGTCGTGAAGGAATTCCCTAATGAAGCAAATTCGTCTGCTGGCGCAGTATTATGTTGACCTGATGATGAAGTTAGGTCTGGTGCGCTTCTCAATGTTGCTGGCGCTGGCCCTCGTCGTTCTTGCCATTGTGGTACAAATGGCAGTGACCATGGTGCTGCATGGTCAGGTCGAAAGCATTGATGTTATTCGTTCTATCTTCTTTGGTTTGCTGATTACGCCGTGGGCGGTCTACTTTCTATCGGTGGTCGTCGAGCAACTGGAGGAGTCACGACAACGTCTGTCACGGCTGGTGCAAAAACTGGAGGAGATGCGCGAGCGCGATTTGAGCCTCAACGTTCAGTTAAAAGATAATATTGCCCAGCTAAATCAGGAAATTGCCGTTCGTGAAAAAGCGGAAGCAGAACTGCAGGAAACCTTCGGCCAACTGAAAATTGAAATTAAAGAGCGCGAAGAGACACAAATTCAGCTCGAGCAGCAATCCTCATTCTTACGTTCCTTCCTTGATGCTTCACCCGACCTGGTTTTTTATCGTAACGAAGATAAAGAGTTTTCCGGCTGTAACCGCGCGATGGAGCTGCTGACCGGAAAAAGCGAAAAACAACTGGTTCACCTGAAACCTGCTGATGTTTACTCACCGGAAGCCGCTGCGAAAGTCATTGAAACCGATGAAAAAGTGTTCCGTCATAATGTGTCACTGACCTATGAGCAGTGGCTGGATTATCCCGACGGACGCAAAGCCTGCTTTGAAATCCGTAAAGTGCCGTACTACGACCGCGTGGGTAAACGTCACGGTTTAATGGGTTTTGGTCGCGACATTACCGAGCGTAAGCGGTATCAGGATGCACTTGAACGCGCCAGCCGCGACAAAACAACGTTTATCTCCACCATCAGTCACGAATTGCGTACACCGCTGAACGGTATCGTCGGCCTGAGCCGCATTCTGCTGGATACTGAACTTACCGCTGAGCAGGAAAAATATCTCAAAACCATCCATGTTTCTGCCGTCACGCTGGGGAATATCTTCAACGATATTATCGACATGGATAAGATGGAACGGCGCAAGGTCCAGCTTGATAATCAGCCGGTTGATTTCACCAGCTTCCTTGCCGACCTGGAAAATCTCTCCGCATTGCAGGCGCAACAGAAAGGATTGCGCTTTAATCTGGAGCCGACGCTGCCATTACCGCATCAGGTCATTACCGACGGGACGCGTTTACGGCAGATCCTGTGGAACCTCATCAGTAACGCCGTCAAATTCACCCAGCAAGGCCAGGTTACCGTGCGCGTGCGCTACGATGAAGGCGATATGCTGCATTTTGAAGTGGAAGACTCTGGTATCGGCATTCCGCAGGATGAGCTGGATAAAATCTTCGCCATGTATTACCAGGTGAAAGACAGTCATGGCGGTAAACCTGCCACTGGCACCGGTATTGGTCTGGCCGTTTCTCGTCGTCTGGCGAAAAATATGGGCGGCGATATTACGGTTACCAGCGAACAGGGCAAAGGTTCCACCTTTACGTTGACGATCCACGCACCATCGGTGGCTGAAGAGGTCGATGATGCGTTTGACGAAGACGATATGCCTTTACCGGCGCTGAATGTGCTGCTAGTAGAGGACATTGAACTGAACGTGATTGTCGCGCGTTCTGTGCTGGAAAAATTAGGAAACAGCGTTGATGTCGCAATGACCGGCAAGGCGGCGCTGGAGATGTTTAAACCGGGTGAATACGACCTGGTGTTGCTGGATATTCAGTTGCCAGATATGACCGGGCTGGATATCTCTCGTGAACTGACGAAGCGATATCCGCGCGAGGATTTACCACCGCTGGTAGCCTTAACCGCTAACGTGCTGAAAGACAAACAAGAGTACCTAAATGCTGGAATGGATGATGTGCTGAGTAAGCCGCTTTCTGTTCCGGCGCTAACCGCGATGATCAAGAAATTCTGGGATACCCAGGATGATGAGGAGAGCACGGTGACGACAGAAGAGAACAGCAAATCTGAAGCATTACTCGATATTCCCATGCTGGAACAGTATCTCGAACTTGTAGGACCGAAGCTGATTACCGACGGGTTAGCGGTGTTTGAGAAGATGATGCCGGGCTATGTGAGTGTACTGGAGTCGAACCTGACGGCGCAGGATAAAAAAGGCATCGTCGAGGAAGGGCATAAAATTAAAGGCGCGGCGGGTTCAGTGGGGTTACGCCATCTGCAACAGCTGGGTCAGCAAATTCAGTCTCCTGACCTTCCTGCGTGGGAAGATAACGTCGGTGAATGGATTGAAGAGATGAAAGAAGAGTGGCGTCACGACGTAGACGTGTTGAAAGCGTGGGTGGCAAAAGCCACAAAAAAATGACCCCGGCTAGACCGGGGTGCGCGAATACTGCGCCAACACCAGGGAAATCTTGGCTGCGCCGTAAATTTTTATGATGAGTTACAAGGGCACAGCACTTTTTTTCAGGCCGCACGCAGTTAAGATAGCAAAACTTAAATGATTTGTTACATGAATCAGTTAAATGTGTGATGCGTAGCATTTTTATTAAAAAAATTAATGTGTTTCAGTCAATTGCGAAAGGATGATCACAATGAAGAAAATTGGCGTAATTCTGAGCGGATGCGGCGTCTATGACGGTTCTGAAATTCATGAAGCGGTGTTGACGTTGTTAGCTATTTCACGAAGCGGTGCGCAGGCGGTCTGCTTTGCACCGGGTAAGCAGCAGGTTGATGTTATCAACCATTTAACTGGCGAAGCGATGACGGAAACGCGCAATGTGCTGATTGAAGCGGCACGAATAACGCGCGGTGAGATCCGTCCTCTGGCTCAGGCCGATGCCGCTGAACTGGATGCGTTGATTGTGCCGGGGGGGTTTGGCGCGGCGAAGAATTTAAGCAATTTTGCCAGTCTTGGTAGCGAATGCACCGTTGACCGTGAATTAAAGGCGCTGGCACAAGCGATGCATCAGGCCGGAAAACCGCTTGGTTTTATGTGTATTGCCCCGGCGATGCTGCCGAAAATTTTCGATTTCCCGCTGCGTTTGACCATCGGTACTGATATCGATACCGCAGAAGTGCTGGAGGAGATGGGCGCGGAGCATGTGCCGTGTCCTGTCGATGATATCGTGGTTGATGAAGACAATAAGATTGTCACCACCCCGGCATATATGCTGGCGCAGAACATTGCAGAAGCGGCGAGCGGCATTGATAAGCTGGTTTCCCGCGTGCTGGTTCTGACTGAATGAGTAAAAGCCGCTTAACGGTGTTTAGTTTCGTTCGCCGTTTTCTTCTACGGTTAATGGTTGTCCTCGCCGTTTTCTGGGGCGGGGGCATCGCGTTGTTTAGCGTTGCGCCTGTTCCTTTCTCAGCGGTAATGGCCGAGCGACAAGTCAGCGCCTGGCTGCATGGCAATTTTCGTTACGTGGCACATTCTGACTGGGTCAGTATGGATCAAATCTCGCCGTGGATGGGACTGGCGGTGATTGCCGCAGAAGATCAGAAATTTCCTGAGCACTGGGGCTTTGATGTTGCTTCCATTGAGCAAGCCCTGGCACACAATGAGCGCAATGAAAATCGTATTCGCGGCGCATCAACGATTTCTCAGCAAACAGCCAAAAATCTCTTTTTATGGGATGGACGTAGCTGGGTACGAAAAGGGCTGGAAGCCGGATTAACGCTGGGGATAGAAACAGTCTGGAGCAAAAAGCGTATCCTGACGGTTTACCTGAATATCGCCGAATTTGGCGACGGTGTGTTTGGCGTCGAAGCTGCGGCACAACGTTATTTCCACAAACCCGCGAGCAAACTTACCCGATCGGAAGCTGCCTTACTGGCAGCTGTATTACCTAATCCACTTCGTTTCAAAGTCTCCGCGCCATCGGGCTACGTGCGCAGCCGTCAGGCGTGGATTTTACGGCAGATGTATCAGTTAGGCGGTGAGTCGTTTATGCAACAACACCAGCTGAATTAAGCTTCGCGCGAAGTGAGGGCCAGCGTTTTGCTCTCACGTGGTTGCAGATCTTTCTGTAGGGCAATAGCCAGTGCCGGCTGGGCGATAAACCGTTTCCATAACCGCTCTTGCTTTCGCTGACAACACCACTTTGACCAGGTCGCCAGTGGAATCAACGTGCTTTCACCAATGTTGTCGCAGACGACGGGGATAACCTCTGACTCACTGATGCGATGACAAAGGATATTCTGCGGCTTCAACGACATCGTCACGATATGGTTATCCTGCAAATAACGTTTCAGCTGTTTCAGTAACTGGCGCAGCTGTGCAACGTCTTCTTCGTAACGGCATTGTTCAGCAAATTCGGTCAGTGTAATGGATGGCTTGCCGTCAAAATCTGCAATCACATCGTAGACATAACCGGTTCCGCAATCCGTCTCAACGGTACCGTGATAGCGCGGTATTCCACTCCAGTCTTTTAACCGGCGACCAAGATGCGCGTAGTACTTTAACTCACGGCGGATCTCTTTATCGCCACCATCGCCACGATGGTAGACAATCTTAATACAGCGTTGGGCATCTTCCGGATGCGCATAACATTTCCGATGTCTTCCGGTGCCCAGGGGACTTTGTTCAGATAAGCGAATCATGCCATCTCCTGGAAATATTTTCTGACGATCTCCAGTATGGTCGAATAACTTAAACAAAACCTAAACAATGCCTCTTAAGGTTTTCTTAAGGTTCTTCTGAAAGTGAAAAGCGCACAAAATGTACAATTTCCGTCATTAATAACGATTTCAGTACGCGCTTTTTTTATTGTCGGGGGGAGCTTGAAGGGATTTGTATGTCAAAGTGATGAAAATTAATCTTCATCAAAACCAGAGTTAAAGAGGGCGATAACGGCGGCCAGTGCTTCCTCTTCCTGTGGACCGGTCGCTTCGACTTCAATCTGCCGTCCTTTGGCAGAATCCAGCATCAGCAGCGCAATAACGCTGTTGGCTTCAGCTTCAGTGCCTTCATCGTTACGTAACAGCACTTCAGCGTCAAAACCCTGCATTAATTCAAACAGCTTCATTGCAGGCCGGGCATGCATGCCCAGCTTGTTTGTGATTTCAACAGTTTGCTTGACGGTCATGGTTTACGTTTTTCCAGCGTACGATGGCGTGACTGGACGTTTTTACCGCGTGAACGGAAGTAGTCTGCCAACTGCTCTGCAATATACACCGAACGGTGCTTCCCGCCAGTACAACCAATGGCGACCGTCAGGTAGCTACGGTTGTTGGTTTCCAGCATAGGTAACCATAGCTCAAGATAGCTTCGCGTCTGGTAAATAAAATTGTGTACTTCTGTGTGGCGGTCGAGGAACGCGGCGACAGGCTTATCAAGACCTGTCATCGGACGCAGTTTTGGATCCCAGTGCGGGTTCGGCAAGAAGCGCACGTCAAAGACGTAATCTGCATCGATAGGGATACCGTGTTTGAAGCCGAAAGACTCAAAGACCATGGTCAGTTCGCGTTCACGTTTACCCAGTAAACGGGTACGCAACATTTCTGCCAGCTCGTGAACGGACATTTCTGAGGTATCGACAATCAGATCCGCTCGCGAACGCAGTGGTTCCAGTAGATCGCTTTCTTTGTCGATAGCACTTTCCAGCGACAGGTTTTTGCTGGAAAGCGGATGCAGGCGGCGCGTGTCACTGTAACGACGAATTAAGGTATTACGGTCGGCATCCAGGAACAGGAGTTGCGGTGAGAAAGCGTCAGGTAGGTTACTCATCGCCTGTTCGAATATTTCTGGTGACTCCGGCATATTACGAACATCAATGCTGACGGCGGCAGAAATCTCGCGATCGGCCAGAGTTCGAGCCAGATCGGGTAACAACACTACGGGGAGGTTATCCACGCAGTAAAAACCCATATCTTCCAGCGCACGAAGGGCGACAGATTTACCTGAACCTGAACGTCCGCTGACGATCATCAGTACCATGTACTGTTTCTCCTCACAACGTCTAAAAGAGACATTACCGAATAACTACGCTTCATCCGGAGTACCTTCGGTATCCGTAATGATTTGATACAGCTCTTCATCGCTCTGGGCTGCGCGTAAACGGCGGCAGATGGTTTTATCCGCCAGACGTTTCGCCACCAGCGACAGAGTATGCAGGTGCGTTTTGGTTTGGTCAGCCGGAACCAGCAACGCAAACAGTAAATCTACCGGTTGGTTGTCAATGGCATCGAAAGCTATGGGCGTTTCGAGCTGAACGAAAACGCCAACGGCGCGCAGAGTATCTTCTTCCAGTTTGCCATGCGGAATGGCTATACCATTGCCGATACCGGTACTGCCCATTTTTTCCCGCGTCAGGATAGCTTCAAAAACCACCTGAGGCGGCAGGCTAAGTTGTTTCGCCGCCAGCTCGCTGATGATTTCCAGGGCGCGTTTTTTGCTCTGACAGTGGACGCGGCTTCGCGTACATTCCCTGTTAAGAACAGTGCTAAGCTGTAGAGTTGTATCATTATTTGTCATAATTTCACCTAAGAACCTGCTCACTCAAACGGTGGAACAGGTTCGGAGCATTAACTGTACAAATGGCCCGTTGTGCCGCACAACAGGCCGCCATGCACATGCTAATTGCCCGGACAATTAGTGTTGTTTCAGTTTATCTTTATGTTTGGTCAACTGGCGTGCCAGCTTATCAATTAAGCCATCAATGGCAGCGTACATGTCCTGACCTTCCGCGCTGGCATGAATTTCACCACCGTTTACATGCAGTGTTGCATCTGAGGTATGGGTGACTTTCTCCACTTTCAGAACAACATAGACCTGGTTGATTCGGTCAAAATATTGCTCAAGTTTGGCAAATTTAGCAGTAACAAATTCGCGCAGTGCCTCGGTGATCTCGACGTTATTTCCGGTAATGTTGAGCTGCATAGTGTCTTCCTTATCGGTTGGGTCAAACGAGCTGTTTACGCTGGTTTGACGGCGGAATGGATAAAGACTCTCGGTACTTCGCAACAGTGCGGCGTGCCACCATGATACCTTGTTCTGACAGCAAAGAGGTTAACTTGCTGTCGCTTAGCGGTTTCGCTGGGTTTTCCGCCGCGATTAATTTCTTCACCAGCGCACGAATTGCCGTTGAGGAAGCTTCGCCGCCGCCCTCGGTATTGACGTGACTGGAAAAGAAATACTTCAGTTCAAAAATGCCTCGTGGACTATGCAGGTATTTTTGCGTGGTCACGCGAGATATCGTCGATTCATGCATTTCGACAGCCTGGGCGATATCGGCCAGTACCATCGGTTTCATATATTCTTCGCCTTGCTCAAAGAAGGCTTGCTGCTGTTCAACGATACAGCGACTCACGCGTAGTAGCGTATCGTTACGGCTTTCCAGACTCTTGATCAACCATTTGGCATCCTGCAGATTGCTGCGGATAAACTGGCTGTCACCGTCGTTGCGCGCGTTATTGCACATCGAGGCGTAGTGTTGGTTGATTTGCAGACGCGGAATGCTGTCGCTGTTGAGTTCTACTGTCCAGTGACCGTTATGCTTACGCACCAGTACATCTGGAATAACATACTCCGGTTCACCAGTCTGGATCGACTGTCCGGGGCGTGGATCGAGCGACTGGATCAGATTGACGGCTTCTTTCAGCACATCTTCTTTCAGTCGCGTGACGCGCATTAAGGTACGGAAGTCGTGATTGGCTAACAGATCGAGATGATCGCTAATGATCAGTCTCGCCTCTTCCAGCCACGGCGTAGTTTTGTCGAATTGGGAGAGTTGGATCAGCAGGCAGTCACGCAGATCTTTCGCCGCTACGCCGACCGGATCAAACCGTTGGATCCGCTTCAGGACGGCTTCAACTTCATCGATGTCGATTTCTTCATCGCCCATACTTTCGAGAATATCTTCCAGCGGAACAGTCAGATAACCGGTGTCATCAACGGCATCGACGATAGAGGTAGCAATAGCGCGGTCAGTGTCGGAAAACGGTGTCAGCTCGACTTGCCACATCAGGTAATCTTGCAAGGTCTGCGTTGTTTCGCCCTGATAGACCGGCAGCTCGTCGTCAATGTAGTCACCGCTGGTGCCGGAGGGTGTACCAGCGGTGTAAATGGTGTCCCAACTGGCATCGAGCGGCAGCTCTTCCGGCATCTCTTTTTGTTCGAGCGCGTCGGCGGTGTCCAGTGTTTCACTGTCTTGCGTTTCGCGGGTGTCGATTTCTTCATGAGTGTCGATTTGCTCAAGCAGCGGATTACTCTCCAGCGCCTGCTGTAGCTCCTGCTGAAGTTCCAGCGTCGACAACTGCAACAGACGAATAGCCTGTTGGAGCTGTGGCGTCATCGCCAGTTGTTGGCTAAGCCTGAGTTGCAAACCTTGCTTCATGTTCAGAATCGTACTCTCCTGATAAAACGTCGCAAACTTCTACCCTATCAGAGTCTGAAGTCTTCCCCAAGGTATACACGCTTAACATGTTCGTCTTGTAAGATTTCTGTAGGCGTGCCGTGGGCGATCAAATGCCCCTGACTGACGATATAAGCGCGTTCACAAACCGCCAGCGTTTCACGCACGTTATGGTCGGTGATCAGCACGCCCAGGCCGCTGTCGCGCAAGTGCTCAATGATGCGTTTGATGTCGATAACCGAGATCGGGTCAACCCCGGCAAACGGTTCATCAAGCAGAATAAATTTCGGATTCGCAGCCAGTGCACGGGCAATTTCTACACGGCGACGTTCACCCCCGGAGAGTGACTGCCCCATGCTGTCACGCAGGTGTTCGATGTGAAACTCTTCCATCAGCTCGTTCGCGCGGTCTTCACGTTGTTCAGCAGACAAGTCGTCACGAATTTGCAGTACCGCCATCAGGTTATCGTAAACGCTGAGGCGACGAAAAATGGAGGCTTCCTGCGGCAGATAGCCGATACCGCGGCGCGCGCGCGCATGCAGAGGCAGCAGACTGATATCGTCATCATCAATAATGATATTGCCCGCATCGCGCGGCACAATGCCAACAACCATGTAGAAAGTGGTGGTCTTACCGGCACCGTTTGGCCCCAGCAGACCGACAATTTCCCCGGAGTTGACGGTCAGGCTGACGTCTTCTACCACGCGGCGGCCTTTATAGGCTTTTGCAAGGTTCTTTGCAGTTAATGTTGCCATAACGAATTAATTACCCTTCTTCTGTGCCGGGGTCTGGCCTTTGTTGTTTTTGTCCTGCAGCTGCGACGGCACCAGAACGGTGGTTACGCGCTTGCCTTTGTCGCTGAACGCCTGCATTTTCTGCTCTTTCACCAGGTAAGTGATCTTATCACCCTTAATGTTGCTATCGACCTGCTGCAGATAAGCATTACCCGTCAGAACGACAAAATCTTTTGCCAGTTCGTAGTGCATCTGGGAAGCGTGACCTTCAACGGGTTTACCGTTGTCCTGCATCTGGTAGAACGTTGCCGGTTTACCGTAGCCGTCAATCACTTCTTTACCTTGTTCACCGCCCGGACGGGTAACGACCACTTTGTCGGCATTAATTTTGATGGTGCCCTGGGTGACAATGACATTACCGGTAAAGGTAACCACGTTGCCTTGCATATCAAGAGATTGCTGGTCCGATTCAATGTGGATCGGCTGATCAGTGTCTCCGGTTACGGCAAATGCCGGAATGCTGGCGGCCAGAAGTGAGCTGGCAAGCACAAGATTAAGGCTGAGTTTGTTTGTTTTGAATTTCATAGGATGTTCTAACCTTTTCAATCAGCTCGGCGTTCTTGCTGCGTAAGTTGCCGCGCATTTTCAGACCGCTGGAGTTAAATGTTGTTCCGTATAACGTGACGAGGTCTTCAGAGGTAACATCCTGCGTCACCAGATTGATCTGCGCGTTATCCGTCGTGATTCTGCGAAGTTGAGAGTCCGGCACGAGTGCGTTGACTTCAACGTGTCCATATAAATAGAGCATCCGGTCATTGGTCAGCTTGGCTTTATCTGCTTTTACGGACCATGTCGGGATTTTATCCTTATCAAACGTGGTAAGTACCGGCTGCGTAAACCACGAAACGGCCTGATCGGAATAATATTCAACGTGTTGAGCAATCAATCGATAGCTTAGTGCCCCTTCTGGGTTATAGACGAGCGTGTCCGTATGCTCGCTTTTATAGGTGGGATCATTATTGTTGACGACCACCTGGGCGGTATCGTCTTTTTCGGCCATATTAATGCCGATCATCACCAGAACCGCCAGTGATAGCACAATGATAACCCAACGTCTGGCTTTACTCATATCGATTGCCCTTTGGCTTCATCCAGTTTGCCCTGCGCCAGGAGTAATAAGTCGCAAACTTCTCGCACTGCGCCACGACCGCCAGCAATGCGCGTCACGTAATCGGCGCGCGGGAGCAACAGTGGATGCGCATCGGCCACGGCGATGCTTAAACCCACTTTTTCCATTACCGGCCAGTCAATGAGATCATCGCCGACATAAGCCACATTTTCCGGGGCAATTGCCAGTTTTTCCAGCAGATCGCTAAAGGCGATCAGTTTGTTTGACTGCCCCTGATACAAGTGAGTGATCCCCAATGTGGCACAACGATCTTCTACCAGTTTAGCCTTTCGCCCGGTAATGATAGCGACTTCAATATCAGAGGTGAGCGCACAACGAATGCCATAACCGTCACGAACGTTGAACGCTTTCAGCTCTTCGCCGTTATTACCCATATAAATCAGGCCATCTGACAGTACGCCATCAACGTCGAGGATCAGCAGACGAATGTTCTCTGCTTTTGCCATAACGTCGGCGCTGACAGGGCCGTAACAGGTCGCAAGCGACGCACCTGCTTTGCTCATTGTTGTTTATCCTTGAATCTTTACACTACGCCTGCACGCAGTAAATCATGCATATGTAACACACCGAGTAAATGGTCGCCATCGGCAACCATCACGGAGGTGATATGGCGGGACTGCATTAAGTTCAGTGCCTCAACGGCCAGAATGCCAGGGCGTACACGTATTCCCCCCGGCGTCATCACATCGGCAATACTTAACTGACGAACATCCACACCCATATCGAAGACACGGCGTAAATCACCGTCGGTAAAGATGCCTTCAATCATCATATTGTCATCGCAAATGACCGTCATACCAAGATTTTTGCGGGTAACTTCCAGCAACGCGTCGCGCAGGCTGGCCGTTTTCTTAACATGCGGGATCTCATCGCCCGTATGCATAATATCGTTTACGCGCAGCAGAAGTTTACGACCCAGTGCGCCGCCGGGGTGTGAGAGCGCAAAATCTTCAGCAGTAAAGCCGCGTGCTTTTAACAGCGCGACAGCGAGGGCATCGCCCATAACCAGCGTGGCGGTCGTGCTGCTGGTCGGTGCCAGCCCTAACGGACAGGCTTCTTTCGCTACTTTAACACACAGATGCACATCTGCGGCGCGCGCCATGCTGCTCTCCGGGCGACCGGTGATGCAGATTAACGGCACGTGAAGACGCTTAAGCACTGGAATTAAGGCCGTGATTTCGCTGGATTCACCGGAGTTAGAGATAGCAATCACCACGTCCTGCGGGGTGACCATACCCAAATCACCATGAGCAGCTTCACCTGGATGGACGAAAAATGAAGGTGTACCAGTGCTGGCAAACGTTGCCGCCATTTTGCGCCCAATATGCCCCGATTTCCCCATCCCCATGACGACAACTTTCCCTTTACACCAGAACATCTTTTCACAGGCAAGCGTGAAATTCTGATTGATGTATTGATCAAGCTCCGCCAGGCAGTCACGTTCAATCGCCAGGACTTCTTTACCTGCTTGCTGAAAGTCAAAACCCGGTTGTAACTCTACGTGCGACATAATGCGTTTCCAGTTATTCAACGAGTATTGGCGATAACCAGTACAACATCGCCAGCCATACGATAAATCCGCCAGTTAATAATACCCCTACACCACGGCCCGGTTGTGGGGAGCGCCGCCAGCACAGCAACGCAAAAATAATGCTCACCAACAACATCACGCTGTAGTCACGGCTGTACGCCAGTGGATCAATCTCTCCTGGCGTTATCAGCGCGGGTAAACCCAACACGATGACAATATTAAAAATGTTTGCGCCAATGATATTCCCGACAGCAATGTCGTTTTCACCTTTGCGAACCCCCGCGATTGCGGTTGCCAGTTCTGGCAGACTGGTTCCGATAGCGATTGCCGTCAGACCCATCGTCAACTCGCTGATGGCAAAGTAATTCGCCAGCACCGTGGCGTTATCAACCACCATCCGCGTGGCCACTGGCATGATGATCAGCGCAATGCCGAGCCATAAAAACGCGACGGGCAATCCGCCTTCACGCGGCAGCTCTGCAAGCTGCTCTCTGGTCAGGCTGTCAGTCCCCTGACGTTCAGCCAGACGTGCAAGTTTAACAATGAACAGCAGCCATAGCACAGCCAGAAAGAGGAGAAAGATACCATCGCTGCGACTAAGTTGTCCGTCATAGAGTACGGAACCGGCCACCACACTGACCAACAACATTAAGGGTAACTCGCGGCGCAGAACATCGGAATGGACGGTAAAAGGACGTACCAGCGCAGCCAGACCGAGGATCAGCAAAATATTGATAATGTTTGATCCGAGGGCTACACCAACGGCTAAATCGCGTTGTTCGTGCAGTGATGCGGCAAGCGAAACGATGATTTCTGGTAACGATGTGCCAATACTGACCACCGTCATGCCGATGATCAGTGGCGGTATGCCAAAGGATCGGCAAAGAATGGACGCGGCAAATACCAGGCGGTCGGCACTGTAAACGACCAAAAGTAAACCAACAATTAACAGTGCCGTAGCTAAAAGCATCTAACGTCCTTTCTTCAGGTATACTCGCCGGTCCGCTGAAGATTTTCAGAAAGCCGTAACGGATTCTTAATTTTGACTTTATGCGGCTAAAAAGTAAAACAAATGCCAGCTTTCGCTAACCACGGCGGGTAATATTCTGTAAATATGTTGGGTTCAAGGTTAAATTGAGCGCCATGCTTAGAAAATCAACGCAAGACGAAGGGTGAATTATGGAGCAGTCTGTGGCGAATTTAGTCGATATGCGCGATGTCAGTTTTACGCGTGGCAATCGCTGCATCTTCGATAATATTTCCCTGACCGTGCCGCGAGGGAAGATCACGGCGATCATGGGACCATCGGGCATCGGTAAAACGACGCTACTCCGTCTGATTGGCGGGCAAATCGCACCAGATCATGGTGAGATCCTTTTCGATGGTGAGAATATTCCGGCGATGTCTCGTTCGCGCCTGTATACAGTGCGCAAACGGATGAGCATGTTGTTTCAGTCCGGGGCGTTGTTCACAGATATGAACGTATTTGACAACGTTGCCTATCCACTACGCGAACATACCCAACTTCCCGCACCTTTATTGCATAGCACAGTGATGATGAAGCTGGAGGCCGTGGGGCTGCGCGGAGCGGCTAAACTGATGCCTTCTGAACTTTCCGGAGGGATGGCGCGGCGTGCAGCGCTGGCGCGAGCAATTGCGCTGGAGCCGGATCTCATCATGTTTGATGAACCCTTTGTTGGGCAAGATCCCATCACCATGGGCGTACTGGTGAAGCTGATTTCTGAGCTGAACAGCGCGCTGGGCGTGACTTGTGTGGTGGTTTCTCACGATGTGCCGGAAGTGTTAAGTATTGCGGATCACGCCTGGATCCTGGCGGACAAAAAAATTGTCGCTCATGGCAGCGCCCAGGCGTTGCAGGCGAATCCTGATCCGCGCGTACGTCAGTTTCTGGACGGGATAGCTGACGGGCCTGTTCCGTTCCGCTATCCTGCCGGCGATTATCACGCTGATCTTTTACCAGGGAGTTAAGCCACTCATGCTGTTAAATGCGCTGGCGTCGCTCGGACATAAAGGGATTAAAACCCTGAGAACGTTCGGGCGGGCCGGGTTAATGTTATTCAATGCGCTGGTCGGCAAACCGGAATTTCGCAAACATGCGCCGCTGCTGGTACGTCAGCTCTATAATGTTGGCGTCCTGTCGATGCTGATTATTGTGGTTTCTGGCGTGTTCATCGGAATGGTGCTGGGGCTGCAAGGTTATCTGGTTCTGACCACTTATAGTGCGGAAACCAGTCTGGGTATGCTGGTGGCGTTATCACTACTGCGTGAACTGGGGCCGGTGGTTGCCGCGTTGTTGTTTGCCGGACGTGCCGGTTCGGCGTTAACCGCAGAAATTGGCCTGATGCGCGCCACAGAGCAACTCTCCAGTATGGAGATGATGGCGGTGGATCCGTTGCGTCGGGTTATTTCTCCCCGTTTCTGGGCTGGGGTTATTTCATTGCCACTGCTGACGGTCATCTTCGTCGCCGTGGGGATCTGGGGCGGATCACTGGTCGGCGTCAGTTGGAAAGGCATTGATAGCGGGTTCTTCTGGTCGGCAATGCAAAATGCCGTCGACTGGCGTATGGATCTGGTCAACTGTCTGATTAAGAGCGTGGTGTTCGCCATTACGGTGACGTGGATTTCGTTGTTTAACGGCTACGACGCCATCCCGACGTCTGCCGGGATTAGCCGGGCAACCACTCGCACCGTTGTCCACTCGTCTCTGGCTGTTCTGGGGCTGGATTTTGTGCTGACCGCATTGATGTTTGGGAATTGAGTTCATGCAAACGAAAAAAAATGAAATTTGGGTGGGTATCTTTTTATTAGCAGCACTGCTGGCGGCGCTGTTTGTTTGCCTGAAGGCGGCGAACGTGACGTCCATGCGTACTGAACCAACCTACACGCTTTATGCGACGTTCGATAACATTGGCGGCCTGAAAGCGCGCTCTCCCGTCAGCATTGGTGGCGTTGTTGTGGGCCGGGTGGCGGATATTACGCTGGACCCGAAAACTTATCTGCCACGCGTAACGCTGGAAATTGAACAACGTTATAACCACATTCCTGATACCAGTTCGCTGAGCATCCGTACTTCCGGCCTGCTGGGGGAACAATATCTGGCATTAAACGTCGGTTTTGAAGACCCGGAACTGGGGACTGCTATCCTGAAGGATGGCGATACAATCCAGGACACTAAGTCTGCGATGGTGCTGGAAGATCTCATTGGTCAGTTCCTTTACGGTAGTAAAGGCGATGACAATAAGAATAGTGGCGATGCGCCAGCTGCTGCGCCAGGTAATAATGAAACCACTGAACCTGTGGGTACAACGAAATAATTTCAGGAGAACCGACGCATGTTTAAACGTTTAATGATGGTCGCTTTGCTGGTGATTGCACCGCTGAGTGCGGCAACCGCGGCAGACCAGACCAATCCGTATAAGCTGATGGACGAGGCGGCGCAGAAAACGTTCGATCGCCTGAAGAATGAGCAACCGCAAATTCGGGCCAACCCGGATTATCTGCGTACCATTGTTGATCAGGAACTGCTGCCATACGTACAGGTGAAATACGCCGGTGCGCTGGTGCTGGGTCAGTATTACAAGAGTGCGACCCCAGCTCAACGTGATGCTTACTTTGCCGCTTTCCGTGAGTATCTGAAGCAGGCTTACGGTCAGGCATTGGCGATGTATCATGGTCAGACTTATCAGATCGCGCCAGAACAGCCTCTGGGTGATAAAACCATTGTGCCTATTCGCGTGACCATTATTGACCCGAATGGCCGCCCGCCGGTGCGTCTGGACTTCCAATGGCGTAAAAACTCCCAGACGGGCAACTGGCAGGCTTACGACATGATTGCAGAGGGTGTCAGCATGATCACCACCAAACAAAATGAGTGGGGGACGCTGCTGCGTACCAAAGGTATCGACGGCCTGACTGCGCAACTGAAATCGATTTCTCAACAGAAAATCACTCTGGAAGAGAAAAAGTAATGAGCGAGTCACTGAGCTGGATGCAGACGGGTGACACGCTGGCGTTATCCGGAGAGCTGGATCAGGACGTTCTGCTACCGCTTTGGGAAATGCGTGAGGAGGCGGTGAAGGGGATTACCTGCATCGATCTTAGCCGTGTATCCCGCGTTGATACAGGTGGACTGGCGCTGCTGCTCCATCTTATCGATCTGGCGAAAAAGCAGGGCAACAATGTGACGCTTCAGGGGGTAAACGACAAAGTGTATACCCTGGCGAAATTGTATAATTTGCCTGCTGATGTTCTGCCTCGTTAAATTTTTTCAGGCCGGATAAGGCGTTAACCGCCTGTCCGGCAAACCTGCCTGCAAGTTGAGCCTTGTCTGATTTATCAGCGAGGCTTTTTGCTTATTTATGCCAGCGCAACTTTGCTCTAAGATGTTTCGCTGGTTTATTAACTGATGATTGAAGATCCCATGGAAAATAATGAAATTCAGAGCGTGTTGATGAACGCTCTCTCCCTCCAGGAAGTCCACGTTTCCGGCGATGGCAGCCACTTTCAGGTTATTGCCGTGGGTGAGTTGTTTGACGGCATGAGTCGGGTTAAAAAACAGCAGACGGTCTATGGCCCGCTGATGGAATATATTGCGGATAACCGCATTCATGCTGTGTCGATCAAAGCGTATACCCCTGCGGAGTGGGCGCGCGATCGCAAACTGAACGGCTTTTGAGCTATGGGCGATTCGCCGGTAGCGGATATGAATTGTTAACTGAGAACAAACTAAATGGATAAATTTCGTGTTCAGGGGCCAACGAAGCTCCAGGGCGAAGTCACAATTTCCGGCGCTAAAAATGCTGCTCTGCCTATTCTTTTTGCCGCACTACTGGCGGAAGAACCGGTAGAGATCCAGAACGTCCCGAAACTGAAAGACGTTGATACATCAATGAAGCTGCTAAGCCAGCTGGGTGCGAAAGTAGAGCGTAATGGTTCTGTGCATATTGATGCCCGCGAGGTTAATGTATTCTGCGCACCTTACGATCTGGTTAAAACCATGCGTGCCTCTATCTGGGCACTGGGGCCGCTGGTAGCGCGCTTTGGGCAGGGGCAAGTTTCACTGCCTGGCGGTTGTACGATCGGTGCGCGTCCGGTTGATCTACACATTTCTGGCCTCGAACAATTAGGCGCGACCATCAAACTGGAAGAAGGTTACGTTAAAGCTTCCGTCGACGGTCGTCTGAAAGGCGCACATATCGTGATGGATAAAGTCAGCGTTGGCGCAACGGTGACCATCATGTGTGCTGCAACCCTGGCGGAAGGCACCACGATTATTGAAAACGCAGCGCGTGAACCGGAAATCGTCGATACCGCGAACTTCCTGATTACGCTGGGTGCGAAAATTAGCGGTCAGGGCACCGATCGTATCATCATCGAAGGTGTGGAACGTTTAGGCGGCGGTGTCTATCGCGTGCTGCCGGATCGTATCGAAACCGGTACTTTCCTTGTGGCTGCGGCGATCTCTCGCGGCAAAATTATCTGCCGTAACGCACAGCCAGATACTCTTGACGCTGTGCTGGCGAAATTGCGTGACGCTGGAGCGGACATTGAAGTCGGCGAAGACTGGATTAGCCTGGATATGCATGGCAAACGGCCGAAAGCTGTTAACGTACGTACCGCGCCGCATCCGGCATTCCCGACCGATATGCAGGCCCAGTTCACACTGCTGAACCTGGTGGCAGAAGGCACCGGATTCATCACCGAAACGGTCTTTGAAAACCGCTTTATGCACGTACCAGAGCTGAGTCGTATGGGCGCGCATGCCGAAATTGAAAGTAATACCGTTATTTGTCACGGTGTTGAAAAACTTTCTGGCGCACAGGTTATGGCAACCGATCTACGTGCTTCAGCAAGCCTGGTGCTGGCTGGTTGTATTGCGGAAGGGACAACGGTGGTTGATCGTATTTATCACATCGATCGTGGCTACGAACGTATTGAAGACAAACTGCGCGCTTTAGGTGCAAATATTGAGCGTGTGAAAGACGAGTAATCGTCCGAGAGCTGGCAGCCCCGTTCGCGGGGCTACCGCCAGACCACTCATTTTTTCGGTTTAGTGTAGCTACGCATCAACTGCGTTCTGTCGATAAACTCATGGGTCTGCGGATCATGGTAGCGTGATGGCCAGATAACCCAGGGGTCAGTTCCCAGGGCTTTCGCAATAATCATCTCTCCTTTCGGCCATGGGCGCGATAATGCGTTCGCCAGCGTTGAGGAACTCAAACCATTTCTACGAGATTCCGCCGCCATTGACGTTCCTTTCTTGCGTAAACCCGCAATGATGTCAGCGGGATGCCAGTCAATGAAATTACTTTCCATCTTTCCTCACTCCTTAAGTTAGTCGCTTTCATTCAGAACACTTCTTCTGTCGAGCATCACTATACTCCTGATGGCCTATTGCTCTAAAAAGTTCCTGTAAAGAGTGTGAATATTCAGAATATATAAAGATACATACACTGGTTTTTCAGGCGTTATTACGCTGAATAAGTGTTTTTATGGAACTTATTGGAATCATCCCGCGCACTGCGCGGGATGAGGGGGAGGGGATTAACGATCGCGTTGAACAGCGATGTGCGCGAGGCCGATGAGTGCTTCTCGCCACGGGGTGTCCGGGAGCACCTGTAACGCTGCGATGGCTTTGTCTGCTTCTTCCTCGGCACGCTGACGCGTCCATTCAAGAGAGCCACAAGCGTTCATTGCTTCCAGAACCGGTTCCAGAAGATGACGACCGTTACCCTGTTCGATGGCGGTACGAATCATCTGTGCCTGTTCTGGTGTGCCATGATGCATTGCATGCAGCAGCGGCAGCGTCGGTTTACCTTCGTTCAGATCGTCGCCGACGTTTTTACCTAACTGTTCGCCATCGGCATTGTAATCGAGTAAATCGTCGATCAACTGGAAAGCGGTGCCGAGATAACGCCCATAATCCTGCAGGCCTTTCTCCTCCTCCGGCGTACAGCCAGCCAGAATCCCGGAACACTGCGCGGCAGCCTCAAACAGACGCGCGGTTTTGCTATAGATAACGCGCATGTAGTTTTCTTCAGTGATGTCCGGATCGTTAACGTTCATCAGTTGCAGAACTTCACCTTCTGCGATGACGTTTACGGCTTCTGACATGACTTCCAGCACTTTGAGCGAACCGAGGCTGGTCATCATCTGGAACGCGCGGGTATAAATAAAATCGCCTACCAGCACACTGGCAGCATTGCCAAATGCGGCGTTGGCGGTAGCTTTACCCCTGCGCATATCTGATTCATCCACAACGTCGTCGTGCAGCAGAGTCGCCGTGTGGATAAACTCGATCAGGGCAGCAATGGTGACATGCGCATTTCCCTCATAGCCAACAGCTCGTGCAGCCAGTACAGCAATCATCGGACGAATACGTTTACCGCCGCCGCTGACGATGTAATAGCCTAACTGATTGATCAGTTGGACGTCGGAATTAAGCTGCTCAAGGATTGCCGCATTAACACCCGCCATATCTTGCGCGGTTAACTCATTGATTTTTTCTAAATTCATCGCAAAAGCCGGGCTTTTCGCCCCGATTACCTTACTGTGAACAAAGGCAACTTAGGGTTTATGGTTAGGAATATAGGGTGATTGTACTGAAAAAATGGCACAGATAAACGTTACCGTACAAGTTGTGTTTTTTTTCTTCGTGTATTGACTGTAGCACTTGTCAAAGGCGTGCGTTTTGCGTAATATTCGCGCCCTATTGTGAATATTTATAGCGCACTCTGAATCATTGAAAAGGTGTGCGCGGAAGCGGAGTTTTATATGTACGCGGTTTTCCAAAGTGGTGGTAAACAACACCGAGTAAGCGAAGGTCAGACCGTTCGCCTGGAAAAGCTGGACATCGCAACTGGCGAAACTGTTGAGTTCGCTGAAGTGCTGATGATCGCAAACGGTGAAGAAGTCAAAATCGGCGTTCCTTTCGTTGATGGCGGCGTAATCAAAGCTGAAGTTGTTGCTCACGGTCGTGGCGAGAAAGTTAAAATCGTTAAGTTTCGTCGTCGTAAACACTATCGTAAGCAGCAGGGCCATCGTCAGTGGTTCACTGATGTGAAAATTACTGGCATCAGCGCCTAAGACCTGAGGAGAGATTTCAAATGGCACATAAAAAGGCTGGCGGCTCCACACGTAACGGTCGCGATTCAGAAGCTAAACGCCTGGGCGTTAAGCGTTTCGGTGGCGAATCCGTTCTGGCGGGTAGCATCATCGTTCGTCAACGTGGTACCAAATTCCACGCAGGCGCTAACGTAGGTTGCGGTCGTGACCACACTCTGTTTGCTAAAGCAGACGGTAAAGTGAAATTCGAAGTTAAAGGCCCGAAAAACCGTAAATTTATCAGCATCGAAGCTGAATAAGTTTTTCGCGTCCCGGTAACGGATGAAAGCCCCGCAACACGTTGCGGGGCTTTTTACATTCGATAACCGGTAAAAATTCGCATCGTGCGGCGTTAACTCGCAAATGCGTTTTGTAGGGAATACGGTATGAAGCAGCAGGCAGGCATTGGCATTCTTTTGGCGCTCACCACAGCAATTTGCTGGGGGGCGTTGCCAATTGCAATGAAGCAGGTGCTGGAGGTGATGGAACCTCCGACAATCGTGTTTTACCGTTTCTTGATGGCGAGTATTGGCCTTGGTGCCATTCTTGCGGTGAAGAAGAGGTTGCCGCCATTACGCGTGTTTCGTAAGCCACGCTGGTTGATTTTGTTGGCAGTGGCGACCGCCGGGCTGTTTGGGAACTTCATCCTGTTTAGCTCATCCTTGCAATACCTGAGTCCGACCGCTTCGCAGGTGATTGGGCAACTCTCGCCAGTTGGCATGATGGTTGCCAGCGTATTTATCCTGAAAGAGAAAATGCGCAGTACCCAGGTAGTGGGGGCATTGATGCTCCTGAGCGGCCTGGTGATGTTTTTTAACACCAGTCTGGTTGAGATATTTACAAAGCTCACCGATTACACCTGGGGAGTTATCTTTGGGGTCGGTGCGGCGACGGTTTGGGTGAGTTATGGCGTAGCGCAGAAGGTTTTATTGCGTCGGCTGGCCTCACCGCAGATCCTGTTTTTGCTGTACACTTTATGTACGATTGCGCTCTTCCCTCTGGCAAATCCTGGAGTGATAGCGCAGCTTAGCCACTGGCAGCTCGCATGTTTAATTTTTTGCGGACTGAATACATTGGTAGGATATGGCGCCCTGGCGGAAGCGATGGCTCGCTGGCAGGCAGCGCAGGTGAGCGCGATCATCACGCTCACCCCACTGTTTACGCTGTTTTTTTCAGATCTTTTATCACTGGCCTGGCCCGATTTCTTCGCCAGACCGATGTTAAACCTTTTAGGTTATCTCGGTGCGTTTGTCGTGGTTGCGGGCGCGATGTATTCCGCCATTGGTCATCGTATTTGGGGCGGATTACGTAAGCATACAACGGTGGTATCGCAACCCCGCGCAGGCGAATGATTTACGGAGAATAAAATGAAGTTTGTTGATGAAGCATCGATTCTGGTCGTTGCAGGTGATGGCGGTAATGGTTGCGTGAGTTTCCGCCGCGAAAAATATATTCCGAAAGGCGGCCCGGATGGCGGCGACGGCGGTGACGGTGGTGACGTATGGATGGAAGCCGACGAGAACCTGAACACACTTATCGATTATCGTTTTGAAAAATCTTTCCGTGCAGAACGCGGTCAGAACGGTGCAAGCCGCGATTGTACCGGTAAGCGCGGTAAAGACGTCACGATTAAAGTGCCGGTAGGTACGCGTGTTATCGATCAGGGTACCGGTGAAACCATGGGCGATATGACCAAACACGGTCAGCGTCTGCTGGTTGCCAAGGGGGGCTGGCACGGTCTGGGCAATACCCGCTTCAAATCGTCCGTTAACCGTACGCCACGGCAGAAAACTAACGGTACGCCGGGCGATAAGCGCGAGCTGCTGCTGGAGCTGATGTTGCTGGCTGACGTCGGTATGTTGGGAATGCCGAATGCGGGTAAATCGACCTTTATCCGCGCTGTTTCGGCGGCTAAACCGAAAGTGGCGGATTATCCGTTTACCACTCTGGTACCGAGCCTGGGTGTGGTACGAATGGACAACGAAAAGAGCTTCGTTGTTGCCGATATTCCAGGGCTAATTGAAGGCGCTGCGGAAGGTGCAGGACTGGGGATTCGCTTCCTGAAGCACCTGGAACGTTGCCGCGTCTTGTTGCACCTCATCGATATCGATCCGATTGACGGTACCGATCCGGTTGAAAACGCGCGTATTATTATCAGCGAGCTGGAAAAATACAGCCAGGATCTGGCGGCGAAACCGCGTTGGTTAGTCTTCAACAAGATCGACCTGCTGGATAAGGCAGAAGCCGAAGAGAAAGCGAAAGCGATCGCTGAGGCGCTGGGCTGGGAAGATAAATATTATCTGATCTCTGCGGCGAGCGGACTGGGCGTGAAAGATCTCTGCTGGGATGTGATGACTTTTATCATTGAAAACCCAGTTGTGCAGGCCGAAGAAGCGAAACAGCCAGAGAAAGTCGAATTCATGTGGGATGATTATCACCGTCAGCAGCTTGAAGAGATTGCTGAAGAGGATGATGAAGACTGGGATGACGACTGGGACGAAGACGACGAAGAAGGCGTTGAGTTCATTTACAAGCGATAATCAGCTAAACCCCGGCCATGTGCCGGGGTTTCTCTTTAGACTAATTATTCTGATAAATATCTTTATACAAACGGCTTTCAAAACGCACTAACGGAATGCGGCGATTACGCTGATCCGCGGGTTCTACCGCATAGCCAGAAAGATATTGTACAAACGCCATTCGTTGCCCGCTCGCTGTGGTAATGAATCCCGCCAGGTTATATACCCCCTGCAAAGAGCCGGTTTTTGCTGAGACTTTTCCGTCCACGCCAGCCTGATGCAGGCCCGCACGGTACTGCAAAGAGCCGTCATAGCCTGCCAGCGGCAGCATAGAGATAAAGTTAAGTTCATTGTCATGTTGGGCAATGTATTGCAGCACCTGCATCATGGTGGCAGGTGCAATCAGGTTATGCCGCGAAAGCCCTGAACCATCGGCAATAATGGTGTTTCCGATATCGACACCGGCTTGCTGGCGCAGGATCTGACGTACGGCGTCCGACCCGGCCCGCCATGTTCCGGGCACATTGAAGCGCGCATGGCCTATCATGCGGAAAACCGTATCGGCAATCATGTTGTCTGACTTTTTCAGCATAATCTTAAGCAGATCGTGCAACGGGGCCGACTGTTTACTGGCAACTACCGTTCCGGGTTCATTAACCTGAGTCTGGCGCAGCAGTGTTCCGCTCCAGGTGATACCTGCCTGTTTTAACTCATCTTTCAGAATTGCACCGGCATAGCTGGCTCCATCCTGTATGGCAAAAGCCAACGGGAGCGGCTCAGAACGTTGTGGCAGGCATCCGGTCAGCGTAAAGCGGTTCAGGTCGCCTGGCACCACATCCAGCTCGCAATATTGCGCTTCGGCAGAACCACGGGGGAGGGTGCGTACCTGGCTGAACATCGTAACAGGGTAATAAGATGCCACGCGTATAAAGGCCATATCACCGGGTTTTTGGGCACTGTAGAGCGAGACGGAGAAACAGTTGCGGTCAACTATGGCGGCGGCAGGCGGAGCGCTAAAGCATTGTGTCATGTCATTCCACGGCCAGCCGGGGGCTTTATCGTGGCTGGCAAAAATGGAGGTGTCTATCAACACATTACCATCAATTTGGTTGACGCCAGATTTTTTCAAAGTCGTGACCATATTGCGAATATCCTGACGTTTTAACGTCGGATCGGCACCAAATCGCGCCACTAAGTCACCCTTGAGTACGCCGTTTTCCACATTGCCTTTGGTTTCAAGCGTAGTAGTAAAACGAAAATCGGGGCCGAGTTGAATCAACGCCGCCAGCGCAGTAATCACTTTCTGCGTACTGGCGGGCAGCGCCATCTGCTGACTGTGGTAATCAATAGCGGGGGCCGATGCGCCGACTTTTTGCACCATCAGGGCAAGGTTGGCACCAGCGGGGAGTTGAGTAATGTACTCATCAACATTCGCGGCCTGAACACTGAACGCTATACAGCTGGTCAATCCGATGATAAATCTGGAAAATCGCATAATCTCGCGCTAACAACCTGGAATCGAGCCGTCATACTACGGCGCAACGCCCTATAAAGTAAACGATGACCCTTCGGGAACTTCAGGGTAAAATGACTATCAAAATGTGAATTGTAGCTGACCTGGGACTTGTACCCGGGTCGGTATTTTTTTGCTTCTGGTCCCGGTGAGGAGTTTTGCCGGGCAGGCCGAACAGCCGGGGTGGGTGAAGACTTGCCCCATCAGGAATATTCAAGAGGTATAACAAATGCAAGCTATTCCGATGACCTTACGCGGCGCTGAAAAATTACGCGAAGAGCTGGATTTTCTGAAATCTGTGCGCCGTCCTGAAATCATTGCTGCTATCGCGGAAGCGCGTGAGCATGGCGACCTGAAAGAAAACGCCGAATACCACGCAGCTCGTGAACAGCAGGGTTTCTGCGAAGGTCGTATCAAAGATATTGAAGCCAAACTGTCGAACGCGCAGGTGATTGATGTCACCAAAATGCCTAACAATGGGCGCGTTATTTTTGGTGCTACCGTAACGGTGTTGAATCTGGATTCTGACGAAGAGCAGACTTATCGCATCGTTGGCGATGATGAGGCTGACTTTAAACAGAACCTGATTTCTGTAAACTCGCCTATTGCTCGTGGCCTGATCGGCAAAGAAGAAGATGATGTTGTGGTCATCAAAACGCCGGGCGGCGAAGTTGAATTTGAAGTAATTAAGGTGGAATACCTGTAAGAATTACCCAATACTCAAGATGTTGATGTATTGTAAAGAAAGGAAAAAGGCCGCTATGCGGCCTTTTATCAACGAACAGAGCGTGGCATTTTGCTCTCCTGCCTGCGGAAAACCCCTCGTTTTACACAGCAAATGTGTGTAACTTTAGGATAATCTTAGCGTGGCAACGAGATTTTACGTTCTTTAGTTGGGCGATAAAGCACCAGCGTTTTACCGATGACCTGTACATTACAGGCGCCGGTTTCGCGCACGATAGCTTCCACGATCAAGGTTTTAGTTTCGCGATCTTCGGTGGCGATTTTCACCTTGATGAGTTCATGGTGCTCTAACGCTTGTTCAATCTCGGCCAGCACCCCTTCGGTCAAACCATTACTGCCAAGCAGAACAACTGGCTTGAGCGGATGTGCCAGACCTTTCAGGTGCTGTTTTTGTTTAGTACTCAGATTCATCGTATTTTTTGCTTACGTTGGGATTGAAAACGGGTCATTCTACCGCCATCTCCCATATATCACCAAATAGGCGCGTAAAAATTTACGCAATTGGTTACGATGAGTTATCCCCATGGGAAAGTTAAATGACAGGTAAGAAGCGTTCTGCCAGCTCCAGCCGCTGGCTTCAGGAACACTTTAGCGATAAATATGTTCAACAGGCACAGAAAAAGGGGTTACGTTCCCGTGCCTGGTTTAAACTTGATGAAATACAGCAAAGTGACAAACTCTTTAAACCGGGAATGACGGTTGTCGACCTTGGTGCTGCTCCGGGTGGTTGGTCACAATATGTGGTCACCCAAATTGGCGGCAAAGGCCGCATCATCGCTTGCGATCTTTTACCTATGGATCCTATCGTTGGTGTGGACTTTCTTCAGGGCGATTTTCGTGATGAACTGGTGATGAAAGCACTGCTGGAGCGCGTTGGCGACAGCAAAGTCCAGGTTGTCATGTCCGATATGGCACCAAACATGAGCGGAACACCGGCGGTGGATATCCCCCGTGCCATGTATCTGGTGGAACTGGCGTTAGAAATGTGTCGTGATGTATTAGCGCCAGGTGGCAGTTTTGTAGTGAAGGTGTTCCAGGGCGAAGGTTTCGATGAGTATCTAAGGGAAATTCGCTCCCTGTTTACGAAGGTCAAAGTTCGTAAGCCGGACTCTTCTCGTGCACGTTCGCGGGAAGTGTATATTGTAGCGACCGGGCGTAAACCCTAACCGGGAGATTTCAGACGAAAGTTTGAAAGATGCTGGATATAGAGTATCCTGACGCTGTTTTTAACACAGTTGTAATAAGAGGTTAATCCCTTGAGTGACATGGCGAAAAACCTAATACTCTGGCTGGTCATTGCCGTTGTGCTGATGTCAGTATTCCAGAGCTTTGGGCCCAGCGAGTCTAATGGCCGTAAGGTGGATTACTCTACCTTCCTACAAGAGGTCAATAACGACCAGGTTCGTGAAGCGCGTATCAACGGACGTGAAATCAACGTTACCAAGAAAGATAGTAACCGTTATACCACTTACATTCCGGTTCAGGATCCGAAATTACTGGATAACCTGTTGACCAAGAACGTCAAGGTTGTCGGTGAACCGCCTGAAGAACCAAGCCTGCTGGCTTCTATCTTCATCTCCTGGTTCCCGATGCTGTTGCTGATTGGTGTCTGGATCTTCTTCATGCGTCAAATGCAGGGCGGCGGTGGCAAAGGTGCCATGTCGTTCGGTAAGAGCAAAGCGCGCATGCTGACGGAAGATCAGATCAAAACGACCTTTGCTGACGTTGCGGGCTGCGACGAAGCAAAAGAAGAAGTTGCTGAACTGGTTGAGTATCTGCGCGAGCCGAGCCGCTTCCAGAAACTCGGCGGTAAGATCCCGAAAGGCGTCCTGATGGTCGGTCCTCCGGGTACCGGTAAAACGCTGCTGGCGAAAGCGATTGCAGGCGAAGCGAAAGTTCCGTTCTTTACTATCTCCGGTTCTGACTTCGTAGAAATGTTCGTCGGTGTGGGTGCATCCCGTGTTCGTGACATGTTCGAACAGGCGAAGAAAGCGGCTCCGTGCATCATCTTTATCGATGAAATCGACGCCGTAGGCCGCCAGCGTGGCGCAGGTCTGGGCGGTGGTCACGATGAACGTGAACAGACTCTGAACCAGATGCTGGTTGAGATGGATGGCTTCGAAGGTAACGAAGGTATCATTGTTATCGCTGCGACTAACCGTCCGGACGTTCTCGACCCGGCGCTGCTGCGTCCTGGCCGTTTCGACCGTCAGGTTGTGGTTGGCTTGCCAGATGTTCGCGGTCGTGAGCAGATTCTGAAAGTTCACATGCGTCGCGTACCATTGGCACCCGATATCGACGCGGCAATCATTGCCCGTGGTACTCCTGGTTTCTCCGGTGCTGACCTGGCGAACCTGGTGAACGAAGCGGCACTGTTCGCTGCTCGTGGCAACAAACGTGTTGTGTCGATGGTTGAGTTCGAGAAAGCGAAAGACAAAATCATGATGGGTGCGGAACGTCGCTCCATGGTGATGACGGAAGCGCAAAAAGAATCGACTGCTTACCACGAAGCAGGTCACGCGATTATCGGTCGCCTGGTGCCGGAACACGATCCGGTGCACAAAGTAACGATTATCCCGCGCGGTCGTGCGCTGGGTGTGACCTTCTTCTTGCCTGAGGGCGACGCAATCAGCGCCAGCCGTCAGAAACTGGAAAGCCAGATTTCTACGCTGTACGGCGGTCGTCTGGCAGAAGAGATCATCTACGGGCCGGAACATGTTTCTACCGGGGCGTCCAACGATATTAAAGTTGCGACCAACCTGGCGCGTAACATGGTTACCCAGTGGGGCTTCTCTGAGAAACTCGGTCCGCTGCTGTATGCGGAAGAAGAAGGTGAAGTGTTCCTCGGTCGTAGCGTAGCGAAAGCGAAACATATGTCCGATGAAACGGCACGCATCATCGACCAGGAAGTGAAAGCACTGATCGAGCGTAACTATAATCGTGCGCGTCAGCTTCTGACCGACAACATGGATATTCTGCATGCGATGAAAGATGCTCTCATGAAATATGAGACTATCGACGCACCGCAGATTGATGACCTGATGGCACGTCGCGATGTACGTCCGCCAGCGGGCTGGGAAGAACCAGGCGCTTCTAACAATTCTGGCGACAATGGTAGTCCAAAGGCTCCGCGTCCGGTTGATGAACCGCGTACGCCGAACCCGGGTAACACCATGTCAGAGCAGTTAGGCGACAAGTAAGTTCCCGCATTAGATGACTGTATTTGTACTGAAAACCCCGGGGCGTGCTCCGGGGTTTTTTCTTATCAATTCATACCAGGGATAACATCATGAAACTCTTTGCCCAGGGCACTTCACTGGACCTTAGCCATCCTCACGTAATGGGGATCCTCAACGTTACGCCTGATTCCTTTTCGGATGGCGGCACGCATAACTCGCTGATAGATGCGGTGAAACATGCGAATCTGATGATTAACGCTGGCGCGACGATCATTGACGTTGGTGGCGAGTCCACGCGCCCAGGGGCGGCGGAAGTTAGCGTTGAAGAAGAGTTGCAGCGTGTTATTCCTGTGGTTGAGGCAATTGCTCAACGCTTCGAAGTCTGGATCTCGGTAGATACTTCCAAACCAGAAGTCATCCGTGAGTCAGCAAAAGTTGGTGCTCACATTATTAACGATATTCGCTCCCTTTCCGAACCTGGCGCTCTGGAAGCTGCTGCAGAAACCGGTTTGCCAGTTTGCCTGATGCATATGCAGGGAAATCCAAAAACCATGCAGGAAGCCCCGAAGTATGACGATGTCTTTGCGGAAGTGAATCGCTACTTTATTGAGCAGATAGCTCGTTGTGAGCAGGCGGGTATCGCAAAAGAGAAATTGTTGCTCGACCCCGGATTCGGTTTCGGTAAAAATCTCTCCCATAACTATTCATTACTGGCGCGCCTGGCTGAATTTCACCATTTCAACCTGCCGCTGTTGGTGGGTATGTCACGAAAATCGATGATTGGGCAATTGCTGAACGTGGGGCCGTCCGAGCGCCTGAGCGGTAGTTTGGCCTGTGCGGTCATTGCCGCAATGCAAGGTGCGCACATCATTCGTGTTCATGACGTCAAAGAAACCGTAGAAGCGATGCGGGTGGTGGAAGCCACTCTGTCTGCAAAGGAAAACAAACGCTATGAGTAATCGTAAATATTTCGGTACCGATGGGATTCGTGGTCGTGTAGGGGATGCGCCGATCACCCCTGATTTTGTACTTAAGTTGGGTTGGGCCGCCGGTAAAGTGCTGGCGCGCCACGGCTCCCGTAAGATCATTATTGGTAAAGACACGCGTATTTCTGGCTATATGCTGGAGTCAGCACTGGAAGCGGGTCTGGCGGCTGCGGGCCTTTCCGCACTCTTTACAGGCCCGATGCCTACACCTGCCGTGGCTTATCTGACGCGTACCTTCCGCGCAGAGGCCGGGATTGTAATTTCTGCATCGCATAACCCATTCTACGATAACGGCATTAAATTCTTTTCTATTGACGGTACTAAGCTGCCGGATGCAGTTGAAGAAGCCATCGAAGCGGAAATGGAAAAGGAGATCAGCTGTGTTGATTCGGCAGAACTGGGTAAAGCCAGCCGTATCGTTGATGCTGCGGGTCGCTATATCGAGTTTTGCAAAGCCACGTTCCCGAACGAACTTAGCCTCAGTGAACTGAAGATTGTGGTGGATTGCGCAAATGGCGCGACTTATCACATCGCGCCGAACGTGCTGCGTGAACTGGGGGCGAACGTTATCGCTATCGGTTGTGAGCCGAACGGCGTAAACATCAATGCCGAAGTGGGGGCAACTGATGTTCGTGCGTTACAGGCGCGCGTACTGGCTGAAAAAGCAGATCTTGGTATCGCCTTTGACGGTGACGGCGACCGTGTGATTATGGTTGACCATGAAGGCAATAAAGTCGATGGCGACCAGATTATGTATATCATCGCGCGCGAAGGTCTGCGTCAGGGCCAACTGCGTGGTGGCGCGGTGGGTACATTGATGAGCAACATGGGACTGGAACTCGCCCTGAAACAGCTAGGAATTCCGTTTGCTCGTGCGAAAGTGGGCGATCGCTACGTACTGGAAAAAATGCAGGAGAAAGGCTGGCGTATCGGTGCAGAGAACTCTGGTCATGTGATCCTGCTGGATAAAACCACAACCGGTGACGGCATCGTTGCTGGTTTGCAGGTGCTGGCGGCGATGGCGCGTAACCATATGAGCCTGCACGACCTTTGCAGTGGTATGAAAATGTTCCCGCAGATTCTGGTTAACGTGCGTTACACCGCAGGTAGCGGCGATCCGCTGGAGCATGAATCAGTCAAAGCTGTAACCGCAGAAGTTGAAGCGGCGCTGGGTAGCCGTGGACGTGTGCTGTTGCGTAAATCCGGCACCGAACCGTTAATTCGCGTGATGGTAGAAGGCGAAGACGAAGCGCAGGTGACTGAATTTGCACACCGCATCGCCGATGCAGTAAAAGCCGTTTAACGCGTTAGATAACTGGCTAAAAAGGCGGCGATTGTCGCCTTTTTTCTCAGCGAACACATCGGTTTTGCTGTTTTTTTCCGCAGTTGATACAATGCGATAAAATTGCCCTTGCGAAGGTCATTCGCTTTGGTTAGTATTCACACCCGCTTCAGTGGGAAAGATTAGAAACTCCCGCTTTATTGGTTGAAGCATTGGTACGCGGCAACTCCGCAAGGAACAGGTTGATTATGTACGAAGCTCTTTTAGTAGTTTTCCTTATTGTGGCAATTGGCCTTGTTGGTCTGATCATGCTGCAGCAAGGTAAAGGCGCTGATATGGGAGCCTCCTTCGGAGCAGGCGCTTCCGCTACGCTGTTTGGTTCAAGTGGTTCTGGTAACTTCATGACCCGCATGACGGCGCTGCTGGCAACGTTATTCTTCATCATCAGTCTGGTGCTGGGTAACATCAATAGCAACAAAACCAATAAAGGTAGTGAATGGGAAAACCTGAGTGCACCGGCCAAAACCGAACAAACTCAGCCAGCTGCTCCGGCTAAGCCGACCAGCGATATCCCGAACTAAAAAGTAGTATCCGTGCCGAGGTGGTGGAATTGGTAGACACGCTACCTTGAGGTGGTAGTGCCCAATAGGGCTTACGGGTTCAAGTCCCGTCCTCGGTACCAAATTCCAGAAAAGAGACGCTGAAAAGCGTCTTTTTTCGTTTTGGTCCTGGTCTGAGGAATGGTTGTCAGGTATCTGTATCTCGTCCAGTTGCTTTACTCGTAGCTGGTACTTTGAAACGATGGTGCCGGTACGCCTTAGTTATAAACTTTTCCCTACTGCTGACATAATTGGCACTTTATTGTGTCAACTCCAGTTCCGGTACGAATACGGATATGTTTACTTCTCGATAAACCATCCTGCTCCTGTCAGTATAACTACTGATGGCTACGTTCTGCGTAATGTTTAGAGACGCATTGATAATGTTATTTAATTACTGAGAACAATGGCCGCATCATTTAAAAAGAAAAAACTAACAGTGTTTCGGTCTGATATGGATCAGCGTTGAAGAACATGTCTGATATAAAATTGAACATTGTTGATAAT
This sequence comes from Escherichia sp. HH26CH, assembly GCF_009820205.1. Classification (NCBI taxonomy): domain Bacteria; kingdom Pseudomonadati; phylum Pseudomonadota; class Gammaproteobacteria; order Enterobacterales; family Enterobacteriaceae; genus Escherichia; species Escherichia sp. HH26CH. Next base: position 111,232 of record NZ_VNXM01000025.1, read on the forward strand.
TGTTTATATTGGTTGTGAACTTGGATTTCTGGATGACAGTATTCAACAAATTTGTTAGAAGTTCTAAATCTCATTGGTTGTTGTATCTTTGTGTTATTGTTTTTGGTATTACGAACTTAGTCGCCTCTTCCGGAGCGCATATGGTTCAGCGATTGCTGTTCTTCGTTCTGACCATCCTGGTTGTTAAACGTATATCATCCCTTCCGCTTCGCCTGCTTGTTGCCGCACCATTTGTGTTACTGACAGCGGCAGACATGAGTATTAGCCTCTATTCATGGTGTACCTTTGGTACAACTTTCAATGATGGATTTGCGATTAGTGTGCTGCAGAGTGATCCGGATGAAGTTGTCAAAATGCTGGGGATGTATATCCCTTATCTATGTGCTTTTGCCTTTTTATCCCTTCTTTTTTTGGCAGTAATAATAAAATATGATGTTTCCTTGCCGACGAAAAAAGTGACAGGAATATTATTGCTGATTGTCATTTCGGGCAGTTTATTTTCCGCTAGTCAATTTGCTTATAAAGATGCAAAAAATAAAAAAGCGTTCAGTCCATATATACTAGCGTCGCGATTTGCTACCTATACACCGTTTTTCAATCTCAATTATTTTGCTTTAGCAGCGAAAGAGCATCAAAGATTACTCTCAATTGCAAACACGGTGCCGTATTTTCAATTATCAGTCAGGGATACAGGTATTGATACCTACGTGTTGATTGTGGGGGAGTCTGTACGTGTCGACAATATGTCTTTGTATGGATATACACGCTCTACGACACCGCAAGTCGAAGCACAAAGAAAACAGATCAAACTGTTTAATCAAGCAATAAGCGGCGCACCTTACACTGCGCTGTCGGTTCCCCTTTCTTTAACTGCTGATTCTGTTTTGAGTCATGACATTCATAATTACCCGGACAACATTATTAATATGGCTAATCAAGCAGGATTTCAGACTTTCTGGCTAAGCTCGCAATCCGCTTTTCGGCAGAATGGTACAGCAGTTACCAGTATCGCCATGCGCGCCATGGAAACAGTCTATGTCAGAGGATTTGATGAATTGTTGTTGCCGCATTTATCGCAAGCGTTACAGCAAAAGACGCAGCAAAAGAAACTGATTGTTCTTCATTTAAATGGAAGCCATGAACCGGCTTGTAGCGCCTATCCGCAATCCAGCGCCGTGTTTCAACCACAGGACGATCAGGATGCCTGCTATGACAACTCCATTCATTACACAGATAGTTTGCTAGGTCAGGTTTTTGAATTATTAAAAGATCGCCGAGCCTCGGTCATGTATTTTGCCGACCATGGCCTGGAACGCGACCCGACGAAGAAGAACATTTATTTTCATGGAGGCAGGGAGGCCAGCCAGCAGGCATATCATGTTCCGATGTTTATCTGGTATAGCCCCGTTCTTGGGGATGGCGTGGATCGCACAACGGAAAACGATATCTTTTCCACTGCTTACAATAATTACCTTATTAATGCGTGGATGGGGGTAACAAAGCCGGAACAGCCGCAAACGCTGGAGGAAGTGATTGCACACTATAAAGGAGACTCACGGGTTGTAGATGCAAACCATGATGTTTTCGATTTTGTGATGCTAAGAAAGGAGTTTACTGAGGATAAGCAAGGTAACCCCACCCCTGAAGGGCAGGGTTGATGTCGAATTACTGGCCTTTATTTTCCAGATTCTCCACCTGCGGCACGCCCGAAGCGGCAGAGGAGGAAAGCAGGCCAGTTTTGGCATAACCGAAAAGTTTCTCGCGGGTATCGGTGATATCCAGGTTGCGCATGGTCAGTTGACCGATACGATCATCTGGCGAGAACACCGAGTCGCCTTTTTCCATCGTCAGACGCTCTGGCTTGTAGGTCAGATTGTCAGAGACGGTATTAAGGATGGAGTAATCGTTCCCGCGGCGCAGTTCCAGGGTAACTTCACCAGTGATCTGGCTGGCAACCCAGCGTTGCAGGGAGTCACGCAGCATCAGCGCCTGGGAGTCAAACCAACGTCCCTGGTACAGCAGACGGCCCAACTGACGACCATGTGCATGATACTGCTCAATGGTGTCTTCGTTGTGAATACCAGTAAGCAGACGTTCATACGCAATGTGCAGCAGCGCCATCCCCGGAGCCTCGTAAATACCACGGCTTTTCGCTTCGATGATACGGTTTTCAATCTGGTCGCTCATGCCCAGGCCGTGACGACCGCCGATGCGGTTAGCTTCCAGCATCATTTCTACGTCGTCGCTAAAGGTTTTACCGTTCAGCGCCACTGGATGACCTTGCTCAAAGCGTACTGTGACTTCTTCTGCCGGGATCTTCACGCTCTCATCCCAGAACTTCACGCCCATAATCGGGTTGACGATTTTGACGCTGGAGTTGAGGTATTCCAGATCCTTCGCTTCATGCGTTGCACCAAGCATGTTGGAGTCCGTAGAGTAGGCTTTTTCGACAGACATTTTGTAGTCGAAACCGCAGGCAATCATAAATTCAGACATTTCATGACGACCGCCCAGTTCATCAATAAAGTCAGTATCAAGCCACGGTTTGTAAATCTGCAGTTCAGCATTGGTCAGCAGACCGTAACGATAGAAACGTTCGATATCGTTTCCTTTATAGGTGCTGCCGTCACCCCAGATATTCACGCCATCTTCTTTCATGGCAGCAACCAGCATGGTGCCGGTCACGGCGCGGCCCAGCGGCGTCGTATTGAAATAGGTCAGGCCGCCGGTGGTGTTATGAAATGCGCCACACTGAATAGCGGCAATACCTTCGGCAACCAGTTGTTTGCGGCAGTCGATCAGACGTGCGTTCTCCGCGCCGTATTCCATGGCACGACGAGGGATCGCATCATAATCCTCTTCGTCTGGCTGGCCCAGGTTTGCAGTATATGCATAAGGAACCGCTCCCTTTTGTCGCATCCACAGCAGTGCGGCACTGGTGTCCAGACCGCCGGAAAAAGCGATACCAATACGTTGACCTACCGGGAGATGCTTGAGAATCGTCGTCATAAAATAACACCCTGCTTAATTAACTGATGATGAGCCTGGATTTCCGCTCTCACTGAATTTTTATGCAAAATAAATGAGTTTTCATTTAATCATCTTTTATCGGTGACAGGAAGAGTTTAGTGTGTTTTTTGTAAAATAATGCGCTTAAGGAGGAGCAGTAGAGGGCAAAAGTATTCGACAAACGAAAGTGAACTGGATATTCATTCACGCGATTAGCAATAAATGTTGACAAAATGTGGCGTGGATCACTATAATGCCTGCAGATTTTACGTCCCGTCTCGGTACACCAAATCCCAGCAGTATTTGCATTTTTTACCCAAAACGAGTAGAATTTGCCACGTTTCAGGCGCGGGGTGGAGCAGCCTGGTAGCTCGTCGGGCTCATAACCCGAAGGTCGTCGGTTCAAATCCGGCCCCCGCAACCACTTTCCCTTAGAGTCCTTTTTCAAATATACTGTGAAGACTTTGGCCTTCGTAGTGGGATTTGAAAAAATCCTTCTGGAAAGTGCTCCAGACCGCAGTTGCGGTTATAGGGTTCAGTTATATAAAGCCCCGATTTATCGGGGTTTTTTGTTATCTGACTACAGAATAACTGGGCTTTAGGCCCTTTTTTTATGTCTTGGGGGTGGGCTTGTCCACATTAGAGCAAAAATTAACAGAGATGATTACTGCGCCAGTTGAGGCCCTGGGTTTTGAACTGGTTGGCATCGAGTTTATTCGCGGTCGCACATCCACACTGCGCATCTATATTGATAGTGAAGATGGCATCAATGTTGATGATTGTGCTGATGTGAGCCACCAGGTAAGTGCTGTGCTGGATGTCGAAGATCCCATCACCGTTGCTTATAACCTGGAAGTCTCCTCACCGGGTCTCGATCGCCCACTGTTCACGGCTGAACACTACGCCCGTTTCGTCGGAGAAGAGGTGACTCTGGTTCTCCGTATGGCGGTACAAAACCGTCGTAAATGGCAGGGCGTTATCAAAGCGGTAGACGGTGAAATGATCACAGTTACCGTCGAAGGTAAAGATGAAGTGTTCGCGCTGAGTAATATCCAGAAGGCGAACCTGGTTCCCCACTTTTAATAGTCTGGATGAGGTGAAAAGCCCGCGATGAACAAAGAAATTTTGGCTGTAGTTGAAGCCGTCTCCAATGAAAAGGCGCTGCCTCGCGAGAAAATTTTCGAAGCGTTGGAAAGCGCGCTGGCTACAGCAACCAAGAAAAAATACGAACAAGAGATCGACGTTCGCGTACAAATCGATCGCAAAAGCGGTGATTTTGACACCTTCCGTCGCTGGCTGGTAGTTGATGAAGTCACCCAGCCAACGAAAGAAATCACTCTTGAAGCTGCGCGCTTTGAAGATGAAAGCCTGAATCTGGGCGATTACGTTGAAGATCAGATTGAGTCTGTTACCTTTGACCGTATCACCACCCAGACGGCAAAACAGGTTATTGTGCAGAAAGTGCGTGAAGCCGAACGTGCGATGGTGGTTGATCAGTTCCGTGAACATGAAGGTGAAATCATCACCGGCGTGGTGAAAAAAGTAAACCGCGACAACATCTCTCTGGATCTGGGCAACAACGCTGAAGCCGTGATCCTGCGTGAAGATATGCTGCCGCGTGAAAACTTCCGCCCTGGCGACCGCGTTCGTGGCGTGCTCTATTCTGTTCGCCCGGAAGCGCGTGGCGCACAACTGTTCGTCACCCGTTCCAAGCCGGAAATGCTGATCGAACTGTTCCGCATTGAAGTGCCGGAAATCGGCGAAGAAGTGATTGAAATTAAAGCAGCGGCTCGCGACCCGGGTTCTCGTGCGAAAATCGCGGTGAAAACCAACGATAAACGTATCGATCCGGTAGGTGCTTGCGTAGGTATGCGTGGCGCGCGTGTTCAGGCGGTTTCTACTGAACTGGGCGGCGAACGTATCGATATCGTCCTGTGGGATGATAACCCGGCGCAGTTCGTGATTAACGCAATGGCACCGGCAGACGTTGCTTCTATCGTGGTGGATGAAGATAAACACACCATGGATATCGCCGTTGAAGCCGGTAATCTGGCGCAGGCGATTGGCCGTAACGGTCAGAACGTGCGTCTGGCTTCGCAGCTGAGCGGTTGGGAACTCAACGTGATGACCGTTGACGACCTGCAGGCTAAGCATCAGGCAGAAGCGCACGCAGCGATCGACACCTTCACCAAATATCTCGACATCGACGAAGACTTTGCGACTGTCCTGGTAGAAGAAGGCTTCTCGACGCTGGAAGAACTGGCCTATGTGCCGATGAAAGAGCTGTTGGAAATCGAAGGCCTTGATGAGCCGACCGTTGAAGCACTGCGCGAGCGTGCTAAAAATGCACTGGCCACCATTGCACAGGCCCAGGAAGAAAGCCTCGGTGATAACAAACCGGCTGACGATCTGCTGAACCTTGAAGGGATAGATCGTGATTTGGCATTCAAACTGGCCGCCCGTGGCGTTTGTACGCTGGAAGATCTCGCCGAACAGGGCATTGATGATCTGGCTGATATCGAAGGGTTGACCGACGAAAAAGCCGGAGCACTGATTATGGCTGCCCGTAATATTTGCTGGTTCGGTGACGAAGCGTAATAAACTGTAGCAGGAAGGAACAGCATGACAGATGTAACGATTAAAACGCTGGCCGCAGAGCGACAGACCTCCGTGGAACGCCTGGTACAGCAATTTGCTGATGCAGGTATCCGGAAGTCTGCTGACGACTCTGTGTCCGCACAAGAGAAACAGACTTTAATTGACCACCTGAATCAGAAAAATTCAGGCCCGGACAAATTAACGCTGCAACGTAAAACCCGCAGCACCCTTAACATTCCTGGTACCGGTGGAAAAAGCAAATCGGTACAAATCGAAGTCCGCAAGAAACGCACCTTTGTGAAACGCGATCCGCAAGAGGCTGAACGCCTTGCTGCGGAAGAGCAGGCGCAGCGTGAAGCGGAAGAGCAAGCCCGTCGTGAGGCAGAAGAATCGGCCAAACGCGAGGCGCAACAAAAAGCTGAACGTGAGGCCGCAGAACAAGCTAAGCGTGAAGCCGCTGAACAAGCGAAACGTGAAGCTGCGGAAAAAGACAAAGTGAGCAATCAACAAGACGATATGACTAAAAACGCCCAGGCTGAAAAAGCCCGCCGTGAGCAGGAAGCTGCAGAGCTCAAGCGTAAAGCTGAAGAAGAAGCGCGTCGTAAACTCGAAGAAGAAGCACGTCGCGTTGCTGAAGAAGCACGTCGTATGGCGGAAGAAAACAAATGGACTGATAACGCGGAGCCGACTGAAGATTCCAGCGATTATCACGTTACTACTTCTCAACATGCTCGCCAGGCAGAAGACGAAAGCGATCGTGAAGTCGAAGGCGGCCGTGGCCGTGGTCGTAACGCGAAAGCAGCGCGTCCGAAGAAAGGCAACAAACACTCTGAATCAAAAGCTGATCGTGAAGAAGCACGCGCAGCAGTACGTGGCGGTAAAGGCGGGAAACGTAAAGGTTCTTCGCTGCAGCAAGGCTTCCAGAAGCCAGCTCAGGCCGTTAACCGTGACGTTGTGATTGGCGAAACCATCACCGTTGGCGAACTGGCGAACAAGATGGCGGTTAAAGGTTCTCAGGTCATCAAAGCGATGATGAAACTGGGCGCAATGGCAACCATCAACCAGGTTATCGATCAGGAAACCGCACAGCTGGTTGCTGAAGAGATGGGCCACAAGGTTATCCTGCGTCGTGAAAACGAGCTGGAAGAAGCGGTAATGAGCGACCGTGACACAGGTGCTGCGGCTGAACCGCGCGCGCCGGTTGTGACCATCATGGGTCACGTTGATCACGGTAAAACCTCTTTGCTGGACTACATTCGTTCAACGAAAGTGGCCTCTGGCGAAGCGGGCGGCATTACCCAGCACATTGGTGCATACCACGTTGAAACTGAAAACGGCATGATCACCTTCCTGGACACCCCGGGGCACGCCGCGTTTACTTCAATGCGTGCACGTGGTGCGCAGGCAACGGACATCGTAGTCCTGGTTGTTGCTGCCGACGACGGCGTAATGCCGCAGACCATCGAAGCAATTCAGCACGCGAAAGCGGCAGGCGTGCCGGTTGTGGTTGCAGTGAACAAGATCGACAAACCAGAAGCCGATCCAGATCGCGTTAAGAACGAACTCTCTCAGTACGGCATCCTGCCGGAAGAGTGGGGCGGTGAAAGCCAGTTCGTACACGTGTCTGCGAAAGCAGGTACCGGTATCGATGAACTGCTGGACGCCATCCTGTTGCAGGCAGAAGTTCTGGAACTGAAAGCGGTACGTAAAGGTATGGCGAGCGGTGCGGTTATCGAATCCTTCCTCGATAAAGGTCGTGGTCCGGTTGCTACTGTTCTGGTACGTGAAGGTACTCTGCACAAGGGCGACATCGTTCTGTGTGGTTTCGAATACGGTCGTGTTCGCGCAATGCGTAACGAAATGGGTCAGGAAGTGCTGGAAGCAGGTCCGTCCATTCCAGTTGAAATCCTTGGCTTGTCCGGTGTTCCGGCAGCGGGTGACGAAGTTACCGTAGTGCGTGACGAGAAGAAAGCACGTGAAGTTGCACTGTATCGTCAGGGCAAATTCCGTGAAGTTAAACTGGCACGTCAGCAGAAATCGAAACTCGAGAACATGTTCGCCAACATGACCGAAGGCGAAGTTCACGAAGTGAACATCGTTCTGAAGGCAGACGTTCAGGGTTCCGTGGAAGCGATCTCCGACTCCTTGCTGAAACTGTCTACTGACGAAGTTAAAGTGAAGATCATCGGTTCTGGCGTAGGTGGTATCACCGAAACCGACGCTACCCTGGCTGCGGCGTCCAACGCCATCCTGGTTGGCTTCAACGTACGTGCTGATGCCTCTGCACGTAAAGTGATTGAAGCGGAAAGCCTGGATCTGCGTTACTACTCCGTCATCTATAACCTGATCGACGAAGTGAAAGCGGCGATGAGCGGTATGCTGTCTCCGGAACTGAAACAGCAGATTATCGGTCTGGCGGAAGTTCGTGATGTGTTTAAATCACCGAAATTTGGTGCCATCGCAGGTTGTATGGTTACTGAAGGTGTGGTTAAACGTCACAACCCGATCCGCGTTCTGCGCGACAACGTGGTTATCTACGAAGGCGAGCTGGAGTCCCTGCGCCGCTTCAAAGATGACGTTAACGAAGTCCGTAACGGTATGGAATGTGGTATCGGCGTTAAGAACTACAACGACGTCCGCACTGGCGATGTGATCGAAGTATTCGAAATCATCGAGATCCAACGTACCATCGCTTAAGGTTTTAGGGTTCTATGCGGGATAAGGCGTTTACGCCGCATCCGGCATGGATTGCCTGATGCGACGCTGGCGCGTCTTATCAGGCTACGTGAACAGCCCTTCCACCTGAAATTAATTTTAAAAAGGGGCTAACAGCCCCTTTTTTGTCAGGAGAATTTATTATGGCGAAAGAATTTGGTCGCCCGCAGCGCGTAGCGCAGGAAATGCAAAAAGAGATCGCTCTCATCCTGCAACGCGAAATTAAAGATCCTCGTCTGGGCATGATGACCACCGTTTCCGGTGTCGAAATGTCTCGTGACCTGGCGTATGCAAAAGTATATGTGACGTTCCTTAACGACAAAGATGAAGACGCGGTTAAAGCGGGCATCAAAGCATTACAAGAAGCCTCTGGTTTCATCCGCAGCCTGCTGGGGAAAGCGATGCGCCTGCGTATCGTGCCGGAACTGACCTTCTTCTACGACAACTCGCTGGTTGAAGGGATGCGTATGTCAAACCTGGTGACCAGCGTGGTCAAACATGACGAAGAACGTCGTGTTAATCCGGACGACAGCAAGGAGGACTAATGAGTCGTCCTCGTCGTCGCGGTCGCGACATTAACGGCGTTTTGTTGCTGGATAAACCGCAGGGTATGTCCAGCAACGATGCACTGCAAAAAGTGAAACGGATTTATAACGCTAATCGTGCCGGGCATACCGGTGCGCTGGACCCGCTGGCGACCGGCATGTTGCCGATTTGCCTCGGAGAAGCGACGAAGTTTTCCCAGTATCTGCTGGACTCCGACAAACGCTATCGGGTGATTGCGCGTCTTGGACAGCGTACTGATACTTCTGACGCTGACGGACAAATCGTTGAAGAACGTCCGGTAACCTTTAGTGCAGAGCAACTGGCGGCGGCACTGGATACTTTCCGTGGTGATATCGAACAGATCCCTTCGATGTATTCAGCACTGAAATACCAGGGCAAAAAACTGTACGAATATGCGCGTCAGGGAATTGAAGTCCCTCGTGAAGCACGCCCGATTACCGTTTATGAATTGCTGTTTATTCGCCACGAAGGCAATGAACTGGAGCTGGAAATTCACTGCTCAAAAGGCACCTATATCCGCACTATCATTGACGATCTCGGCGAAAAACTCGGCTGTGGCGCGCATGTTATTTACCTGCGTCGCCTGGCTGTAAGTAAATATCCGGTTGAACGGATGGTGACTCTGGAACATCTGCGTGAACTGGTTGAGCAAGCCGAGCAGCAGGATATTCCGGCAGCGGAGTTACTTGATCCATTACTGATGCCAATGGACAGTCCAGCTTCGGACTATCCGGTGGTGAATCTTCCGTTAACGTCTTCTGTTTACTTCAAAAATGGTAACCCGGTTCGTACATCCGGTGCGCCGCTGGAAGGACTGGTTCGCGTTACAGAAGGTGAGAACGGCAAGTTTATCGGTATGGGCGAAATTGACGATGAAGGCCGCGTTGCGCCTCGTCGCCTGGTGGTTGAATACCCGGCGTAATGTTAACCGTCTTGCGATAACAAGTCGCTACGAGTAGAATACTGCCGCTTAACGTCGCGTAAATTGTTTAACACTTTGCGTAACGTACACTGGGATCGCTGAATTAGAGATCGGCGTCCTTTCATTCTATATACTTTGGAGTTTTAAAATGTCTCTAAGTACTGAAGCAACAGCTAAAATCGTTTCTGAGTTTGGTCGTGACGCAAACGACACCGGTTCTACCGAAGTTCAGGTAGCACTGCTGACTGCACAGATCAACCACCTGCAGGGCCACTTTGCAGAGCACAAAAAAGATCACCACAGCCGTCGTGGTCTGCTGCGCATGGTTTCTCAGCGTCGTAAACTGCTCGACTACCTGAAACGTAAAGACGTAGCACGTTACACCCAGCTCATCGAGCGCCTGGGTCTGCGTCGCTAATTCTTGCGAGTTTCAGAAAAGGGGCCTGAGTGGCCCCTTTTTTCAAACTGACGGCAGCAATTCACTGGAAACTAATGTATTGTTGCTATGAATGATCTTCCGTTGCAGAGGTTCGCGCGGCTAATGAGAGGCTTTACCCACATTGGGCTGGGTTAGGGTTGTCATTAGTCGCGAGGATGCGCAGAAGATCGGGTATTAACACCAGTGCCGTAAGGTGCTGTCTAAGAAAGAGAAAGGATATTACATTGCTTAATCCGATCGTTCGTAAATTCCAGTACGGCCAACACACCGTGACTCTGGAAACCGGCATGATGGCGCGTCAAGCCACTGCCGCTGTTATGGTTAGCATGGATGACACCGCGGTATTCGTTACCGTTGTCGGTCAGAAAAAAGCCAAACCAGGTCAGGACTTCTTCCCGCTGACCGTTAACTATCAGGAGCGTACCTACGCTGCTGGTCGTATCCCGGGTAGCTTCTTCCGTCGTGAAGGCCGCCCAAGCGAAGGCGAAACGCTGATCGCGCGTCTGATTGACCGCCCGATTCGCCCTCTGTTTCCGGAAGGTTTCGTCAACGAAGTTCAGGTTATCGCCACCGTGGTTTCTGTTAACCCGCAGGTTAACCCGGATATCGTCGCGATGATTGGTGCTTCTGCGGCGCTGTCTCTGTCTGGTATTCCGTTCAATGGTCCGATTGGTGCTGCCCGCGTAGGTTACATCAATGACCAGTACGTACTGAACCCGACTCAGGACGAGCTGAAAGAGAGCAAACTGGACCTGGTTGTTGCCGGTACAGAAGCTGCCGTGCTGATGGTTGAATCTGAAGCTGAACTGCTGAGCGAAGACCAGATGCTGGGCGCAGTGGTGTTCGGTCATGAACAACAGCAGGTTGTTATTCAGAACATCAATGAATTGGTGAAAGAAGCCGGTAAACCGCGTTGGGATTGGCAGCCGGAGCCGGTAAACGAAGCGCTGAACGCGCGCGTTGCTGCGCTGGCTGAAGCTCGTCTGAGCGATGCTTATCGCATCACCGACAAACAAGAGCGTTATGCGCAGGTTGATGTCATCAAATCTGAAACCATCGCGACGCTGCTTGCTGAAGACGAAACCCTGGACGAAAACGAACTGGGTGAAATTCTGCACGCTATCGAGAAAAATGTTGTTCGTAGCCGCGTACTGGCAGGCGAACCGCGTATCGACGGTCGTGAAAAAGATATGATCCGTGGTCTGGATGTGCGTACTGGCGTGCTGCCGCGTACTCACGGTTCTGCGTTGTTCACCCGTGGTGAAACGCAGGCGCTGGTTACCGCAACGCTGGGTACTGCACGTGACGCGCAGGTTCTTGATGAACTGATGGGCGAACGTACTGACACCTTCCTGTTCCACTACAACTTCCCTCCGTATTCCGTAGGTGAAACCGGCATGGTCGGTTCTCCGAAGCGTCGTGAAATTGGTCACGGTCGTCTGGCGAAGCGCGGCGTGCTGGCAGTAATGCCGGATATGGACAAATTCCCGTACACCGTACGTGTAGTGTCTGAAATCACCGAATCCAACGGTTCTTCTTCTATGGCTTCCGTGTGCGGTGCGTCTCTGGCGCTGATGGACGCAGGTGTGCCAATCAAAGCTGCTGTTGCGGGTATCGCAATGGGGCTGGTGAAAGAAGGCGACAACTACGTTGTACTGTCTGACATTTTGGGCGACGAAGATCACCTGGGCGATATGGACTTCAAAGTTGCGGGTTCCCGCGACGGTATCTCTGCATTGCAGATGGATATCAAAATTGAAGGTATCACCAAAGAGATCATGCAGGTTGCGCTGAATCAAGCTAAAGGTGCGCGTCTGCACATCCTGGGCGTCATGGAGCAGGCGATCAACGCGCCGCGTGGCGATATCTCTGAGTTTGCACCGCGTATCCATACCATCAAGATCAATCCGGACAAGATCAAAGACGTTATCGGTAAAGGCGGTTCTGTTATCCGTGCCCTGACCGAAGAAACTGGCACTACCATCGAAATTGAAGATGACGGTACTGTGAAGATCGCAGCGACCGACGGCGAGAAGGCGAAAAATGCTATTCGTCGTATCGAAGAGATCACTGCAGAAATCGAAGTAGGCCGCGTCTACAATGGTAAAGTGACTCGTATCGTTGACTTTGGCGCATTTGTTGCCATCGGCGGCGGTAAAGAAGGTCTGGTCCACATCTCTCAAATCGCCGACAAGCGTGTTGAGAAAGTGACCGACTACCTGCAGATGGGTCAGGAAGTACCGGTGAAAGTTCTGGAAGTTGATCGCCAGGGCCGTATCCGTCTGAGCATTAAAGAAGCGACTGAGCAGTCTCAACCTGCTGCAGCACCGGAAGCTCCGGCTGCTGAACAGGGCGAGTAAGGTTGCCATTTGCCCTCCGCTGCGGCGGGGGGCTTTTAACCGGGCAGGACGCCTTGTTAGCAACCGGGAACAGGACGTTCATTCAACCGTGGTCTTCGGGAGTGGGAAATGAAGCCTTTTTTGCGCTGGTGTTTCGTTGCGACAGCACTTACGCTTGCAGGATGCAGTAATACTTCCTGGCGTAAAAGTGAAGTCCTCGCGGTACCATTGCAACCGACTTTGCAGCAGGAAGTGATTCTGGCACGTATGGAACAAATCCTTGCCAGTCGGGCTTTAACCGATGACGAACGCGCACAGCTTTTATATGAGCGCGGAGTGTTGTATGATAGTCTCGGTCTGAGGGCATTAGCGCGTAACGATTTTTCGCAAGCGCTGGCAATCCGACCGGATATGCCTGAAGTATTCAATTACTTAGGCATATATTTAACGCAGGCAGGCAATTTTGATGCTGCCTATGAAGCGTTTGATTCTGTACTTGAGCTTGATCCAACTTACAACTACGCGCACTTGAATCGCGGGATCGCATTATATTACGGCGGTCGTGACAAGTTAGCGCAAGATGATCTGCTGGCGTTTTATCAAGACGATCCCAATGATCCTTTCCGTAGTTTGTGGCTTTATCTCGCCGAGCAGAAGCTCGATGAGAAGCAGGCTAAAGAAGTGTTAAAACAGCACTTCGAAAAATCGGATAAGGAGCAGTGGGGATGGAACATTGTCGAGTTCTACCTGGGCAACATTAGCGAACAAACGTTAATGGAAAGGCTCAAGGCGGACGCAACGGATAACACCTCGCTCGCTGAGCATCTCAGTGAAACCAACTTCTATTTAGGTAAGTACTACCTAAGTCTGGGGGATTTGGACAGCGCCACGGCACTGTTCAAACTGGCGGTTGCCAACAACGTTCATAACTTTGTTGAGCACCGATACGCATTGTTGGAATTATCGCTCCTGGGCCAGGACCAAGATGACCTGGCAGAATCGGACCAGCAATAGCTGACGTACACATCAGCCCGTAATCTTTTTTGATTGCCATCACCTTAACGGGTGAGGGCGTTGTTGTTCGTTAATACACCTACTTTGAGCCGGTTCACACTTTTCAATGAAAATTGCTGATCAATTTCATGATGAGTTATGTAGACTGGCCGCCATTAATTTTGAGGCACACGTACTACATGGCTGAATTCGAAACCACTTTTGCAGATCTGGGCCTGAAGGCTCCTATCCTTGAAGCCCTTAACGATCTGGGTTACGAAAAACCATCTCCAATTCAGGCAGAGTGTATTCCACATCTGCTGAATGGCCGCGACGTTCTGGGTATGGCCCAGACGGGGAGCGGAAAAACGGCAGCATTCTCTTTACCTCTGCTGCAAAATCTTGATCCTGAGCTGAAAGCACCACAGATTCTGGTGCTGGCACCGACCCGCGAACTGGCGGTACAGGTTGCTGAGGCAATGACGGATTTCTCTAAACACATGCGCGGCGTAAACGTGGTTGCCCTGTACGGCGGCCAGCGTTATGACGTGCAATTACGCGCCCTGCGTCAGGGGCCGCAGATCGTTGTCGGTACTCCTGGCCGTCTGCTGGACCACCTGAAACGTGGCACTCTGGACCTCTCTAAACTGAGCGGTCTGGTTCTGGATGAAGCTGACGAAATGCTGCGCATGGGCTTCATCGAAGACGTTGAAACCATTATGGCGCAGATCCCGGAAGGTCATCAGACCGCTCTGTTCTCTGCAACTATGCCGGAAGCGATTCGTCGTATTACCCGCCGCTTTATGAAAGAGCCGCAGGAAGTGCGCATTCAGTCCAGCGTGACTACCCGTCCTGACATCAGCCAGAGCTACTGGACTGTGTGGGGGATGCGTAAAAACGAAGCACTGGTACGTTTCCTGGAAGCGGAAGATTTTGATGCGGCGATTATCTTCGTTCGTACCAAAAACGCGACTTTGGAAGTGGCAGAAGCTCTTGAGCGTAACGGCTACAACAGCGCTGCACTGAACGGTGACATGAACCAGGCGCTGCGTGAGCAGACGCTGGAACGCCTGAAAGATGGTCGTCTGGATATCCTGATTGCGACCGACGTTGCGGCCCGTGGCCTGGACGTTGAGCGTATCAGCCTGGTAGTTAACTACGATATCCCGATGGATTCTGAGTCTTACGTTCACCGTATTGGTCGTACCGGCCGTGCGGGGCGTGCTGGTCGTGCGCTGCTGTTCGTTGAGAACCGCGAGCGTCGTCTGCTGCGCAACATTGAACGCACTATGAAGCTGACCATTCCGGAAGTAGAACTGCCGAACGCAGAGCTGCTGGGCAAACGCCGTCTGGAAAAATTCGCCGCTAAAGTACAGCAGCAGCTGGAAAGCAGCGATCTGGATCAATACCGTGCACTGCTGAGCAAAATTCAGCCGACTGCAGAAGGTGAAGAGCTGGATCTCGAAACTCTGGCAGCCGCACTGCTGAAAATGGCACAGGGTGAACGTACTCTGATTGTTCCGCCAGATGCGCCGATGCGTCCGAAACGTGAATTCCGTGACCGTGATGACCGTGGTCCGCGCGATCGTAACGACCGTGGCCCACGTGGCGACCGTGAAGATCGTCCGCGTCGTGAACGTCGTGATGTTGGCGATATGCAGCTGTACCGTATTGAAGTGGGCCGCGATGATGGTGTTGAAGTTCGTCATATCGTTGGCGCGATTGCTAACGAAGGTGACATCAGCAGCCGTTACATCGGTAACATCAAGCTGTTTGCTTCTCACTCCACCATCGAACTGCCGAAAGGTATGCCGGGTGAAGTGCTGCAACACTTTACGCGTACTCGCATTCTCAACAAGCCGATGAACATGCAGTTGCTGGGCGATGCACAGCCGCATACTGGTGGTGAGCGTCGTGGTGGTGGTCGTGGTTTCGGTGGCGAACGTCGTGAAGGCGGTCGTAACTTCAGCGGTGAGCGCCGTGAAGGTGGTCGTGGTGATGGTCGTCGTTTTAGCGGCGAACGTCGTGAAGGTCGCGCACCGCGTCGTGATGACTCTACTGGTCGTCGTCGTTTCGGTGGTGATGCGTAATCAACGCTGAACAGCGAACACAATCTGTAAAATAATATATACAGCCCCGATTTTAACCATCGGGGCTTTTTTTCTGTCTTTTGTACTCGTGTACTGGTACAGTGCAATGCATAACAACGCAGTCGCACTATTTTTCACTGGAGAGAAGCCCTCATGGCAACACTAACCACCACCCAAACGTCACCGTCGCTGCTTGGCGGCGTGGTGATTATCGGCGGCACCATTATTGGCGCAGGGATGTTTTCTCTGCCTGTGGTCATGTCCGGGGCGTGGTTCTTCTGGTCAATGGCGGCGCTGATCTTTACTTGGTTCTGTATGCTGCATTCCGGCTTGATGATTCTGGAAGCTAACCTGAATTATCGAATCGGTTCGAGTTTTGACACCATCACCAAAGACTTGCTGGGCAAAGGCTGGAACGTGGTCAACGGCATTTCCATTGCCTTTGTGCTCTATATCCTGACCTATGCCTATATTTCTGCCAGCGGTTCGATTCTGCATCACACCTTCGCGGAGATGTCGCTGAATGTTCCGGCACGAGCTGCAGGTTTTGGTTTTGCGCTACTGGTGGCGTTTGTGGTGTGGTTGAGCACCAAAGCCGTCAGCCGGATGACGGCGATTGTGCTGGGGGCGAAAGTTATTACCTTCTTCCTCACTTTCGGCAGTTTGCTGGGGCATGTGCAGCCTGCGACATTGTTTAACGTCGCGGAAAGCAATGCGTCTTATGCACCGTATCTGTTGATGACCCTGCCGTTCTGTCTGGCCTCATTTGGATATCACGGTAACGTGCCGAGCCTGATGAAGTATTACGGCAAAGATCCGAAAACTATCGTGAAATGCCTGGTCTACGGTACGCTGATGGCGCTGGCGCTGTATACCATCTGGTTGCTGGCGACGATGGGCAACATCCCTCGTCCGGAGTTTATCGGCATCGCCGAGAAGGGCGGTAATATTGATGTGCTGGTACAGGCATTAAGCGGTGTATTGAACAGCCGTAGCCTGGACCTTCTGCTGGTCGTGTTCTCAAACTTTGCGGTAGCGAGTTCGTTCCTCGGCGTAACGCTGGGTTTGTTTGACTATCTGGCAGATCTGTTTGGTTTTGACGACTCTGCCCTGGGCCGCTTCAAAACGGCATTGCTGACCTTTGCACCGCCTGTCGTGGGTGGCCTGCTGTTCCCGAACGGATTCCTGTACGCCATTGGTTATGCTGGCTTAGCGGCTACCATCTGGGCGGCAATCGTTCCGGCGCTGCTGGCCCGCGCATCGCGTAAACGCTTTGGCAGCCCGAAATTCCGTGTCTGGGGCGGCAAGCCGATGATTACACTGATTCTGGTGTTTGGTGTTGGCAACGCACTGGTGCATATTTTATCGAGCTTTAATTTGCTGCCGGTGTATCAGTAATTAGCGGTGCCTTATCCGACATTTCTGCTGCCTACACAATGCCTGATGTGCTTCGCTTATCAGGTCTACGTAGGACAGCGTTGCCAGCTCGGATAAGGCTTCCCACGTTAAAACACACTATCCCAGTAACTCTTCCTTAACATCCATCGCCAGCTCAAACGAATGCAGGCGCGCCTGGTGATCGAAAATCTGCCCGTTAACCATAATCTCATCCGCGTCGGTTTCGCGCAGGATCGACTGCAAACCATGACGCACTTTCGCTTTATCACCCACCAGCGACATACTCAGTGCCTGCTGCACGCCATACTGCTCAGACGGTGACCAGAACTGATCCATATTTTGAATCGGTGGCGGCAGTTGCCCGGTATGACCGCGGCGCAGCTTCACAAAGGCTTGCTGCATTGAGGTAAACAGAAATTCAGCGTCGCGGTTGCTGTCGGCGGCGATAATATTGATGCACACCATCGCATACGGTTTTTCCGGTCGTGCCGACGGTTTGAAGTTGCTGCGATAAAGATGCAGCGCCTGGAATAGCATATCCGGTGCGAAGTGTGAGGCAAACGCGAACGGCAGACCAAGCTGCGCCGCCAGTTGTGCACTGTAAAGGCTGGAGCCTAATAACCACACGGGGATTTTCTCGCCATAGCCCGGTACAGGGCGCACATGCGGATTGGGATCACGGGCGTCAAACCAGTCCACCAGCTCCGCGACATCGCGGGGGAAATTATCAATATCGCCGCTCATATGGCGACGTAGTGCCATCATTGTCCGTTGGTCACTACCTGGCGCACGACCCAGCCCCAAATCGATTCGCCCCGGATAGAGCGTATTGAGCGTACCGAACTGTTCGGCAATCACCAACGGTGAGTGGTTTGGTAACATCACGCCGCCAGACCCCAGATGCAGCGTGGTGGTATTTGCCGCCAGATAGCCAATCAATACTGATGTTGCAGCACTGGCAATGCCAGTCATATTGTGGTGTTCCGCCAGCCAGTAGCGATGATAGCCGCGCTTTTCAGCCAGACGGGCGAGGTCGAGAGAGTGGGAGAACGCTTCTCGCGCTGAAGAACCTTCGGGGATGGGGGCCAGATCGAGTAGCGAAAACGCAATGGTTTTATCAGTCATAACAGCTCACTTTGTTACCGATTAATCTTTAATACTGCATTAAAGAGTAGTTAAAGTTGTTAACAAAGTGAGCTATTTGCTTAGGCTTGCAGTTCCAGCCCAGCCAGCCGTCTCCAGTAGCCGTTACAGTCGCTGTTTGCCGTCAACGGGAGTGGTGCAGCACCATTTTCATTAGCGCGGAAGGCGTCGAGCATAGCGAAAGTGTCAGTACCCTGCGGTGACAGGCGGACCACATCAACCAGCCCCTGCATGGATGCCAGCTCGTTACCGAGGTTGTACACGTAGCCGCTCATGGTCTGAATGCCATTGAGCACAAACACTTGTTGGTTTTCCTGCGACAGCACGTTGCGCCCGTTCGGATACTTAATGCAGCAGGTTTCACACTCATCTTTCGGGCGGTCTTCCGAACGCGCGGTAAAGCAGCGGGCGGAGTAGGCCAGCGGCAGATGACCGTAGCTCAAGACTTCCACTTCAAACTGGTTGCGAATGCCCAGCTCATCGCACTGATTAAGCAGATTCACCAGCCAGTCGCGGGAAAGTTCCACCGGCATACACCAGCGCATCATGCCCTGTTTGAGCAATATTTTCAGCGTCACCGCGTTGTAGCAGTTCAGCGCGTGTCCGGCGACGAACGGCAGTTTGCGCTCAGCGCACATATTCACCACGCCGAGATCGCTGGCTTCAATCAGAAACTCACCGTTCTCAACATAGCGTTTCAGTTCGCCCAGTTCGGAGGATGCCTGCACCAGCGCCAGCGTGGAGAGCACAATCTGCTTGCCACTTCCGGCGAGCGATTTTGCCATCTCCAGCCAGTCGCCAACTTTGGTTGCCCGGCGTTTGCTACAGACCGCTTCACCGAGATAAATCACGTCGGCGCTGCTGGCGGCGGCCTGCTGATAAAAATCTTCCAGCGTCTCTTTTGGCCAGTACCACAGCACCGGCCCTAAGGAATATTTCATTACTTTTCTCACTGCCATTTACGGTGATACGCGCCAAGAGTGGTTTGTGTGCCTTCGGACATCGACCCGAGCGTCTCCATCCACGCGCTTTGCGGCACGAAGTTTTGCGGATCGGCCTTACAACGGTCGATAGCCTGACGCCAGACTTTCGCTACCTGGCTGACATACGCAGGGCTACGCTGGCGGCCTTCAATTTTCACCGAAGCGATATTCGCCGCCATTAACTCTGGCAGTAGCTCAAGGGTATTGAGACTGGTTGGTTCTTCCAGCGCATGATAGCGCTCGCCGTCCACCAGATAACGCCCTTTACACAGCGTCGGATAACCTGCGTTTTCGCCGTCCTGATAACGGTCGATCAGCACTTCGTTCAGGCGGGATTCCAGCCCCTGTGGCGTTTGCTGCCAGCGCACGAAACGGGCCGGAGAACATGCCCCCACGGTGTTGGGCGACTCACCCGTCAGATACGACGACAGATAGCAACGACCTTCCGACATAATGCACAGACTGCCGAAAGCGAACACTTCCAGCGGTACAGGCGTGACCCGCGCCAGTTGTTTCACCTGATGAATCGACAACACGCGCGGCAGCACCACGCGGGCAACGTCAAAATGGCGATGATAAAAGTGAATCGCCTCTTCATTGGTTGCTGAAGCCTGCACTGACACATGACGTTCAATATGCGGGTATCGCTGGGCGGCGTACTCCAGCATGGCGAGGTCGGCGAGGATCAGCGCATCGGCACCCAACTGCGCCGCCATATCCACGGCGCGCTGCCAGCGGGCGTAACCGTCCGGATGCGCAAAAGTGTTAATCGCGATGTGAAGTTTGCGGCGATGTTGATGGACAAAACTCACCGCTTCCTGCAATTTTTTCTCGGTAAAGTTAAGGCCGGCGAAGTGACGGGCATTGGTATCATCTTTTAGCCCGATATAAACAGCATCTGCGCCGTTTTCGATGGCCGCCTTAAGCGCCGGGAGATTTCCGGCAGGGCAGAGCAGCTCCATAATTTTTCCTGAAGGGTGCGCTATCAAAACGCAAAAATGTTAACGAACTGGGATTTTAGTTAACCTTGCAGCGACAATTTTTGATTTAAGGCAGTTAAAGTTGTATTGGTGGTAGCAGCAATTTCATATGGAATTGTTGATTTATACCGCTATGTTATTTTTCTGATATGGCAAAATAGGATGATTGTTGAAACAGGGAGTAAAACTCGTGTTGGATAAACTGCGTTCCCGTATTGTGCATTTGGGGCCATCTCTGTTGAGTGTACCGGTAAAACTGACGCCATTTGCGCTAAAACGCCAGGTTCTTGAGCAGGTCTTAAGCTGGCAATTCCGCCAGGCGCTGGATGATGGCGAGCTGGAGTTTCTTGAAGGGCGCTGGTTAAGTATTCATGTGCGTGATATTGACCTGCAATGGTTTACCTCGGTGGTGAATGGCAAACTGGTCGTTAGCCAGAACGCGCAAGCTGATGTGAGTTTTAGTGCCGACGCCAGCGATCTGCTGATGATTGCGGCGCGTAAACAGGATCCGGACACGCTCTTCTTCCAGCGTCGGCTGGTGATTGAAGGCGATACGGAGCTGGGGTTATATGTGAAAAACCTGATGGACGCCATTGAACTGGAGCAAATGCCGAAAGCCTTACGCATGATGCTGCTGCAACTGGCGGATTTTGTTGAGGCGGGAATGAAAACCGCGCCTGAAACCAAACAGACATCGGTAGGTGAACCATGCTAATTCGAGTAGAAATTCCCATTGATGCGCCGGGTATTGATGCCCTGCTGCGTCGTTCATTCGAAAGCGATGCGGAAGCGAAGCTGGTTCACGATCTGCGTGAAGATGGCTTTCTGACGCTGGGGCTGGTGGCGACAGATGACGAAGGTCAGGTCATTGGCTATGTGGCATTTAGTCCGGTTGATGTGCAGGGCGAAGACCTGCAATGGGTCGGCATGGCACCGCTGGCGGTAGATGAAAAATACCGTGGACAGGGGCTGGCACGCCAACTGGTCTATGAAGGACTCGATTCGCTTAATGAGTTCGGCTATGCCGCAGTGGTGACGCTGGGCGATCCGGCGCTGTACAGTCGTTTCGGCTTTGAGCTGGCGGCGCATCACGATCTGCGTTGTCGCTGGCCGGGCACTGAAAGCGCCTTCCAGGTACATCGTTTAGCGGATGACGCGCTGAACGGCGTAACCGGTCTGGTTGAGTATCACGAGCACTTCAATCGCTTTTAATCTTTGGGGTTTGCAGGCTGCTCAACAGTTCTGCAAACCCTGCGCCTTCCGCTACCAGACGTTCTTTTTGCCGTTTGGTCAGTTGTTTAACGCGATATTCCGCCCGTAGTGCCAGCGAACGGTCGCCCACTGGCGCGGAAAATGCCAGCGTCAGTTCACCTTTCCCACGCAGTGCTTTTGCGCCTTTGCCGCTTTGATGTTGCTGATAGCGGCGTTCGACATCCGTGGTGATCCCGGTATAAAGCTTATTGTCGGCGGTACGGATCAAGTAAAGAAACCAGGGTGTCATCGTCTGCGTCACATGTTAAGGTCAGGCCCACAGTATAAAAGAGAACAGCTATGGAAACACTCACCGCCATCAGCCGTTGGCTGGCAAAACAACATGTTGTCACCTGGTGTGTGCAGCAGGAAGGGGAATTGTGGTGCGCCAATGCCTTTTATCTTTTTGATGCACAGAAAGTTGCCTTCTACATTTTGACGGAGGAAAAAACGCGTCACGCGCAGATGAGTGGGCCGCAGGCGGCAGTTGCTGGAACGGTAAACGGTCAGCCGAAAACGGTAGCGTTAATTCGCGGCGTGCAGTTTAAAGGTGAGATCCGCAGACTGGAAGGTGAGGAAAGCGACCTTGCGCGTAAGGCGTATAATCGTCGCTTTCCGGTTGCCAGAATGCTGTCGGCGCCGGTGTGGGAAATCCGGCTTGATGAAATCAAATTCACTGACAACACGCTGGGCTTTGGTAAAAAAATGATTTGGCTACGTAGCTCAGGCACCGAGCAGGCGTAACGCCTCGCGGTTAAACGCGGGCAAATCGTCCGGTGTCCGACTGGTAACCAGCTGATCTTTATCGACCACGACTTCCTGATCGTAAAATTCCGCGCCCGCGTTTTTAACATCAATCACAATCGGTTTAACCGCGGTCAGTTTGCGTCCCCGAATCACATCGGCGCTGATCAGCAGCTGCGGACCGTGGCAAATGGCAAACACCGGTTTGCCGCTATTCACAAAATCACGGGTAAAGGTGACAAAACGGTTGTCGCCACGCAGATAATCCGGTGAATGGCCGCCCGGTAGCAGCAGGGCATCAAACTCGGCTGGCGTCACTTCATCGATGGATTTATCGATGGTCACGCTGGCTTCTCCTTTTTTCCCTTTCACCGTTTTACCCGCTTGTTTTTCAATGGTAATCACTTCGTGTCCGGCTTTACGGAACTCGTCTGCGGGTGAAGTAAATTCTGAATCCTCAAATTCATCAGTGATTAAAACGGCAATTTTCTTACTCATGCTTCCTCCGCGTTGTTGCATTGGATGAGGCGAATTTCTCACAATCGGGGATAATTACCTCATGGTCTATTAAGCCTGGTGCATGAGCCGGGGAGCGCAAGGCAGACAATTCTGTAAAGGAGCGAAGATGAGTCAGGTACTGATTACAGGCGCAACGGGGCTGGTGGGCGGTCACCTGCTGCGGATGTTGATTAACGAACCGAAAGTTAACGCTATTGCTGCACCGACGCGACGTCCGTTGGGAGATATGCCGGGGGTGTTTAATCCCCATGATCCGCAACTGACCGACGCGCTGGCACAGGTCACCGATCCCATCGACATTGTGTTTTGTTGTCTCGGCACCACGCGGCGGGAAGCGGGGAGCAAAGAAGCGTTTATTCATGCCGATTACACGCTGGTTGTGGATACCGCATTAACCGGACGGCGACTGGGTGCTCAGCATATGCTGGTAGTCAGTGCTATGGGGGCCAATCCCCACTCGCCGTTTTTCTATAACCGCGTCAAAGGGGAGATGGAAGAAGCGTTAATCGCCCAGAACTGGCCGAAACTGACCATTGCCCGTCCGTCGATGTTGCTGGGCGATCGCAGCAAGCAGCGGATGAACGAAACGCTTTTTGCACCGTTGTTTCGTCTGCTACCGGGTAACTGGAAATCCATTGATGCGCGAGACGTGGCGCGGGTCATGCTGGCAGAGGCGATGCGGCCTGAGCATGAAGGTGTGACTATTTTAAGCTCTTCAGAATTACGCAAAAGAGCTGAATAATTATTCCCAAGAATTGATAGTGAGCGTAATATTCACGCGCTTAATTATCATAATTTATTCCTGGGGAATGCTATGACTGGTCAGTCTTCATCTCAGGCGGCAACGCCCATTCAGTGGTGGAAACCCGCGCTTTTCTTTCTCGTTGTCATTGCTGGTCTCTGGTATGTGAAATGGCAACCTTACTACGGCAAAGCGTTTACCGCCGCCGAAACTCACAACATCGGTAAATCAATACTCTCACAGGCGGATGCTAATCCGTGGCAGGCGGCGTTGGATTACGCGATGGTCTATTTCCTCGCGGTATGGAAAGCGGCGGTGCTGGGAGTGATCCTCGGGTCGTTGATTCAGGTGCTGATCCCTCGTGACTGGCTGCTACGCACGCTTGGGCAATCGCGCTTTCGCGGCACGCTGCTGGGAACGCTGTTTTCGCTGCCGGGCATGATGTGTACTTGCTGTGCGGCACCGGTCGCGGCGGGGATGCGTCGTCAACAGGTGTCGATGGGCGGGGCGCTGGCATTCTGGATGGGCAATCCGCTGTTAAATCCGGCGACGCTGGTGTTTATGGGTTTTGTCCTCGGCTGGGGCTTTGCGGCGATTCGTCTGGTGGCGGGGCTGGTGATGGTGTTGCTGATTGCGACGCTGGTGCAAAAATGGGTGCGTGAAACACCGCAAACGCAGGCTCCGGTCGAAATTGACATGCCGGAAGTGCAGGGCGGATTTTTTAGCCGCTGGGGCAGGGCGCTATGGACGCTTTTCTGGAGTACGATCCCGGTATATATCCTTGCCGTACTGGCGTTGGGTGCCGCTCGCGTCTGGTTATTCCCCCATGCCGATGGTGCTGTCGATAACAGCCTGATGTGGGTGATTGCGATGGCGGTAGCGGGATGCTTGTTTGTCATTCCCACGGCAGCAGAAATTCCGATTGTACAAACGATGATGCTGGCAGGTATGGGAACCGCTCCGGCGCTGGCATTGTTGATGACGCTTCCTGCTGTAAGTTTGCCGTCGCTGATAATGTTGCGTAAAGCGTTCCCGGCGAAAGCCTTATGGCTGACGGGTGCGATGGTGGCGGTGTCTGGTGTGATTGTCGGCGGGCTGGCGCTGTTGTTCTGATTTGAGGGAAAACATGTCGGATGCGGCGTAAACGCCTTATCCGACCTACGGTTTGCATCGTTGTAGGCCTGATAAGACGCGGCAAGCGTCGCATCAGGCAACGGCAGTCGGATGCGGCGCAGGCGCCTTATTCGACCTACGGTTTGTGTCGTGTAGGCCTGATAAGACGCGGCAAGCGTCGCATCAGGCATTACAAGGTGCTGCTATTTAATAAACGTAAACGCTGTGGTTACACGTTTTACGCCGCTCACCCGACTGGCAATATCTGCCGCCGCTTTCGCTTCACGTTCAGTCACCAGCCCCATCAGGAACACTTCACCGTTTTCGGTGGTCACTTTCACGTTGGACGATTTCACCAGGTCGCTGGTTAAGAGCTGCGAACGCACTTTGGTGGTGATCCACGTATCGTTAGACGCTTCGCCCAGACCAATCGGCTGGCCCTGACGAATCTCGTTATACACTTCGTTGGCACCGTCTACGCCCATAGCAATCTGTTTGGCGCGAGCCGAAAGTTCAGCATTTGGTGACTGCCCAACCAGCAGCACTTTGCCCTGATAGGCCGTGACATTAATGCGTGCTTCTTTCTTGATTTGTTCGTCTTTCGACAATGCGCTGTTCACGCGCACTTCCAGGGTTCCATCATCCACCTGGGTGCCGACACTGCGTGGGTCAGTTGCGGCTTTTGTACCCACAGCCGCGGTGCCCACTACGGCGGCAGCAACGCAACCTTGCAACAGCAGTGCGGAAATAAGGACTGCGATTGGCGATAATGCCTTCATGTATTCTCCTTAAACATCCTGGTGAGGGAAAAGCGTGTTATCGATCAGATCGCACAAGCAATTTACCGTCAGCATATGCATTTCCTGAATGCGAGCACTACGATGCGAAGGAATGCGGATCTCCACATCCTGTGGCCCTAACAACCCTGCAAGTTCACCGCCGTCATAGCCAGTCAATGCCACAATGGTCATATCACGCGTAACAGCAGCTTCTACTGCTTTTACGATATCGCGGCTGTTGCCACGGGTGGAAATGGCTAACAACACATCTCCCGCATGCCCCAGCGCCCGCACCTGTTTTGCATACACTTCATCATGTAAGCGATCGTTGGCAATCGCCGTTAAGACAACATTATCAGTATTTAGTGCAATGGCAGGTAAGCTGGGCCGCTCCGTTTCGAATCGGTTGATCATGCTGGCAGCAAAATGCTGTGCGTTGGCAGCGGAAGTTCCATTACCACAACAGAGGATTTTGTTGCCATTGAGCAGAGACTGAACCAGCGTCATGGCTGCACGGGAGATGGCATCCGGAAGCGCCTCTGCTGCCGCAATTTGAGTTTGAATGCTTTCAGTGAAGCAAGCTTTAATTCGTTCTTGCACGCTAATCCTTAAACCTTAATTATGAGTGGTCATTAAAGGCATCCTTAATCCACTCAACTTCATTCCCGGTGAAGGCTACCACATCGAACCGGCAATCCACAGTATCAAAACTCCCATTATGACGCGCGAGCCACAAGCGGGCAGTCTGTAATAATTTGTGTTGTTTGCTTCGGGTCACACTGGCTGTCGCACCACCGTAAAGGGCTGAGCGGCGGTAACGCACCTCGACAAAAACGGTGGTCCTGCCTTCACGCATTATCAGATCGATCTCGCCGCCACGCTCGTTCACGTTAGCGGCGACAAACCGCAGTCCTTTGCTCTCCAGCCAGCGACGCGCTTGTGCTTCCCACGCATCGCCGGTCTGTTTAGTGGTTAACTGGCGGGGACTACCTGACCTTGTTGGTACTGTAGCCATGATAACTTCCTGTTAATTACGCAATCCGGGTTAGCCGTCAGACTTCCGGTATTACCGTTGATTTCGAAACCCTGAACCTGGCGCATCTGTGAGAAATGATTTGCCAACGACCAGGCATCAACGCCCATCGCATACATGCGAGCCAGCGAATAATCGTTATTCACCGCACTGAGCGCCTGCTGCATTAATGGCAGATTACCGCCTGCCAGCATCGGGATTTCGCTATATTGCAAACCTTCCATTTCCAGACGGAAATCCGGACCCGCGGTGCCTTGTGCGCTGCGGGAACTGGCGTACAGCGTTGCACCGCTCTGGCTACCGTTACGCATGGCGATCATCGGTTTGATAAAAGCGATTTCGCCCGGCGTTGCCACAATGTACACCGCATCGACACGGCCGCCATTATTGGTGAACTGGTCATCGGTTGGCGTGGTTTGCAGCGTTGGATTGTTGGTCGTTATGCCTGAGTCGGTTGTCGCTCTGGGAGTAATCGGGCTACCGGTTAAAGCGATACCAGAACCACCGTTAACTCCCGCGCGTAATTCGCTGGTGGAACCAAATTTTTGTTGCAGAACGGTGCCGCCGCCCAGCTTCTGCCACTCTTGCGCAAACGCATTGGCTACGCGATCGCCCAGCGAACTGCGAGGGATCAGCACCAGTGGCGCTTGTTTACCCTGGTCACGAATATGACGCGCTGCATCGCGCGCTTCGTCTTCCGGTGAAAGTGCGAAGTAACAAATATTGACGCGGTTTTCGATATTTTCCGGCTGGTTCAGTGCCAGCACGTTCAGCGGGGTGTTGCTTTTCAGTAACTCTTCAACGTTATTTTTCAGCAACGGACCGACCACAATACTCGCGCCATCCTGCTGAACCTGGTTGAGGATCTGGCTAAGCGGTTGTGATGAGGTATCATAAATTTTCAGCTCTGCGGATGGATTCGCGGGGGCGCTTACCGCCGCAGTGCTTGCCGCCGGGGCGCTTACAGGCACTGGTTGAGCCGCGGTTTCTTCGCCTGTCAGATCGCTAACCGAGGCTTGTGCCGGGCTGGCAACGCCGTCAACAGTTTGCTGCTGGGGTTGTTCTGCAACGTCTGCGATTGGTGCGGCAGTTGCCTGTGCCGCCACTGGCTGAGTGCCGATATTTTTCGCCGCTTCAAAGCCTTGCTGAATAGTGCGGCCAAATACTGCGGCCTGACCATTCAACGGCAATAACAGGGCTATTTTGTTGGTTGACGCTGGTTTAAATGCTTTTACGTTTACCAACTGCGTAGGCAGCATTTTCGCGCCCGGGTTGTTCGGATAACGTTTCTGCCAGTCGGCGATCCCAGCTTTCATCATGTCGGGATCGTTACGGTTATCAAACCAGACGCGCTGCAGATCAAGCCAGCCTTGCAGAATATTTTCGTCGGCGTTGATCACCAGCGTATTCGCCTGGTCCTGAGTCATGGAGGAGAGTGCCTGCCATGTAGCATCAATATTCTGTTGCTTTTCTTTCGCGCCGAGCAGGGGTTCCTGAGCAATTAAGGCGCGCAGTAAATCAATGGAAGGACGCCCCTGACTGGCATCGATTTTTGCCTGCCAGTAACGCGCCTGCTGGTTTTGATCTAAATCGGCAGGTGTGATTTTCGCCAGCAGGGTTTGTGCGCCAGCAAAATCTTTCTGCGCCAGCTTAATTTCTACTGCCAGAAGAGTTTTCTCGCGACGCTGGTAATCGTCCAGTTCCTGCGGCAGTTGGTTAAACAGCTCCACCGCCTGCCCGGTTTTACCTTCTTTCACCAGTGCACGAATGGCGAGTAATTGCCAGTTGATCCTGGTATCATCAGCGCTTTGCTGCATCTGCTGAAGATAAAAGGCAGAATCAGCCTGCGCCGTGCCCTGCATATAGGCAGTGGACTGATCGGGAGTATGGGTGCCACAACCGGCGAAAATCAGGGCTGCCAGAACAACAGGCAGACAACGCGCGGCTTTCAAACGAGAAAATGTTGAGGGTACCATAATGTATCCAGTGATATTTTTTTTACGCAATGCTCAATATTAAATCGGCAATACGGACGACACAATGAAACAACACCAATCGGCGGATAATTCTCAGGGCCAGCTTTACATTGTACCGACGCCAATCGGCAATCTGGCGGATATCACCCAGCGTGCGTTAGAGGTATTACAGGCCGTTGATCTGATTGCCGCCGAGGATACTCGTCACACCGGTTTATTGCTGCAACATTTTGGGATTAATGCCCGGTTGTTTGCGCTGCACGACCATAACGAACAACAGAAAGCCGAAACGTTACTGGCGAAGCTGCAGGAAGGGCAAAACATTGCGCTGGTGTCCGATGCTGGAACGCCACTGATTAACGATCCCGGCTATCATCTGGTGCGTACCTGCCGAGAAGCGGGGATTCGCGTGGTGCCACTACCGGGGCCGTGTGCTGCTATCACTGCATTAAGTGCTGCGGGTTTACCATCCGATCGTTTTTGTTATGAAGGTTTCCTGCCTGCCAAATCAAAAGGCCGTCGTGATGCGCTAAAAGCCATTGAAGCGGAGCCGCGTACGCTGATTTTTTATGAATCCACCCACCGTCTGTTAGATAGCCTGGAAGATATCGTTGCTGTGCTGGGTGAGTCCCGTTACGTGGTGCTGGCGCGTGAGCTCACCAAAACCTGGGAAACCATTCACGGCGCGCCCGTTGGCGAGCTGCTGGCGTGGGTAAAAGAAGATGAAAACCGTCGCAAAGGCGAAATGGTGCTGATTGTTGAAGGCCATAAAGCGCAGGAAGAAGACTTACCCGCCGATGCCCTGCGCACGCTGGCGTTGTTACAGGCTGAGCTTCCGCTGAAGAAAGCGGCGGCGCTGGCGGCAGAGATTCACGGCGTGAAAAAAAACGCGCTGTATAAGTATGCGCTGGAACAGCAGGGGGAGTGATTACAGGCGTCGCAGCAAGAATAGAGCTGCAACGCCTACACCGGGCGATTTAACGACGACACATCTCATCAATCATGCATGTGAAATAGTTATGCAGCCATAAAAACGAAGCCGGGATAGCGGTAGAGACTTTAGCCGTGAGAAAACGTTCTGTCGCATCCTGCTTTCCTTCGCCAGTTATCAGTAGCAAAACTTCGCGGGTATTGAGAATATCCTTCAGGCCTAAGGTGATCCCACGAGTCACGGGGCGACCCGCGGTTTTTAACATCTCATGTTGCTGTGTTCTGGCATCAAGTTGACTGATATGGCAGGCCGGTTGCAGGCTTTCTCCCGGTTCGTTCAGCCCAAGATGACCGTTTTTCCCCAATCCGAGAACGCATAAATCCAGACCGCCTTTGCGCGCAATCAGGTTCGTTACCCGTTCGCACTCTGTCTCATTTATCTCTTCGGAGCGAAAGCTGATGAGCTGGTCTTCACGTAGCCCCAGCGGCTGCACGATATGCTGTTGAAGGAAAGTTTCGCAGGTGCCAGGCATCGTTAATGGCAGATCCACCCATTCGTCGAGCTTCACGAAGGTGAGCTGGCTGACATCAACCTGCTGCTGGTGGATTTTTTCTACCAGATAATGATACGTCAGTAATGGCGTGGCTCCGGTCGCCAGGCAAATCACAGCATCCGGTTTGCTACGGATCACGGCCAATAAATATTCGCTGGCACGTTCACTTAACGCCGTATAGTTTTCAACTTGTTGAAGGGTTTGCACAGGATGAAATTCCTTTAGTAAAGAGGCACCACCAGACGCAGTGCCTCGTTCCATTTACAAAATGCCGAATGCGGAACAAACAATAGAGAGCACAAAAGTCACGCCGATTAACAGCACCGGATGCGCTTTTTTCACCCGCAGGAAGTAATACATCAACAGGGTGTAGGCCATCGGTAAAATGTTCGGGAAGACTTTATCGAAGAAATCCTGCTGCAGCGCGACGCTGTGGGTACTGTCGATGGCAAACGATGTCACCACGTTAATATGCACATACGAAGCGATCAGCCCGCCGATTACCGTGATCCCGAGTATGGTTGCCGAACGAGCAATCATCTGCGAGTTCTCTCGCACTTTATCGATCGCCTTCACGCCGACTGAATAACCGACGTGGGTCCAGCCGACGCGCAGGAAAAAGATAAGCAGGTAAACGGCGAAAAATAGAATCGGCCCCAGCAGGTTTCCCTGACTGGCAAACGATGAGCAAATCCCCGCCATAATCGGCAATAAGGTAAACCAGAAAATCGCATCGCCAATCCCGGCGATTGGGCCAAAAAGCGCCACTTTAAGGCCTTTAATGGTGTCGCGGTTTTCTCCTTTTTCTTCCATCGAAATTAATAACCCCATCAGGAATCCGACCAGATTCGGGTGAGTATTAATAAATTCGAGGTTATCTTTCATCGCCGCGCTTAGGCCCGGTTTGTCGTCCTTATAAATCTTTTTCAGGAGCGGCAACATCGCCCAGGTAAAACCGCCCGCCTGCATCCTTTCGTAGTTAAAGCTCGCTTGCAGGAGTGACGAACGAAAGCCCAGACGGGTGATATCTTTTTTACTGATTTCAGATCCCATTGCTGTAGTCCTCTTCTTCATTTTTACTGGCAACGGGCTGCGGTTGCGCTTGCTGCCGGGATTTCGCATTGAAAAACTCATACACCGCAAAGCCTGCGCCCAGTACGGCAACCGGCAACAGGTTGCTGACCTGGATGTAGCAAACAAACAGGAAACCGGCGATCAGGTAAGGGATATATTGCGCTTTGAACATTACGCGCAGCAGCAAGCCAAAACCAACGGCAGGCAGAATACCGCCAGCCACTTCAAAGCCGTGGGTCAGCCAGGCGGGCATCGCTTTCACCAGCGCCTGCATCGCCCCCTGTGCCAGGTAAGTACAAAGGAAAGCAATCACCGCATACGCTGAAGCGACGATGAGCATCGTTGTCCAGTTAAGTCGGGAAAACGCTGCTGTATCCGCCTCTTTCGCACAATTATCAGCTTTGGTCATGAATAATGAGAAAGCGGAATAGAAGAACAGAATGACGTACTGCATTAACAAACTAAACGGCAGACCAAGGCCAATTGCCGTTTTGGCATCGACGCCAGTAGACCACGCAATGACGGTAGTCATCAGACCCGCCATAATTGGGTTGGGCGGCTGTACACCACCTGCGGGGGTTAATCCGGCGAAAGCCAGTTCTGTTAGGCCACCGGTAATTAAGCCAGTCTGAATATCACCGAGAATAGCACCTGTAAGGGTACAAACGATTATCGGGCGGAATAAAAATAAGGCTTCCAGCCAAAAATCAATCCCCAGAACGAAAACTAACGCCGCCAGGGATAATCCCTGAATTAGGGTTATTTCATGCATTTTTATTACCTCAAACCAGTATTAAGGCGATTTTTGAATTTAGTCAGGGATTTGTTCTTTTTGATCGCCGGGGACGTCCTGAATAAAAATATTCACACCGCGTTGTTTAATAAAGCGTAAGTCCGCGAGATCTTGATCGTCGATATAAACTTTACTGCTGATTTGCTTTTTACCTTCCGAGAAATGCATATTGCCGACGTTGACATCTTTCAGGTCAATGCCACCTTCTATCAATTTACGTACCGTTTGCGGCGTACGGCAAATCAAGAAGATTTTCTGATGCGGTGCAGCTTTGCCGATGACGTTAATGGTTTTTTCGATAGTAAAGAAACGAATGCCAAAGCCGTAGGTTTCCGCGGTAATACCCATTAATTTTTGTTGAATATCATCGTTAGCGACAACATCATCCACGACTACCAGCAGATTTGCACCGATGGTAGATGTCCAGGTCACACCAACCTGACCGTGAACCAGACGGTTATCAATACGGGTTAAGAGAATATTTGGACTGCTCATTGTGTAATCCTCACCATAAAGTTGAATAATATAATTTTTTTAAATATATTATTGTTGCGATATTTTACTGATGTATTTATTAAGGTTTAGTTATCTCCTTTACCATTAAGGCACTCCCCGATATTAATCGGGAAGTACATTGGGATAAATCATAAAAAACTAATGATTATGCTGAAATTCGATTTGCTGAACCACAGACATTAATTTTATTTCTGACAACTTCTTTCATCGCATCCATACCGACGCGCATATAATAACGAGGATCATTACCCTGCGGATTTTCCGCAAACCAGGCTTTAACCGCGCCAGCGAAGGCTATTTTTAATTCTGTGGCAACGTTCACTTTTGTGACGCCAAGTTCAATAGTGCGACGGACAAATTCATCCGGGACATCGCTGGCACCATGCAGCACCAGAGGAACATCCACCACTTCACGAATTTCCGCCAGCCGCTGGAAATCAATCTTCGGCGTTTTGCTGTATAAGCCGTGCGCCGTACCAATCGCTACCGCCAGGCTGTCGACGCCAGTCAGTTCGACAAAGCGTTTAGCTTCTTGTGGATCGGTCAGGAATGCACTTTCGGCGTCAACGCTCATGTCATCTTCAACACCGCCCAGGCGGCCCAGTTCTGCTTCCACGCTGCAATCCTGTGAGTGGCAGAAGTCGACAACCGATTTCACCAGCTTCACGTTCTCGTCAAACGGGAAGTGGCTGCCGTCGATCATCGCACTGCGCACGCCTGCGTGGACTTTACGGCGAATATCATCCAGCGATTCGTGGTGGTCGAGATGCAGCGCCAGTGGCATGTTGTAGGTTGTGGAATAGGCACTACACAGGGCGTAGATCTCTTCCAGCGCGATATGTTTAAAGGTCCCCGGCGTCCCGGCGAGGATCACCGGCGATCGCATTTCACTGCACACTTCGAGGATCGCCTGGATCGTCTCGGCGTTATGAATGTTAAAAGCAGGCACCGCGTAGCCATTGGCCTGGGCGTCCTGTAACAGATATTTGGTGGAGATAATGCTCATAATGCGATCCTCTTATGCCTGCCACGGATGAATGATTACGCCTTGCACCACACGGTTAACGGTGCCGCTGGCTGATGGGGTATCCGGCGTATTGCCCATGTGCAGCGACTGCATCAGTGCAAACGTCTGGGCGTACATCAGGAAGCAAAATGCCTGCTCAACGTCGATAAAGTGACGTGACGGCGGCAGGATGATATGTGGACCGGCGGTAATAACGTCGTTGCCTTCCGCGGCGATGGCGATTACGCGCATTGCCTGGTTGTCACGGCGGAGTTCTGCCAGCAGATCAAGATCATACTGACGCGTATAGGGGTGGCTGGAGACAAACACCACCACCAGCGTTTCGTCATCGACCAGTGATTTAGGCCCATGACGGAATCCGGTCGGGGAATCATAAAAGGCCGCCAGTTTACCCGCCGTCAGTTCCAGTACTTTCAGCGCCGACTCGCGTGCTGCGCCCTGTAAGCCACCGCTGCCGAGATAAACGATCCGTTTCCACGGTGCGTAACCAAACACACCTTCGCTGAAATCGCCCAGTGAGGTCAGGATCGCCTGGCAACGATCCGCTACGTCGCGGAAGGTCTGGCTATTGATTGTCTCAGGTGCGAAAACCGCGAGGCAGCTGGCCATCATAGTGGTAATGCTGCTTGTCATCGCAAAGCCGCGATCGTGCGTTTCTGCGGGCATCAGCAGGGCAAACGCGTTGTCGCTGTTGATCGCGTTTTGGTAAAGAGCGCCCGCTTCGTTGCAGGTGATCGGCAGGTGATAGCATTCCGGTACAAACTGATTCGCCAGTTCCACGGCGGCGACGCTTTCCGGGCTGTTGCCAGATCGACCGAAGGAGATCAACAGCAGTGGATGCGCTGGGTTCAGGTATTCCATTGGATTGGTGACCAGATCGGTGGTCGGTACGGCGCTGACGTTTTTGCCGGTATGGCTGGCAAGCCACGGCGCGATGATGTCACCGATAAATGCCGAGGTTCCGGCTCCGGTCAGAATGATCCGCAGATTCTCTTTGCGCAGTAACGGTTCAAGGAAGTTATTGAGAGCTGTACGTAACGCGTCGATGTTGGTGAGTGAACGGATCCATGCGCGAGGCTGATGGCGGATCTCTTCTTCAGTCCATGTGCCGGTGGTGGCGGCCGCTGGGGTGTAATTTTCTGGCATAACTCAATCCTTAGTCTGATGAACTTGACTTCCGGCATTGCAGGTTTCGCTTGCCTTTCGTTTCATTTCACTTGGTGATTCGTTTCGTTGATTAAAATCTATAGAAAAGAAATCGAAAGTTCAATGGAGAAAAAAGAAATAAAACGAAATTTGTGATCGTTGAAAGAAAAGACAAGGGAAGATTAAAGGATTGCGTGATGACGTCGCTATGTGTACCGATTGCTGGAAGCGGCGTACCGTAGAGCGGATAAGACGCGCCAGCGTCGCATTCGACACCACTGCACAGATTAAAACGAAAGAAAAAGAAAGGCCTTACGGGGAAGTGAAGGCCCAATAAAGGAGCAAACCATCAAAACGAAGCTAATTGACCCTGAATCCAGATTTGTTGCACATGCAGTCCGCTATTCAGCGCAACGACGCTGGCGCGTTTGCCCGGTTTAAGTGATCCCAGAACACCATCAACACCCAGCATTCGCGCCGGATGCAGCGATGCCATATGGATGGCTTCCGCAGGCGTTACGCCCGTCAACTCGACCATGTTGCGCACTGCCGCATCGACAGACAGCGTACTGCCCGCCAGCCCACCGGACGCGGTACGGACAACGCCACCGCGCATCTGCACTTCTTCACCACATAACGTATAGTGACCATCCGGCATCCCGGCTGCCTGCATCGCGTCGGTGATCAGAACTATCCTCTCTTTCGCGCAGCAACAACACAGCGACATCGCCGCCGGATGAACATGATGCCCATCGGCTATCAATTCCAGCCAGGCGCGCTTGTCCGTTAAACCCGCGCCAACCATTCCCGGTTCGCGGTGATGTAATCCTGTCATCCCGTTATAGCAATGCACCAGGCCGTCTGCGCCAGCATCAAATGCGGCGCGGGTTTGTTGCCAGGTTGCTGCGCTATGTCCCAGCATTACCCGCACGTTCTGCTGTTTAAGATGACGAATGGCTTGTAACGCGCCCGTTTTTTCCGGTGCCAGCGCCACCACGCGCAAGGTATGCCGTGAAACAGCAATCAATTGATCCAGCTCGGCAATTTCCAGCTCGCGAAACAGCTCCGGCGGATGTGCGCCTTTATTCTGCGGCGTGAAGTACGGTCCTTCGAGATAACTCCCCAGCACTTGCGCACCAGGTCCACCGCGCTGGCAGCGTAGAGCAATACGTTCCAGCGCCGCATGAATGGTATTAAGCGGCGCGGTTACGGTAGTCGGCAACCAACTGCCGACACCTTCCCGTGCCTTGTGCATTGCCAGCTTGTCGAGCACATCCGGCGCGTCATCCATAACATCAACGCCCGCACCACCGTGTACATGGGTATCGATATAAGCGGGGCAGAGCAGTTCCGCATCGCGTTCAGCCACGCCCACTGGAATCGGTTCGATTGCTGCGATTACACCGTCAGCAATATGCAACTGATGATCATCAAGCCAGCCCTCCTCAGTCAGCAGTCTTCTGGCGCGCAGAACGTGTGTCATATTCCTTCCTCGACCGGACATTCTTCATGGCAGCGGCCTAATTCATCCACCAGACTGGTCAGCCCACGGTGTCCACACTCCAGCGCCTGCACACGGAACTCTTCACCGCTTAACCCTTCTCGCTCCAGCACCATTTCCAGTAACAGTTGCAAATTGGTGCCGGTGATCACTTCATAGCCCGGTTTTTGTATCGCCAGCGTTGAAGCCACGCGAAACGGTGTGCCGCCCAGCAAATCTGTCAGAAAAACAATGCCGTCTTCACAATCCAGTTGGGCGATGGCCTCTTCAAGCTGCGATGTAAGCAGCGCGGTGCTTGAGGTTTCCGGAAAATCGATGGCGATAAACTGCGATTGCTCGCCGAGGATTTGCTTCATTGCTTTTTCCATGCCGCTGGCAAATCCGCCATGCCCTGTCAAAATAATACTTAACATATAATACCTCATTGTATTTAAAGGAAATGACAGAATTTACCGACGATGCCAAGAACCACGGTAACCGCAATCAGGCGCAGCGGACTCCAGCCGCGGCGTACCAGCCAGAACATGGTCAGGGTGTAGACCAGCGGTAAGAAGGCAGGCATCAGTTTGTCGATAACGTCAGCCTGCAGCTTAACCACTGCGTCGCCCGCCGTGATTTCCAGCGTGGTGCTTAAACGAACATAGGTTGCCACCAGCGCGCCGATCACCGTCATCCCAACGATAGACGCTGCATGGCCGACTTTTTTGGTATTCGCTTTAATGAGTGGGATCGCCGCCACGCCCATGCGGTAAGCATAATGCGCCAGACCAAAACGCAGCCCCAGGTGTACCACGTTGAACAGCACAATAAACACGACTGCGCCAAGAATAGAGCCTTGCAATGCCAGACTGGCACCAATCCCGCCACAAATCGGCAGTAACGTTAGCCAGAACATGGCATCGCCAATCCCGCCGAGCGGCGCACCGACGGCAATTTTGGTGCTCTGAATACTGTTAACGTCCTGCTTAGAACGCTCCATCGCGAGGATAATGCCAATAACAAACGTCACCAGAAATGGATGGGTATTGAAGAAACCCATATGTCCCTTCATGGCGCGCGCCAGGTCGCGTTTATTAGTGTGGATCTTTTTCAGAGCAGGCAGCAGACCGTACAACCAGCCGGAAGCCTGCATACGCTCGTAGTTAAAAGAAGCTTGTAACAGCATGGAACGCCAGGCGACGCGGTTGATATCTTTTTTTGTTAGCTCCGCGCCAATGCTCTGATCTTCATACACGTTTTCATTGACGCCTGTCAGCAGTGTTTCTTCGTTTTCACTGACGTTCGGCAGGGTAGTTTGATTAGATGCCATCTTCAAATTCCTCTTTCTGTGCCGCAGGTTGAGTCGGTTCAGGAGATTTACGCAGCAAGTCGATCAGCGCCATCGCCAGCGCGGCGGCAGCAATAGCCAGCACCGGTAACTTGAGCCAGGCTGCGGCAACAAAGCCCAGGATGAAGTAGGGGATGTAGACGTTTTTCATCATGATTTTCAGCAGTACGGCAAAACCGATTGCTGGCATGATGCCACCCGCGACGCCAAGGCCGTCGATTAACCGTTGCGGCAGGACATCAATGATGGTTTTTGCATGTTCCGCGCCGAAGTAGATAGGCAGGAAAGCGCAGAGAAAATAGAACGTGCCGAGTGCCAGCAATGCCAGATAGTTCACGCGTTCAATGCCGCGAGTATCGGCGTTCTCCGCCATCCGGTCGCAGCGGGACATCACGCCAGACATCACCGAGAACAGGAAGGTAATCCCCATCTGTACTGCGACAGCGAAAGGTACGGCGACACCGACCGCGACATCCGGTTTCACGCCAGTAGTAATGGCAAACGCCGTGCCGACGATAGTTCCGATAATCACGTTAGGCGGCTGTGCGCCCGCCAGCGGTGCCAGCCCCATCCACACCAGTTCCAGCGTACCGCCGGTTAAAATACCGGTATGCAGATCGCCAAGCACCAACCCAACTAACGGGCCGAGGACCACCGGGCGGTGCATATGGGTCAAGCCGTTAAACATATCCAGGCCAGCGATAAAGGCGATAATGCCCAACGCAAATGCCTGCAACAGACTGATTTCCATAATGAATCCCTCAAAGTAATTTAAAGAGGTCCACAGCAGGTTCTGTCGGAACGCCCTGAACGAAGCATTCCACCCCAGCGGCTTTCAGGTCGTTAAATGCCGCGATATCGCTCGCATCCACAGAAACCGTTTTGGCAATTTGCTGCTTGCCATTGGCATAGTGCATGTTGCCAACGTTAATGCGACTCACCGGGACCCCACCTTTAACCAGCGTCAGGAAATCGGCAGGTGTTTTACAAACCAGCAGAATTTTCTGCCGATCGGCGGCGCGGTGGATGTTGTCGATCACTTTTTGCAGCGTCCAGAAACGTACTGCGATCCCTTCTGCCAGTACCATTTCCATCAGGTTTTGTTGTACCGGATCTTCGGCAACCTCATCATTGGCTACCAGCACCAGATTTGCCCCCGCAAATCCGACCCACTGAACGCCGACCTGACCGTGAATCAAGCGTTCATCAATCCGGCTTAAAACAATATTTGGCATAGCGTGTTCCTCTTTGTTTTGCTTATTGGCCTTCACAGGCTGTGTGGTACTGCGCCAGGATGTCCTGAATATGGTTGATAATGAGTTCCCGTGGCGTTGGCTGCAGCTCGCCGGAGCGAACTTTCACGTATTGCAGCGGCAGGTACTGACTGATGAGCGGTAGCGGAATCGGTGCATCCGCCAGGTTACGAACCAGATGGGCGAAAGCGTCATCAATCTGGCTGTCCGGCCAGTAGTAGCGCACGCGATCCGAGTAGCTATAACCACGCGCCAGGCGACGTGCGTTGCCGTCACCGTGGTAGTGGCTTTGCCAGTATTCCGGGCGGTCGAGCATCACGTTTTCCAGTACCTGACGCAGACCGGAACAGGCTTTCGCTGGCACCAGTTCTTCTTCAATCGCTGCCAGTGAAAACAGTGCTTCACGCAGGGCGAAGGTCAGCGCTGGGCCAACTTTCAGAATGGCAAAGTGGTCAATCACCAGCTGGCGCAGCGATTGCGGCGTTTGGTAATCGGTAGAGTGCGCTTCGAAAATCAGCGTTTCGTAGTTTTCGACCATCTGGCTTAAGGCGGTCGCTTTAGCTGGCTGATAATCAATAACGTTGGTGTGATCGAATTCGACGCCGGGTTGTACCACCAGAGCAATGATGCGTGGCCAGATGGCATTCAGACCTTGCTTTTCAAAGGCGTGACGATGGGCTTCCAGCGTGGCGCGGGCGGCATCCGGCGTAGTGACCGCCAGCTCGCTTAAGGTTTCATGCGCGCCGCCAGGTACCGGCACTTCGGTACCAATGACATACACCAGATCGGCTTCGCCAAAGTGTTCACGGCAGGTTTCTTCCGCGACTTTAGCCAGTCGGGCGGCGCGTTCAGCCACGATGTCATCGGTTAAGGGAACCGGATCGTCCTGACAGGACATGCTGCAATCAAGGTGAATTTTTTTGAATCCTGCCGCCACGTAGCTTTTAATCAAATCATCGGCATTTGCCATCGCCTGAGCTGCAGGCAGGTTTTGCCAGCGGTTTGGCCCCAGATGATCGCCACCCAGAATCAACGCGTCTTGTGGGAAATTCAATGAGTCGGCGAGCTGACAAACAAAGCCGCGAAAATCGGCGGGTGTCATTCCGGTATAACCACCGAACTGGTCCACCTGATTGGAGGTTGCTTCAATCAGTAACGGCGTTTGGTTTGCACTGGCGTAGCGGATTGCAGCTTCCAGCACCAGCGGGTGTGCGGAACAAACGGCATAAATCCCATTTGTTTTGCCCTCTTTGTGCTGCCTCACCATTTCTGTCAGATGTTTCACTTTCCTCTCCAGTTCAGATTGCTGCGATATTAATCTTTCGTTTTGTTTCAGTTGATACTGCGTCATGGTGAGATAAAAATAAAACGAAAGATAATAGTTTTCTGATCTGATTCACAAAAGAAACATAATGAAAGCCACTGAAACGAGAGTAGCTTGCGTCAATGGGCAAGGTGGGCTTGCATTTGCTCAATAGAAAGGCGTTAATAGACAAAACGAAATGAAACGAAAGTTTTACGAAAGGACTTACTATGAGTAATACCGACGCTTCAGGCGAGAAGCGAGTGACAGGCACCAGCGAGCGACGAGAACAAATCATTCAGCGCCTGCGACAGCAAGGGAGTGTGCAGGTTAACGATCTGTCGGCATTGTATGGCGTATCTACTGTGACGATTCGCAACGATCTGGCGTTTCTGGAAAAGCAGGGGATCGCTGTGCGGGCCTATGGCGGCGCGTTGATCTGCGATAGCACTACGCCGTCAGTCGAGCCATCAGTGGAAGATAAAAGCGCGCTGAACACTGCGATGAAACGCAGCGTTGCGAAAGCTGCCGTTGAGTTGATTCAGCCAGGTCATCGGGTGATCCTCGATTCCGGGACCACCACGTTTGAGATTGCTCGTCTGATGCGCAAGCACACCGACGTAATTGCGATGACCAATGGTATGAACGTAGCCAATGCACTGCTGGAAGCAGAAGGCGTTGAACTTCTTATGACCGGCGGGCATCTGCGGCGTCAGTCGCAATCATTTTACGGCGATCAGGCTGAACAATCGCTACAAAATTACCACTTCGATATGCTGTTTCTTGGCGTAGATGCTATTGATCTGGAGCGCGGCGTCAGCACGCATAATGAAGATGAAGCCCGTTTAAACCGTCGGATGTGCGAAGTTGCGGAACGGATCATCGTGGTCACCGATTCCAGTAAGTTCAATCGTTCCAGTTTACATAAGATCATTGATACTCAACGTATCGACATGATCATTGTTGATGAAGGCATTCCTGCGGATAGTCTGGAAGGACTGCGAAAGGCTGGGGTTGAAGTGATTCTGGTCGGGGAGTGAGAAAGGGTGCCCGCTGGTCAACACCAATGTGTTCGGCGGGCATTGTGAACACCATCAATGGTTTTCTTCTGTCTCTTGGGTGAGGCTTTCCCAGTCGGCAGGAGGATGTCCTCTTTTTAACATTTTACTGAATACGGTATAGGCATCTGTTTTTTTACCGTAGGTGCGCAGCGTGTTTTCATCGTTCATCCATCCCAGAATGATGACTTTCTCTTTTTCACTGTAACGAAAGAAGAGACGATAGCGACCAGCACCAAATTTTACCCGTGACCAGTCTTTATTTTTCCCAGAGCCTAACGACTTGCCATGACGGAATGCCGGTGATGATGGATTGACCGTGATATGCTCCTCAATCACTTTATGGACCACCGCCAATAACTTTGTGGCAGCTTTTCTCTGATAATTTTCAGGATCTTTTCCCTTTAATGCCTCGACTTCGGCAACTAAAGCATCGTAGGTTTCCTGAAAACAGGGATGAGCATATAGCGCCCAACCATTAACCCTTTGTGGAAAATCCATTATTCGTCGTCGCCAATCTCATCGTCAATGTTGACGTCCATGCCAGCGACAAGTTTCTTTCCTTGTTGAATGTCGAATGGACGAGTTTTTTGCGGGTTGTTCTGGATATCTGCATCCAGAAAACGCAAAAATGCATTCATAGTATGATCCTCCTGTTCATCTCCCAGTCGGCACATAAATACTTGCCCACCAGGCAGAATTTCGTAATGAATGCTGTCCAGGCCTGGCTTCAGTTTTAAGGCCTCACGCACTGGCGCGGGGATAGTTGTTTGTCCGCGTATCGTGACCTTTGATTCAGTGGTCAGTACAGCGTTAGAGCGAGCATTAGCGGGCATTATTTACTGTCCTTTTACAGCCTGTTTTCTGCTCAAATTATAAGCTTGAACTAAGGTAATGCAAATGCATTATTAATGGATGTGTGGACTTTAAACAATAAAAACATGGCACTAAGGCCATGTTTTGCGAGGGACGTTCCAAAAGAAATCAGGTCACCGGTGCCGGGTTAAACACCGCCAGCTGGTTATGCAGTCCCCATTGATCTGAGAAGGTTTTCTTCTTCCCGCTGGCGACGTCGAGAATAAAATGGAACAATTTCCAGCTCACCTCTTCAATAGTTTCTTCGCCGGTAGCGATGGTGCCCGCATTAATATCCATTAAGTCAAACCAACGGTTTGCCAGTTCGGTGCGGGTTGCCATTTTAATGACGGGTACCGCCATCAGGCCGTACGGCGTACCACGGCCGGTCGTAAACACTTGCACGGTGATACCCGAAGCCACCTGTTGCGTGCCACAGACAAAATCGCTGGCTGGCGTCGCGGCGTAAATTAATCCGCGTTTAGTCGGGCGTTGACCGGGCGATAGCACTTCAACAATTGCGCTTTTACCCGATTTAGCAATGGAGCCGAGCGCTTTCTCCACCACGTTTGCCAGACCGCCTTTCTTGTTGCCCGGAGAAGGGTTGGCGCTGCGGTCGGTTTTTCCCATATTGAGATAGTTATCGTACCACTCCATCTCCTCCAGCAGCCGTTTGCCGACCTCTTCGTTCACTGCGCGCGGCGTCAGCAGATGGATCGCGTCACGCACTTCTGTGACTTCTGAAAACATCACCGTTGCGCCGCAGCGCACCAGTAGATCAGACGCATACCCAACCGCCGGGTTTGCCGTTACGCCAGAAAACGCATCGCTGCCGCCGCACTGCATGCCGACAACCAGTTCTGAAGCCGGACAGGTTTCTCGCTGACGTTGATTCAGTTTTTGTAGATGGCGTTCGGCGACCTGCAAAATATCCTCGACCATGGACTGAAAACCGACATGCTTTTCATCCTGCAAACTGACAATGCTGGCGCTTTCTACTGGAATAGCTTGCACATCATCCGTTCCAGTCAGCAGGCGTTCAGGTTGCAACTTTTCACAACCCAGACCAATCACCATTACTTCGCCGCCAAAGTTAGGGTTCAGCGAAATATTGTGAATGGTACGAATAGGCACAACTGCCGCCGGTGCGTTAATCGCCACGCCACAACCGTACAAATGATTCAGCCCCACCACGCCATCGACGTTCGGGTATTTCGGTAGCAGATCGCGTTCAATGATTTTTACTACATAGTCCACCACGCCTGCCACACAGTGGACGCTGGTGGTGATGCCGAGCAGGTTTTTGGTGCCCACGCTGCCATCGGCATTACGATAGCCCTCAAAGGTGTATCCTTCCAGCGGCGGTAAGGGTTCCGGGACTTTGGTTGCCAGTGGCAGCGTGTGTAACGGCGGCGCTTCCGGTAGTACAACCATTGATTCGTCGATCCAGCTTCCGCGTGGGATTGCGCGCACGGCGTAACCAATCACTTCACCATAACGAATAATTTCACCATTAGCCGGAATGTCCAGCAATGCGACTTTATGCCCCTGGGGAATATGTTCAATTAATTCCAGCCCATCCGGAAAACGCGTTCCTGCTTTCAGGCCATTATCATTAACAATAATTGCCACATTATCTGTGTCGTGAACTTTTATATAAAACGCAGTTGGCGTTTCTTGTCTGATTTCGATGTTGGCCATTGTGCAATATTCTCCAGCCAGGGGTTATTAAAATGAGGACCTGGTCTCATTTAAAAATAAATGACTTCATTGGGTGAAATAAGAATGTCAGGAGTTTAAACGCAGAAATGTGATCAATGTCAATCATTTCAGGGATTGCAGTGCCGCCCGGCAGGGTAAAGCGCAAATCTGTGCTTTAGCGCGCAACCTTATGTGCATATGCTCAAAATAATATTTAAATAGTAATAATTAAATTAGCATTTGCACAATGATTATTATTCTCTCGCTGCTTATACTAATTCCTGAGTTCATTGTCGTAACGGCATAAATAAAACTCATAAATAACACCTTCCCCATAATAATAAAAATCAGCATAAGTACCCGAGGTAAATAAAATGATTCTGGACACCGTTGACGTAAAAAAGAAAGGCGTGCATACCCGCTATTTAATATTACTGATTATTTTTATTGTTACCGCCGTTAACTACGCCGATCGTGCAACGCTGTCTATTGCTGGTACCGAAGTGGCAAAAGAGTTGCAGTTAAGTGCGGTTTCGATGGGTTACATCTTTTCTGCTTTTGGCTGGGCCTACTTGCTGATGCAAATCCCCGGCGGCTGGCTGCTTGATAAGTTTGGCTCGAAAAAAGTTTACACCTACAGCCTCTTTTTCTGGTCGCTATTCACCTTCCTGCAAGGCTTTGTTGATATGTTCCCGCTGGCCTGGGCAGGGATCTCCATGTTCTTTATGCGCTTTATGCTCGGCTTCTCGGAAGCGCCATCATTCCCGGCGAACGCCCGTATTGTCGCCGCCTGGTTCCCGACGAAAGAACGTGGTACTGCCTCCGCCATCTTTAACTCGGCGCAATATTTCTCGCTGGCGCTCTTTTCGCCTCTGCTTGGCTGGCTGACTTTCGCCTGGGGATGGGAGCACGTCTTTACCGTTATGGGGGTGATTGGTTTTGTGCTGACGGCGCTGTGGATCAAGTTGATTCATAACCCGACAGATCACCCACGTATGTCTGCGGAAGAGCTGAAGTTTATATCTGAAAATGGCGCGGTGGTCGATATGGACCACAAAAAGCCGGGCAGCGCGGCAGCAAGCGGTCCCAAACTGCATTACATCAAGCAATTGCTCTCTAACCGCATGATGTTGGGCGTATTTTTCGGACAATATTTTATCAACACCATCACCTGGTTCTTCCTCACCTGGTTCCCGATTTATCTGGTGCAGGAAAAAGGCATGTCGATTCTGAAAGTGGGTCTGGTCGCCTCGATTCCGGCACTGTGTGGTTTTGCGGGCGGCGTGCTGGGAGGTGTCTTCTCGGATTATCTGATCAAACGCGGTTTATCCCTGACCCTGGCACGTAAGCTACCGATTGTGCTGGGAATGTTGCT
The DNA here is from genome assembly GCF_009820205.1 of Escherichia sp. HH26CH. NCBI lineage: Bacteria > Pseudomonadati > Pseudomonadota > Gammaproteobacteria > Enterobacterales > Enterobacteriaceae > Escherichia > Escherichia sp. HH26CH. Next base: position 155,978 of record NZ_VNXM01000025.1, read on the forward strand.
GGCTTCCACCATCATCTTATGTAACTACACCAACAACACCACGCTGGTGGTCACGCTGATGGCGCTGGCTTTTTTTGGCAAAGGATTTGGTGCTCTGGGCTGGCCGGTGATTTCTGACACCGCGCCGAAAGAGATTGTTGGCCTCTGCGGCGGCGTCTTTAACGTCTTTGGAAATGTTGCCTCCATTGTCACTCCACTGGTGATTGGCTACCTGGTAAGTGAACTGCACTCCTTCAATGCAGCACTGGTTTTTGTGGGATGTTCAGCGCTGATGGCGATGGTCTGCTACCTCTTCGTAGTTGGCGACATTAAACGTATGGAATTGCAGAAATAAGCAAAGGTATAAGCGATGAATAACGATGTTTTCCCGAATAAATTCAAAGCCGCACTGGCTGCGAAACAGGTACAAATTGGTTGCTGGTCAGCACTCTCTAACCCGATTAGCACTGAAGTTCTTGGTTTGGCTGGGTTTGACTGGCTGGTGCTGGATGGCGAACATGCGCCAAACGATATCTCCACGTTTATTCCGCAGTTAATGGCCCTGAAAGGCAGCGCCAGCGCGCCAGTAGTGCGAGTGCCGACCAACGAGCCGGTAATTATAAAGCGTCTTCTGGATATCGGTTTCTATAACTTCCTGATTCCTTTTGTAGAAACAAAAGAGGAAGCAGAGCAGGCGGTGGCATCAACCCGTTACCCACCGGAAGGCATTCGCGGCGTCTCCGTTTCTCACCGCGCCAATATGTTTGGCACCGTGGCGGATTATTTCGCTCAGTCGAACAAGAACATCACCATTCTGGTCCAGATAGAAAGTCAGCAGGGCGTAGATAACGTCGATGCCATTGCCGCTACCGAAGGTGTAGACGGTATCTTCGTCGGCCCCAGCGATCTGGCTGCGGCATTAGGCCATCTCGGCAATGCCTCGCACCCGGATGTACAAAAAGCAATCCAGCATATTTTTAACCGTGCCAGTGCGCACGGCAAACCCAGCGGTATCCTCGCGCCGGTCGAAGCCGATGCGCGTCGTTATCTGGAATGGGGCGCGACGTTTGTGGCTGTCGGCAGCGATCTCGGCGTCTTCCGCTCTGCCACTCAGAAACTGGCTGATACCTTTAAAAAATAACCACCACCGCAACAAGAGAGATGATTGATATGACTATGAAAGTTGGTTTTATTGGCCTGGGGATTATGGGTAAACCAATGAGTAAAAACCTTCTGAAAGCAGGTTACTCGCTGGTGGTTGCTGACCGTAACCCAGAAGCTATTGCTGACGTGATTGCTGCAGGTGCAGAAACAGCTTCTACGGCTAAAGCGATCGCTGAACAGTGCGACGTCATCATAACCATGCTGCCAAACTCCCCTCATGTGAAAGAGGTGGCGCTGGGTGAGAATGGCATTATTGAAGGCGCGAAGCCAGGTACGGTATTGATCGATATGAGTTCTATTGCACCGCTGGCAAGCCGTGAAATAAGCGAAGCGCTGAAAGCGAAAGGCATTGATATGCTGGACGCCCCGGTGAGCGGCGGTGAACCGAAAGCCATCGACGGTACGCTGTCAGTGATGGTGGGCGGCGACAAGGCTATTTTCGACAAATACTATGATTTGATGAAAGCGATGGCGGGTTCCGTGGTGCATACCGGGGAAATCGGTGCAGGTAACGTCACCAAACTGGCAAATCAGGTCATTGTGGCGCTGAATATTGCCGCGATGTCAGAAGCGTTAACGCTGGCAACCAAAGCGGGCGTTAACCCGGATCTGGTGTATCAGGCAATTCGCGGTGGACTGGCGGGCAGTACCGTGCTGGATGCCAAAGCGCCGATGGTGATGGACCGCAACTTCAAGCCGGGCTTCCGTATTGATCTGCATATTAAGGATCTGGCAAATGCGCTGGATACTTCCCACGGCGTCGGCGCGCAACTGCCGCTCACAGCTGCGGTTATGGAGATGATGCAGGCACTGCGTGCCGATGGTTTAGGAACGGCGGATCATAGCGCCCTGGCGTGCTACTACGAAAAACTGGCGAAAGTCGAAGTTACTCGCTAATGACGTCGTGCCCGGATGGCGTATTGCAATCCGGGCCTGGAATCCAGGCCGAATAAGAGAAACGCCCTCCGGCGTCATGTGGTAACAGGCATAGGTATGAAAATCGTAATCGCCCCAGACTCTTATAAAGAAAGTTTATCTGCCAGCGAGGTTGCGCAGGCGATAGAAAAAGGATTTCGGGAAATTTTTCCTGATGCACAGTATGTTTCCGTTCCGGTTGCCGACGGTGGTGAAGGAACGGTGGAAGCCATGATTGCAGCCACCCAGGGGGCTGAACGTCACGCCTGGGTTACAGGGCCGCTGGGCGAGAAAGTGAATGCCAGTTGGGGGATCTCCGGCGATGGCAAAACCGCGTTTATCGAAATGGCGGCGGCCAGTGGGCTGGAACTGGTACCTGCGGAAAAACGCGATCCACTTGTGACCACTTCACGCGGTACTGGCGAGTTAATCCTGCAGGCGCTGGAGAGCGGCGCGACAAACATTATTATCGGCATTGGCGGCAGCGCCACCAACGACGGCGGCGCAGGCATGGTGCAGGCGCTGGGGGCGAAATTATGCGATGCCAACGGCAATGAAATTGGTTTTGGCGGCGGTAGTCTTAATACCCTGAATACCATTGATATATCGGGCCTCGATCCACGCTTAAAGAATTGTACGATTCGCGTTGCCTGCGATGTCACCAATCCGCTGGTGGGCGATAACGGCGCATCGCGCATCTTTGGCCCACAAAAGGGAGCCAGTGAAGCGATGATTGTCGAGCTGGACAATAACCTCTCTCACTATGCCGATGTCATTAAAAAAGCGCTGCATGTTGATGTGAAAGATGTCCCCGGCGCAGGAGCTGCGGGCGGTATGGGCGCGGCGCTGATGGCGTTTCTTGGTGCGGAACTGAAAAGTGGTATTGAAATCGTCACGACGGCGCTGAATCTGGAGGAACATATTCACGATTGTACGCTGGTGATCACCGGTGAAGGGCGTATTGACAGCCAGAGTATACACGGCAAGGTTCCGATTGGCGTCGCAAACGTGGCGAAAAAGTACCATAAACCGGTGATTGGCATTGCGGGTAGCCTGACCAATGATGTTGGCGTTGTACATCAGCATGGCATTGATGCGGTCTTCAGCGTATTGACCAGTATTGGTACGTTGGACGAAGCATTCCGCGGGGCTTATGACAATATTTACCGTGCTTCACGTAATATCGCCGCGACACTGGCGATTGGAATGCGCAACGCGGGGTGACAAGGGCGCGCAAACCCTCTATACTGCGCGCCGAAGCTGACCAGACAGTCGCCGCTTCGTCGTCGTCCTCTTCGGGGGAGACGGGCGGAGGGGAGGAAAGTCCGGGCTCCATAGGGCAGGGTGCCAGGTAACGCCTGGGGGGGAAACCCACGACCAGTGCAACAGAGAGCAAACCGCCGATGGCCCGTGCAAGCGGGATCAGGTAAGGGTGAAAGGGTGCGGTAAGAGCGCACCGCGCGGCTGGTAACAGTCCGTGGCACGGTAAACTCCACCCGGAGCAAGGCCAAATAGGGGTTCATAAGGTACGGCCCGTACTGAACCCGGGTAGGCTGCTTGAGCCAGTGAGCGATTGCTGGCCTAGATGAATGACTGTCCACGACAGAACCCGGCTTATCGGTCAGTTTCACCTATTTTAACGAAAACCCGCCAGCGTAAACTGGCGGGTTTTTGCTTTTGAGGAGGGTGGTCGGAAAGATGAACGTCTTATCTGGCCTACAAAACAACGAAAATTCAATATATTGCACAGAGGCAATGTAGGCCTGATAAGCGTAGCGCCTCAGGCAATTTTGTGTTTATCATCAGTCTCGAACCTGCTTCGGCAAGCTTTTACTTTTGGTGCAGACGGAAAGATGAACGAATATCTAAGCTATTAATAATAGACTTTGCAAGAAATCATTACATTTATATTTCATTTAAAAGATCGTAATCATACGTATATTCTTTGCTAATAAAACGACACTCGTTGAAGCTAAATTCATCGTCTGAAAAGGAATTGTCAACAGAATATCTCTCTTCCTCCAGGCTATTATCTGAAAGCAAGTCGTTTGAGTTAGTGTAATCTAGGTTGTAATCGACAGTATAATTAATTTCTGGATCGGTTTGGTAATCATTTTTTTTGACGCAATCATATTCTTCAATAATTTTGTCGATATAATCATATGCTTTTTCTAATGAGAAGTTTTTCATCTCTGGTAATTTAACTTTGCTCAAATAATTATTAATTTTTGAGGAATTTTTATATATGCTTTTTGTTAATTCTTTTTCTAATTTGTCTGTTATATTTGCTGTTGGTATGGATTTTATAATCGCATATCTCATGATTTTTAATTGATCTTCGGTTAAATCTCCAAGCTCATTTAAACAACTTTCGACAAAGTTGATTTTTTCTCTGGAATAATCATCGCTGATACTTGTTAACGCTGGGGTGATTTTTAATAAAGAATTCCATGAGATAGTACCATTGTGTGTCGAACGCATAAAATTTATATTGTACATATTGGTTTTAGTAAACTTTGTTGCAAACAATGTAAAGGGATCTAAAGTCGCGTAAGCCATATGTTTATTTGAAAAATCATAACCAGTTAAATCGACGTTATGCAAGTCCAGATAGGATAAATCTATTACGTCGCCTGCTCCAGAGCTAAAGATTACATTTAGTCTTCTGATTTCATTATAAATTTCCTTTAATGAACAATTTATGTTCATGATGTCTGTTGAAATTTTTTTGTTATTTAACGGTTCACAAATTATAAGTTCGCAAGTATTGTCTGATCGTTGCGTTATTTGGGCATTATAACCTAAAAAGTCTATGCGAAGAGACGAGTCATTATAAAGTATTACATTTTTTAAGTATGCTAATTCTTGTTGGAAATCACCATCGATAATACATGTCCCACCAGGTTGCAACGCGCTGATTAACGTGACCATTTGTTTAGAAGTCTGTATTAGTTTTACTACACCTGGTGCTAGTGCTTTGAGGTCATTTATTATGGGGTTTTCAGGAAGGTCATTCATTTTTATACATACTAAATTATTACCTAAGTCATTACCTATTGATGAAACCGGGAACATTATTTTATCCTTTTTAAATAATCAATGAGAATCATGATTAAAATGATCTGGTGAAAAAAAGAGAATTTGCCAACAATCTGAAACATTGTCAGTTTTATTAAAATGATTAAATTCCGTTAAGATAACTTCTTTTTGCGTGAACTTTGCGCAAAACTTAAAAATTGTCTCCTTGATACACTCCAGATCTTTTCTATTGATGGCTGAACAAGTACATTTTTCGCCAAAAGGTGAAAATGTGCCTACATCTAAAGTTTGTATTATATAATCATCATTTACTCCTGTAGAAATATCTATGATGAATGGACTTCTATTTTCCGGTTGGATTCGGATCATTACAGAAGAAACATCACCTTTATAGACATTCAATGCAGTAATTGCAGATAATATTCTCCGCAATTCATTGCTTATGCTGTAAATTTCATTAACGTCATTTGTCGATATAATCTCGGCAAATTTTATTTTTACCTTCCAATAATCAATGTTTCTATTATAAGTGTTAACAGTTTCGTACATTGGTGGTATCGAAGGGGGTAAAAAATGTGAAACCGAATAACCTTTCATTGATGCCTGCCTTGTCATCATGACAAACAATAATCAATGCTTATTTTCCTTGCACGGTTCGCTCACAACTATCAAAAAACGCTCAATTACCCGGCATTACAGTCAACGAAGCAAAATTCTGTGGTCTACAACGATGTAAAGCACAACGAAAATCCTCCTTGTTCTCTTATTCTGATCGTATAGCGATGAACATCAATTATTCGTTTTGTGATCATCAACACAAAATGCTATTTAGTAACTATGGTGACAGTAGAAACGAGGGGAAACGATTGCATTCACAAAATGACGTCCTGTAAGAAGGGTGAAAGTTGATGTTAATCAATTGTTCGAGATGATCAATATCTGTATTCGAAATTTTAAAACATTGATAAAATAAATGTTTTCCCTCCAACAAATAGCGAGAAAAAATGTGACGTGCCGCATTATTTATCGCTGAAAATGATTTATTTATAATAAAATTTGATAACTTGCTCATAAAATTTAACTCAAAATTTGCCTGGTAATTATCCGCTAATTGCTTGAAATATGGTCGCAGCTGCTTTTTTTTATTAACCACATAACGAATGATGTTATCGCCATAAAATATGGTTATCCCTGTCATTTTTTTTGACAAAAATCAGGGTTTATGCTGATTTATATACTTTAACTTATTGATATATAAAAGCATTTAATTGATACAGTGATATCCAGAAAAGTATTGAAAGTTAATTTGTGAGTGGTCGCACATATCCTGTTCATTTCATTTTGATACACTTCATGCCGTCAATGAGGTTATTAACGTAGGTAGTTATGAGCACTATTCTTCTTCCGAAAACGCAGCATCTGGTAGTCTTTCAGGAAGTCATTAGAAGTGGCTCTATCGGCTCGGCTGCAAAAGAATTAGGGTTAACTCAACCGGCCGTCAGTAAAATCATTAACGATATTGAAGATTATTTTGGTGTGGAATTAGTGGTGCGGAAAAATACCGGTGTAACATTAACACCTGCCGGTCAATTGTTACTCTCCCGTTCCGAATCCATTACCCGTGAAATGAAAAATATGGTTAATGAGATAAGCGGTATGTCTTCTGAGGCGGTGGTGGAAGTCTCATTTGGTTTTCCTTCATTGATTGGTTTTACTTTTATGTCAGGGATGATCAACAAGTTCAAAGAGGTGTTCCCGAAAGCGCAGGTTTCTATGTATGAAGCGCAACTGTCTTCGTTCTTACCGGCAATCCGCGACGGTCGACTGGATTTTGCGATTGGTACGTTAAGTGCAGAAATGAAGCTTCAGGATTTACATGTTGAGCCGCTGTTCGAGTCCGAGTTTGTGCTGGTAGCCAGTAAGTCCCGAACATGCACCGGCACCACCACGCTGGAGTCGTTGAAGAACGAACAGTGGGTGTTGCCACAAACTAATATGGGGTACTACAGCGAACTGCTTACTACGTTACAAAGAAATGGCATCAGTATTGAAAACATCGTTAAAACCGACTCAGTCGTGACAATTTATAATCTTGTTCTCAATGCTGATTTCTTAACTGTAATTCCTTGTGATATGACGTCACCTTTTGGTTCTAATCAATTTATTACTATTCCGGTTGAAGAAACATTACCTGTGGCACAATATGCCGCGGTATGGTCGAAAAATTATCGTATTAAAAAAGCAGCATCGGTTTTGGTGGAATTAGCCAAAGAGTATTCATCTTATAATGGGTGTAGACGAAGGCAATTAATAGAAGTTGGTTAGTTATTTGTTTTTATTTAAACATAAATAATCCACCTGTCTGTCTTGCAGGTGTCGGTTACGGTTACCTACATATTTAATTCAGGCGAAGAGGTTTTATAATGCATATTACATACGATCTGCCGGTTGCTATTGATGACATTATTGAAGCGAAACAACGACTGGCTGGGCGAATTTATAAAACAGGCATGCCTCGCTCCAACTATTTTAGTGAACGTTGCAAAGGTGAAATATTCCTGAAGTTTGAAAATATGCAGCGTACGGGTTCATTTAAAATTCGTGGCGCATTTAATAAATTAAGTTCACTGACCGATGTGGAAAAACGCAAAGGCGTGGTGGCCTGTTCTGCGGGCAACCATGCGCAAGGGGTTTCCCTCTCCTGCGCGATGCTGGGTATCGACGGTAAAGTGGTGATGCCAAAAGGTGCGCCAAAATCCAAAGTAGCGGCAACGTGCGACTACTCCGCAGAAGTCGTTCTGCATGGTGATAACTTCAACGACACTATCGCTAAAGTGAGCGAAATTGTCGAAATGGAAGGCCGTATTTTTATCCCACCTTACGATGATCCGAAAGTGATTGCTGGCCAGGGAACGATTGGTCTGGAAATTATGGAAGATCTCTATGATGTCGATAACGTGATTGTGCCAATTGGTGGTGGCGGTTTAATTGCTGGTATTGCGGTGGCAATTAAATCTATTAACCCGACCATTCGTGTTATTGGCGTACAGTCTGAAAACGTTCACGGCATGGCGGCTTCTTTCCACTCCGGAGAAATAACCACGCACCGAACTACCGGCACCCTGGCGGATGGTTGTGATGTCTCCCGCCCGGGTAATTTAACTTACGAAATCGTTCGTGAATTAGTCGATGACATCGTGCTGGTCAGCGAAGACGAAATCAGAAACAGTATGATTGCCTTAATTCAGCGCAATAAAGTCGTCACCGAAGGCGCAGGCGCTCTGGCATGTGCTGCATTATTAAGCGGTAAATTAGACCAATATATTCAAAACAGAAAAACCGTCAGTATTATTTCCGGCGGCAATATCGATCTTTCTCGCGTCTCTCAAATCACCGGTTTCGTTGACGCTTAATTAATTCGTTGAGGATAGGATATGAGTACTTCAGATAGCATTGTATCCAGCCAGACAAAACAATCGTCCTGGCGTAAATCAGATACCACATGGACGTTAGGCTTGTTTGGTACGGCAATCGGCGCCGGGGTGCTGTTCTTCCCTATCCGCGCAGGTTTTGGCGGACTGATCCCGATTCTTCTGATGTTGGTATTGGCATACCCCATCGCGTTTTATTGCCACCGGGCGCTGGCGCGTCTGTGTCTTTCTGGCTCTAACCCTTCCGGCAACATTACGGAAACGGTGGAAGAGCATTTTGGTAAAACTGGCGGCGTGGTTATCACGTTCCTGTACTTCTTCGCGATTTGCCCACTGCTGTGGATTTATGGCGTTACTATTACCAATACCTTTATGACGTTCTGGGAAAACCAGCTCGGCTTTGCACCGCTGAATCGCGGCTTTGTGGCGCTGTTCCTGTTGCTGCTGATGGCTTTCGTCATCTGGTTTGGTAAGGATCTGATGGTTAAAGTGATGAGCTACCTGGTATGGCCGTTTATCGCCAGCCTGGTGCTGATTTCTTTGTCGCTGATCCCTTACTGGAACTCTGCAGTTATCGACCAGGTTGACCTCGGTTCGCTGTCGTTAACCGGTCATGACGGTATCCTGATCACTGTCTGGCTGGGGATTTCCATCATGGTTTTCTCCTTTAACTTCTCGCCAATCGTCTCTTCCTTCGTGGTTTCTAAACGTGAAGAGTATGAGAAAGACTTCGGTCGCGACTTCACCGAACGTAAATGTTCCCAAATCATTTCTCGTGCCAGCATGCTGATGGTTGCAGTGGTGATGTTCTTTGCCTTTAGCTGCCTGTTTACTCTGTCTCCGGCCAACATGGCGGAAGCCAAAGCGCAGAATATTCCAGTGCTTTCTTATCTGGCTAACCACTTTGCGTCCATGACCGGTACCAAAACAACGTTCGCGATTACACTGGAATATGCGGCTTCCATCATCGCACTCGTGGCTATCTTCAAATCTTTCTTCGGTCACTATCTGGGGACGCTGGAAGGCTTGAATGGTCTGATTCTGAAGTTCGGTTATAAAGGTGACAAAACCAAAGTGTCGCTGGGTAAACTGAATACTCTTAGCATGATCTTCATCATGGGCTCCACCTGGGTTGTTGCCTACGCCAACCCGAACATCCTCGACCTGATTGAAGCCATGGGCGCACCGATTATCGCATCCCTGCTGTGCCTGTTGCCGATGTATGCCATCCGTAAAGCGCCGTCTCTGGCGAAATACCGTGGTCGTCTGGATAACGTGTTTGTTACCGTGATTGGTCTGCTGACCATCCTGAACATCGTATACAAACTGTTTTAATCCGTAACTCAGGATGAGAAAAGAGATGAATGAATTTCCGGTTGTTTTGGTTATTAACTGTGGTTCGTCTTCGATTAAGTTTTCCGTACTCGATGCCAGCGACTGTGAAGTATTAATGTCAGGTATTGCCGACGGTATTAACTCGGAAAATGCATTCTTATCCGTAAATGGGGGAGAGCCAGCACCGCTGGCTCACCACAGCTACGAAGGTGCATTGAAGGCAATTGCATTTGAACTGGAAAAACGGAATTTAAATGACAGCGTGGCCTTAATTGGCCACCGCATCGCTCACGGCGGCAGTATTTTTACCGAGTCCGCCATTATTACCGATGAAGTCATTGATAATATCCGTCGCGTTTCTCCACTGGCACCCCTGCATAATTACGCCAATTTAAGTGGTATTGAATCGGCGCAGCAATTATTTCCGGGCGTAACTCAGGTGGCGGTATTTGATACCAGTTTCCACCAGACGATGGCTCCGGAAGCTTATTTATACGGCCTGCCGTGGAAATATTATGAAGAGTTAGGTGTACGCCGTTATGGTTTCCACGGCACGTCGCACCGCTATGTTTCCCAGCGCGCACATTCGCTGCTGAATCTGGCGGAAGATGACTCCGGCCTGGTTGTGGCGCATCTTGGCAATGGCGCGTCAATCTGCGCGGTTTGCAACGGTCAGAGTGTTGATACTTCAATGGGAATGACGCCGCTGGAAGGCTTGATGATGGGTACCCGCAGTGGCGATGTCGACTTTGGTGCGATGTCCTGGGTCGCCAGCCAAACCAACCAGAGCCTGGGTGACCTGGAACGCGTAGTGAATAAAGAGTCGGGATTATTAGGTATTTCCGGTCTTTCTTCGGATTTACGTGTTCTGGAAAAAGCCTGGCATGAAGGTCACGAACGCGCGCAACTGGCAATTAAAACCTTTGTTCACCGAATTGCCCGTCATATTGCCGGACACGCAGCTTCATTACGTCGCCTGGATGGAATTATATTCACCGGCGGAATAGGAGAGAATTCAAGTTTAATTCGTCGTCTGGTCATGGAACATTTGGCTGTATTAGGCGTAGTGATTGATACAGAAATGAATAATCGATCTAACTCTTTTGGAGAGCGAATTGTTTCCAGTGAAAATGCGCGTGTCATTTGTGCCGTTATTCCGACTAACGAAGAAAAAATGATTGCTTTGGATGCCATTCATTTAGGCAAAGTTAACGCGCCCGCAGAATTTGCATAATTTAGTTGAAGTATTGTAGAGAGATTATTTTTCATGAAGGTAGATATTGATACCAGCGATAAGCTGTACGCCGACGCATGGCTTGGCTTTAAAGGTACGGACTGGAAAAACGAAATTAATGTCCGCGATTTTATTCAACATAACTATACACCGTATGAAGGCGATGAATCTTTCCTCGCCGAAGCGACGCCTGCCACCACGGAATTGTGGGAAAAAGTAATGGAAGGCATCCGTATCGAAAATGCAACCCACGCGCCGGTTGATTTCGATACCAATATTGCCACCACAATTACCGCTCATGATGCGGGATATATTAACCAGCCGCTGGAAAAAATTGTTGGCCTGCAAACGGATGCGCCGTTGAAACGTGCGCTACACCCGTTCGGTGGCATTAATATGATTAAAAGTTCATTCCACGCCTATGGCCGAGAAATGGACAGTGAATTTGAATATCTGTTTACCGATCTGCGTAAAACCCATAACCAGGGCGTATTTGATGTTTACTCACCGGATATGCTGCGCTGCCGTAAATCTGGCGTACTGACCGGTTTACCAGATGGTTATGGACGTGGGCGCATTATCGGTGACTATCGCCGCGTAGCGCTGTATGGCATTCGTTATCTGGTGCGTGAACGCGAACTGCAATTTGCCGATCTCCAGTCTCGTCTGGAAAAAGGCGAGGATCTGGAAGCCACCATCCGTCTGCGTGAGGAGCTGGCAGAGCATCGTCATGCGCTGTTGCAGATTCAGGAAATGGCGGCGAAATATGGCTTTGATATCTCTCGCCCGGCGCAGAATGCGCAGGAAGCGGTGCAGTGGCTCTACTTCGCTTATCTGGCGGCAGTGAAATCACAGAACGGCGGCGCGATGTCGCTGGGGCGCACGGCATCGTTCCTCGATATCTACATTGAACGCGACTTTAAAGCAGGCGTACTCAATGAGCAGCAGGCACAGGAACTGATCGATCACTTCATTATGAAGATCCGTATGGTGCGCTTCTTGCGTACGCCGGAATTTGATTCGCTGTTCTCCGGCGACCCAATCTGGGCGACGGAAGTGATCGGCGGGATGGGGCTGGACGGTCGTACGCTGGTGACTAAAAACTCCTTCCGCTATTTGCACACCCTGCACACTATGGGGCCGGCACCGGAGCCTAACCTGACCATTCTTTGGTCGGAAGAATTACCGATTGCCTTCAAAAAATATGCCGCGCAGGTGTCGATCGTCACCTCTTCCTTGCAGTATGAAAATGACGATCTGATGCGTACTGACTTCAACAGCGACGATTACGCGATTGCCTGCTGCGTCAGCCCAATGGTGATTGGTAAGCAAATGCAGTTCTTTGGTGCACGCGCTAACCTGGCGAAAACGCTGCTCTACGCAATTAACGGCGGGGTGGACGAGAAGCTGAAGATTCAGGTCGGGCCGAAAACAGCACCGCTGATGGACGACGTGCTGGATTACGACAAAGTGATGGACAGCCTCGATCACTTCATGGACTGGCTGGCGGTGCAGTACATCAGCGCGCTGAATATCATTCACTACATGCACGACAAGTACAGCTACGAAGCTTCGCTGATGGCGCTGCACGATCGTGATGTCTATCGCACTATGGCATGCGGCATCGCGGGCCTGTCGGTGGCGACGGACTCCCTGTCTGCCATCAAATATGCCCGCGTGAAACCAATCCGTGACGAAAACGGCCTGGCGGTGGACTTTGAAATCGACGGTGAATATCCGCAGTACGGCAACAACGACGAGCGCGTAGACAGCATTGCCTGCGACCTGGTTGAACGCTTTATGAAGAAAATTAAAGCGCTGCCAACCTATCGCAACGCCGTCCCTACCCAGTCGATTCTGACTATCACTTCTAACGTGGTGTACGGCCAGAAAACCGGTAATACGCCGGACGGTCGTCGCGCCGGAACACCGTTCGCGCCGGGCGCTAACCCGATGCATGGTCGTGACCGCAAAGGTGCCGTGGCCTCATTGACGTCGGTGGCGAAACTGCCGTTCACCTACGCCAAAGATGGGATCTCGTACACCTTCTCAATCGTTCCTGCGGCGCTGGGCAAAGAAGATCCAGTACGTAAAACCAACCTTGTCGGCCTGCTGGATGGGTATTTCCACCACGAAGCGGATGTCGAAGGCGGTCAACACCTCAACGTCAACGTAATGAATCGGGAAATGCTGCTGGATGCCATCGAGCACCCGGAAAAATATCCTAACCTGACAATCCGTGTCTCTGGCTACGCCGTGCGCTTCAACGCACTGACCCGTGAACAGCAACAGGATGTTATTTCACGTACCTTTACCCAGGCGCTCTGACGCCGGAGGATGTATGAAAAAGATTATCGAAACGCAACGTGCCCCAGGCGCAATCGGCCCTTATGTTCAGGGCGTTGATTTAGGCAGCATGGTCTTCACCTCCGGGCAAATACCGGTTTGCCCACAGACCGGTGAGATCCCGGCTGATGTGCAAGATCAGGCGCGTTTAAGCCTCGAAAACGTCAAAGCGATCGTGGTTGCTGCCGGGCTGAGCGTGGGCGATATCATCAAGATGACCGTGTTTATCACCGATCTGAATGATTTTGCCACCATCAACGAAGTCTATAAGCAGTTCTTCGATGAGCATCAGGCGACCTATCCGACCCGGAGCTGTGTGCAGGTCGCGCGTTTGCCGAAAGATGTGAAGCTGGAAATTGAAGCCATCGCAGTACGTAGTGCGTAAAGCCTCGTGAGCGGGACGGTCGTAAGGTCGTTCCGCTCCACTTCACTGAACGGCAATCCGAGGGTGTGGATATGATTAGTGCATTCGATATTTTCAAAATTGGGATTGGTCCCTCCAGTTCGCATACCGTGGGGCCAATGAATGCCGGAAAAAGTTTTATTGATCGGCTGGAAAGTAGCGGCTTATTAACCGCGACGAGCCATATTGTGGTCGATCTGTACGGGTCGTTGTCACTGACGGGCAAAGGCCATGCCACGGATGTCGCCATCATCATGGGACTAGCAGGAAACAGTCCGCAGGATGTTGTTATTGATGAGATCCCTGCATTTATTGAGTTAGTGACGCGCAGCGGGCGGTTGCCGGTGGCTTCTGGGGCACATGTTGTTGATTTTCCTGTAGCAAAGAACATTGTTTTCCATCCTGAAATGTTGCCTCGTCATGAGAACGGGATGCGGATTACTGCCTGGAATGGGCAGAAAGAGCTATTAAGCAAAACTTACTACTCAGTCGGTGGCGGATTTATCGTTGAAGAAGAACACTTCGGTCTGTCGCACGATGTCGAAACCCTCGTACCTTACGATTTTCACTCAGCAGGTGAACTGCTGAAAATGTGTGATTACAACGGCCTGTCTATTTCTGGCCTAATGATGCACAACGAGCTGGCGCTGCGCAGCAAAGCGGAAATTGATGCCGGGTTTGCCCGTATCTGGCAAGTGATGCACGACGGCATTGAACGCGGGATGAATACCGAAGGCGTGCTGCCAGGACCGCTTAATGTGCCTCGTCGTGCCGTTGCGTTGCGTCGCCAGCTGGTTTCCAGCGATAACATCTCTAACGATCCGATGAACGTCATCGACTGGATCAACATGTACGCGCTGGCAGTGAGTGAAGAAAACGCAGCCGGTGGGCGCGTAGTAACAGCGCCGACCAATGGGGCGTGCGGCATTATTCCGGCTGTGCTGGCTTATTATGATAAGTTCCGTCGCCCAGTAAATGAGCGGTCAATTGCCCGCTATCTACTGGCAGCGGGGGCTATTGGCGCGCTGTATAAAATGAACGCTTCCATTTCTGGCGCGGAAGTCGGCTGTCAGGGGGAAATTGGCGTGGCCTGTTCAATGGCGGCGGCAGGGTTAACTGAACTACTGGGCGGCAGTCCGGCGCAGGTATGCAATGCGGCGGAAATTGCGATGGAGCATAACCTTGGTCTGACCTGCGATCCGGTTGCCGGACAGGTGCAAATCCCATGTATTGAACGTAATGCCATTAATGCCGTGAAAGCAGTAAACGCTGCGCGGATGGCGATGCGCCGCACCTCGGCACCGCGTGTTTCACTCGATAAAGTTATCGAGACGATGTATGAAACCGGCAAAGATATGAACGATAAATACCGCGAAACATCACGCGGAGGACTGGCCATTAAAGTGGTCTGCGGCTGACATTGCTGTCAGCTTTCATCCTTGGGTGCACAAATGTGCACCTTTTTTTTGTGATCTGCCGCAAATAGAGAATGAATATTCTCTTGCGGTTAATTTAGTAGAAAATTCTTATCCATCTCCGTTATTTCAAAGTCTTGATTGTGAAGATTTTCTCTGACCTCGCGCGTATCATTTCCTTATTCTAATAACTCGCCTGCAAAAATGTAGACCGCATATCGCCTTGATGCGGCTCGGAAAAAAATAATAAGCCCTACAAAATATTGAGCGAGAAATTATGGAAATTGCATCGAATAAAGGCGTCATTGCAGACGCTTCGACCCCGGCAGGTCGTGCTGGAATGAGTGAGAGCGAGTGGCGAGAAGCGATCAAATTCGACAGTACTGACACCGGCTGGGTGATTATGAGTATCGGGATGGCGATTGGCGCAGGGATTGTTTTTCTCCCGGTGCAGGTCGGTTTGATGGGATTGTGGGTATTTTTGCTCTCATCGGTGATTGGTTACCCGGCAATGTATCTGTTTCAGCGGTTGTTTATTAATACGCTGGCAGAATCACCAGAGTGTAAAGATTACCCCAGCGTCATCAGCGGTTATTTAGGTAAAAACTGGGGCATCCTGTTAGGTGCGCTCTATTTCGTGATGCTGGTGATCTGGATGTTCGTCTATTCCACCGCCATCACCAACGATAGTGCTTCCTACCTGCATACCTTCGGCGTGACGGAAGGGTTGCTGTCAGACAGTCCCTTTTATGGTCTGGTACTGATTTGCATTCTGGTGGCGATCTCCTCACGCGGCGAGAAATTGTTATTCAAAATTTCGACGGGGATGGTGCTGACCAAGCTGCTGGTGGTCGCGGCGCTGGGCGTGTCGATGGTGGGAATGTGGCATCTGTATAACGTCGGTTCGCTACCGCCTCTGGGGCTACTGGTGAAAAACGCCATTATTACTCTGCCGTTTACCCTGACGTCGATTCTGTTTATCCAGACGTTAAGCCCGATGGTGATCTCTTATCGCTCGCGGGAAAAATCAATTGAAGTGGCGCGGCATAAAGCATTGCGGGCAATGAATATCGCGTTTGGCATTTTGTTTGTCACCGTCTTTTTCTACGCCGTGTCGTTCACGCTGGCGATGGGACATGACGAAGCGGTAAAAGCCTACGAGCAGAATATTTCCGCGCTGGCAATTGCGGCGCAGTTTATTAGCGGTGACGGCGCAGCGTGGGTGAAAGTGGTCAGCGTCATTCTCAATATCTTTGCAGTAATGACCGCGTTTTTTGGCGTCTATTTAGGCTTTCGCGAAGCAACGCAAGGGATCGTAATGAACATCCTGCGTCGCAAGATGCCTGCCGAGAAGATTAACGAAAATCTCGTTCAGCGCGGCATCATGATTTTCGCCATTTTGCTGGCCTGGAGCGCCATCGTACTGAACGCACCGGTGTTGAGCTTCACCTCTATCTGTAGCCCGATTTTCGGCATGGTAGGGTGCCTGATCCCGGCGTGGCTGGTTTACAAAGTACCGGCATTGCACAAATACAAAGGGATGTCTCTGTACCTGATTATCGTCACTGGTTTGTTGCTTTGTGTATCTCCGTTCCTGGCATTTTCTTGATTTACCTGAAATTTTAAGGTTTTTATTATGTTTGATTCGACTTTAAATCCGTTATGGCAGCGTTACATCCTCGCCGTTCAGGAGGAAGTAAAACCGGCGCTGGGATGTACTGAACCGATTTCACTGGCGCTGGCGGCGGCGGTTGCTGCGGCAAAACTAGAAGGTCCGGTTGAACGTGTAGAAGCCTGGGTTTCGCCAAATCTGATGAAGAACGGTCTGGGCGTCACCGTTCCTGGCACGGGAATGGTGGGGCTGCCGATTGCGGCGGCGCTGGGGGCGTTAGGTGGAAATGCTAACGCCGGGCTGGAAGTGCTGAAAGACGCAACAGCGCAGGCAATTGCCGATGCCAAAGCACTGCTGGCGGCGGGGAAAGTCTCGGTTAAAATCCAGGAACCTTGCGATGAAATCCTCTTCTCACGCGCCAAAGTCTGGAGAGGTGAGAAGTGGGCGTGTGTCACCATCGTTGGCGGGCATACCAACATTGTGCATATTGAGACGCACAATGGCGTGGTGTTTACCCAGCAGGCCAGTGTGGCAGAGGGCGAGCAAGAGTCGCCACTGACGGTGCTCTCCAGAACGACGCTGGCTGAGATCCTGAAGTTCGTCAATGAAGTGCCGTTTGCGGCGATCCGCTTTATTCTCGATTCCGCGAAGTTAAATTGCGCGTTATCGCAGGAAGGTTTGAGTGGTAACTGGGGGCTACATATTGGCGCGACGCTGGAAAAACAGTGTGAACGCGGTTTGCTGGCGAAAGATCTCTCTTCATCCATTGTGATTCGTACCAGCGCGGCATCCGATGCGCGTATGGGCGGTGCTACGCTTCCGGCAATGAGTAACTCCGGTTCTGGCAATCAGGGGATCACCGCAACAATGCCTGTGGTGGTGGTCGCAGAACACTTCGGGGCAGATGATGAGCGACTGGCGCGTGCGCTGATGCTTTCGCATTTGAGCGCGATTTACATCCATAACCAGTTACCGCGTTTGTCTGCGTTGTGTGCCGCAACGACAGCAGCAATGGGGGCTGCCGCCGGGATGGCATGGCTGGTGGATGGGCGTTATGAAACCATCTCGATGGCGATCAGCAGTATGATCGGCGATGTCAGCGGCATGATTTGCGATGGTGCGTCCAACAGCTGCGCGATGAAGGTTTCGACCAGTGCTTCGGCTGCGTGGAAAGCAGTGTTAATGGCGCTGGATGATACCGCTGTGACCGGTAATGAAGGTATTGTGGCGCATGATGTTGAGCAGTCGATTGCCAACCTGTGTGCGCTGGCAAGCCATTCGATGCAGCAAACGGATCGGCAGATTATCGAGATTATGGCGAGCAAGGCCAGATAAACACCTGGTTTTGGGTATCGTGTCGGATGCGATGCTGGTGCATCTTATTTGGCCTACGAGTTGTGCAATTTGTTGATGTTGCTGGTTTTGTAGGCCGGATAAGGCGTTTACGCCGCATCCGGCAACCTGTCTTTACGCGGTAGCTTCATCCTCGGCTAAACGCGTTTCAGCATCCGCGACAATGGCTTCCAGTTCGCTCAACATCTCTTCATAGCCAAAATTATTGGCGGTGCGAGCCGGTTCCTTCGCCACCACGGGCTTCACCGGCTGACGCTTTTTGGCCGATTTTTTACTCATCTTCATCTCCCTGTAAAAACAACTAGACAGGCAAATCTATCAGCAAAGCGCGCAGTGGGGAATCGGCAACCAGCGTAATGTTAGCCTCGTCACGAATAAACGCCCCATCACCGCAGGTCAGCGCCGCTTTCTCTTCATGATGCGTAAGCGCATGAAATTGCCCGTGAATCGATTGCAAATACGCGCGTGGCCCATGCAACTGGAAATTCGCACTTTCGCCTTTGTCTAGCACGATATGATGCAGCCACACTTGCTGGCGCAACTGCAGGCTTCCCATCGCCCCCTCTGGCGAGGCGATTAATTGCTGCTTGCCCATATCAAGCGCCAGTTTTTGAATCAGCGGATTCTCTCGCTGCGGGCAGGCATCCAGCCAAAGCTGCATCCGTGTTAACGGTTTGTCTTTGCTGAGATTGTGTTCGCTATAGCTGACACCCGGCTGGGTAGAGAGCAGCAACGCTTCACCTGCGTAGGCCTGAACATGATTGCCTTCGCTGTCACGATACTCAGCTTCTCCATCCAGAATCACATTTAAAATATCGACTTTAGGATAGGTACGCGGCTGGAAGGCGGCACCTGGGGCCAGAACTTCCTGGTTAAGCACACGCAGGGAGGCATAACCTAACAATTTCGGGTCGAAGTAGTGTCCAAAGGAAAAAGTATACCGGGCCTGCAACCATCCGTAGTCTGCTTGTCCACACTGCCTGGCAGTTCGGGTAGTAATCATAATTCTTGACCTCTCTTTACTTCCTTTTATGGTAAGGGGCTGGACGCTACATTGTTAGCCAGATATTCTGCCCGGTATGTTCAAATTTCCTGAATGAGAACGAAATGGCCAAAGAAAGGGCATTAACGCTGGAAGCACTACGGGTTATGGATGCGATCGATCGCCGGGGCAGTTTTGCGGCGGCGGCGGATGAGCTGGGACGCGTGCCTTCCGCACTTAGCTACACCATGCAAAAACTAGAAGAAGAGCTGGATGTGGTGTTGTTTGACCGCTCGGGCCATCGCACCAAATTCACCAATGTCGGGCGAATGTTGCTGGAGCGAGGGCGCGTTTTGCTGGAAGCCGCAGATAAACTGACTACCGATGCGGAAGCCCTCGCGCGCGGTTGGGAAACGCATCTCACCATTGTGACTGAGGCGCTGGTACCGACACCCGCCTTTTTCCCGTTAATCGACAAACTGGCGGCAAAAGCCAATACCCAACTGGCAATCATCACCGAAGTGCTGGCGGGGGCGTGGGAACGGCTGGAGCAGGGGCGCGCGGATATTGTTATCGCGCCGGATATGCATTTTCGTTCCTCGTCGGAGATTAACTCGCGCAAGCTCTATACCTTAATGAACGTCTACGTTGCCGCGCCAGATCACCCGATTCATCAAGAGCCAGAACCGCTCTCTGAAGTGACGCGTGTGAAATATCGTGGTATTGCGGTGGCGGATACCGCTCGTGAGCGCCCGGTATTGACCGTACAGCTGCTGGACAAACAGCCGCGCTTAACGGTGAGCACGATTGAAGATAAACGTCAGGCATTACTGGCGGGGCTTGGCGTGGCGACGATGCCGTATCCGATGGTTGAAAAAGATATTGCGGAAGGACGGTTGCGTGTCGTCAGCCCGGAATCGACCAGCGAGATCGATATTATTATGGCCTGGCGTCGTGACAGTATGGGGGAAGCGAAATCCTGGTGTCTGCGGGAAATTCCCAAACTTTTTAGCGGAAAATAATATTTGTTATTTTTAATAAAAAGGGGCGAAATATCGCCCCAATTCTAAGATTAATTTGAACCAAACTTCGGATCGTTTCCGTAACGATTGCTGCCAGAATTGCCTTCTAAACAGGCAAATACAAACAGAACTAACCAGCCAATGACCGGTACCAGATAGAGAAGCGCCCACGCACCTGAACGGTCAGTATCGTGCAGACGACGAACGCACAGAGCAATGACCGGAATGATTGTTGCTGCCAGGTAAATGAGAGAAAGGAATGGAAACTCTAAACCTAAAATCAATTGAATGACATTGATAATAGTGCCGACGATGGCGTTAATCAGAGTAAACATCCAGTACTCTTTACGACGTGCACGACCAGAGAAACCAACATAATTTTTTAATACGGCTAAATACCACTGCATAAAAACATCCCTTTAATTAAAAGTTGCGAAAGTCTATTCCGGGGATGGAGTAAATGCTATTCGTATCTTTCTTTTTCGGATGTTATAAAGGTTTTGATATTTAAGATAAATACATGGCCGTTTTTTATATGTAATTTATATAACGACATTGAAATAATTTAAATAAACATTAGTAGATTATTTATTCATCAACATGATGATAAAAGCCGGATGAGTCAGACATCCGGCGAGGAGATTTGTTTTAAGGTTCCAGTTTCGGATCTGGTCCAAAGCGGTTTTCGCCTGGCGTACCCGCCTGACAGTTAAAGACGATGATAATAAGCCAGCCGATAAACGGGATTAAGAACAACAGTGCCCACCACGCCGAGCGGTCGGTGTCGTGCAGGCGGCGGAACTGAACTGCCCACCATGGTAAAAACACCAGAATACCGTAGATTGTCGTCAGGATGCCTTCGCCACCGGCACGTTGCCAGCCTAACATTTTATCCAGTAGCCCCAGCACGAACGTAAAGATGATGTTGACCAGAATAAACATCCAGTACTCTTTGCGCCGCGCACGGCCCCGGAAACCGACATAATTTTTTAGTACTTTCAGATACCAGTCCATTTTTGCCTCAATTTTGCTCAATCACTTGTTTTTAAAGCAGCAATTTAAGAATAGACGTGAATGAAATGGCAGTAAATATTATCTCGATGAATTAATAAGGCGCTGTGAAGGATAAGGGCAAGCGCAAAATTGCCAGATGCGCTACGCTTATCTGGCCTGCGCGGTCATTGCAACATATTGAATATAAATGTTTTGTAGGTTTGATAAGGCGTTTACGCCGCATCCGACATGAACAACACGCACTTAGCTAATTATCAGAGGCACCTCGTAAGGTGCCTTTTTTTAACCGAAGCGAACATCTCGTCCATGCGGTTCATCGAGATCCTGCCACGGACCAATTGAAATAATCCCCGTAGGGTTGATGGTCTTATGGCTGCGGAAGTAATGATTACGGATGTGATCGAAATTGACGGTTTCGGCAATTCCCGGCATCTGGTAGATATCGCGCAGGAAGCCATACAGATTCAGGTAATCGCTGATGCGGTGCTTATCACACTTGAAGTGGGTCACATACACTGGATCAAAACGCACCAGCGTGGTCCACAGGCGAATATCGGCTTCGGTTAGCTGGTTGCCGGTCAGGTAACGGTGCTGACCTAAAATCTGTTCCAGTCGCGCCAGCGATTCAAACACTTTCGCCACCGCCTCGTCGTAGGCTTGCTGGCTGGTGGCAAAACCGGCTTTATACACGCCATTGTTAACGGTGTCGTAAATCCAGCCATTAAGTTCGTCAATTTTCGTTTGCAGGGCTGAAGGGTAGTAATCTCCAGCTTTCGCACCCAGCGCATCAAACGCGGTATTAAACATGCGGATGATTTCCGCTGATTCGTTGCTGACAATGGTGTGGTTCTTCTTGTCCCAGAGTACGGGAACAGTGACACGTCCGCTGTAGTGTGGATCGGCGTGGAGATAAAGCTGATACAGAAACTCATGTTGATAGAGTGTATCGCCGGTTGCTCCCGGAAAACTGTCATCAAAGGTCCAGCCGTTTTCCAGCATTAACGGGTTCACTACGGAAACGGAAATAAACGGTTCCAGTCCTTTGAGTTTACGCATGATCAGCGTGCGGTGCGCCCACGGGCAGGCGAGTGAAACATAGAGATGATAACGACCTTTCTCTGCGGCAAAACCGCCTTTGCCAGTGGGGCCTGGCGCGCCATCGGCAGTGAGCCAGTTACGAAATGCGGAAGCTGAACGTTGAAATTTACCGCCAGTGGATTTGGTGTCGTACCAGGTGTCATGCCAGACGCCGTCAATCAGTTGACCCATTTTTCTCTCCTCCAATAGCAAAAACGAGGAGCGTTTCTCCTCGTTTGAGACTGATGGCAAACGCAAAACTGCCTGATGCGCTATGCTTATCAGGCCTACGAGGTTTCTGCAATGTATTGAATTTGCATGTTTTTTTAGGCCGGATAAGGCGTTCACGCCGAATCCGGCATGAACAACGCGCACTTTGTCAACAATCTGAAACGAGGAGTGTTCCCCCTCGTTTTTTATCGTTAAGTATAGCGCGTACTTACCACTTTTTATTCAACAGACGGTCGATGCTATACGCGCCCGGACCGGTAATCGCCAGCAGCAGGAATCCGCCAGAAATAGTCAGGTTTTTCATAAACATCAGCGAGTTCATGCCTTCTGCAAAATTGCTGTGAAATAAAAATGCCGTCAGCAGCGTAAAGCCCGCAGTAAACAGGGCAGTGGTACGTGTCAGGAAACCGAACAGGATTGCCAGACCACCACCAAACTCAAGCAGAATCACCAGTGGCAACATAAAGCCAGGGACACCCATCGCTTCCATATATTGTTGCGTACCCGCGTAGCCAGTAATTTTTCCCCAACCTGCCGTAATAAACAGAATCGGCATTAAAATGCGTGCGACCAGTACCCCAACATCTTCTAATTTTTTCATCTTACTCTCCACTGCGCCGCTCAGGCTGCTGATTGTTTTTTTGTGCAAGGGCGCGGTATTAGCGTCGTTGCTTTCGATGGAGAGAATCATAAACGTGGCGAAGCGTGATTGTTAGCAAGGAAAACTGTCAAATATTTTCAAAAAATTTGAGGAATAAGGCCGGAATGTCTCCGGCCAGAAAGGAAGTTAACCGCGAAGCTGTTGTTGCTTGAGGGTTGTTTTCACCAGACGCCAGGCGCTCCATACACCAAAACCACGTCTGGCCCAGCGGACCAGCATATTGGGATGACGAATCGTCCAGATAGCCATCACACTACTGCCAACCAGCGCCCAGGAGCGCAGACTCAGCAGCATATTCCAGCGACGATCATAAGCGCCTGTCGCCTCCAGCCATTCACGACGACTGGCGGAAAGATCCAGCCGTTGTTGCTGGATCTGGCTAAGCAGTTGCGCCTTACGTCGTTCACGTTCGACTTTACTGCTCACGGGACTCCTCCTCGAGCAGTTGCCGATCGTTTGCCAGCTCATGGCGCGTATGGCGCAGTAAGGTGGATTTACGCGATTTACGTAACGTCCAGATACCGCCAATGAGTGCCAGTAGCAGCAACACCACGGTGGTGGCAATCATCGCATTCAGGCGATATTGCGGATCAACCGCCCAGATAATCAGCACCATCAGGCTCATAAGACCAAATGCAGCGAAAAGCATCGTCAGGCCCAGCATCAGTAAAAGCTGAAAGAGATTGGCTTTTTCCTCTTCCAGCTCCACCACCGCCAGCCGCAGACGTGTCTCCACCATTTCAACCATGATGGAAACAATTCGCTGCCCGATGCCCAGAACGCTTTTACCGGGCCCTTGCGCGTGATGAGTGTCCGCCATAATTAACGACGCGACAGCAGAACGCCGAGCACTACACCGATTGCAGCGCCAATGCCCACGCCCGTCCACGGATTTTCACGCACATACTCATCGGCACGCGCCGCCGCGACACGGGTTTGTTTGGCAATGGCATCACCGGTTTCACCCAGGCGATAACGGCTCTGTTTCAGTGCCTGCTCCGCTTTGCTACGAATCTTACTCAACTCTTCTTTCGACTTCTCGCCAGATGAGCTAAGCACCTCTTCCAGCGTATCGGAAAGGGATTTCAACTCAGCACGCAGATGTTCCGTAGTGTGTTCTTTCGACATAGTTTTCTCCAGGTGAGTAAGTAGTGACTATTGTGAGTTAGTAGTCGCGCGCTTCCAGCTTTTTCAGCTCTTCCTGCGCTTCTGCCAGTTTCCGTTCGCGTTTGGCAATCTTATCGGCATCGCCTTTTTGCTTCGCCTCGGCTAAATCTTGCTGGCGTTCCGCCACCTCATCTTTCTGCTTTGCGATTTTCTTCTGATGATCGGCACGCAGCTGGCTATCTGAACAGTTGGCCCGGACTTCACTCAGGGCTTTATTCAGACCGTCAATACGATTCTGGTTTTGGTGTTTTTCGGCATAGCTGATCTCCTTAAGGATATTTTGCTCCTTTTCCTGACACAGGGTAGTGGCATAACTACCGGTACTAAGAGCAAAAAGAGAAACAGCTAAAGCGATGCGGTATTTCATTCTTGAACCTTCCATTGTGATTCGGACCTATTACAAAGGAACGATTGTCCAGACAACGAAGCGGTAGTGTTGACCACCGCCTCATTAATCATAGACAGTTACGGTGAAATCACCAAAGTGAGTGATCTGTTTCGGATAACAGGAAGTTATCCGAAGCGATGAGAGTTATCCCGCAATCGGGTTAGCCACTGCATAGCCTGACTATTATTGTCCTGCTGCGCAATGATGTAGCCATGGGGCAATGTTCTGTCGAGAACCGCTTTTGCTGCGGCACTCTGGTCGCTGGAGTCAAACGTAATTAACAGAGTGTCGTTTTTAGGGGTGATGCTTTTGAAAGGAATGCCGTGAGCGTCAAGGTGATGCCAGATTGAAAAACCGTCTGGCATCGTTGTGCCTTGATGAACGGCACGAATCGCCAGCGTAGACTCTTGCTGGCGAACCGCGGACCAGGCCAGCAACAGCGTGCCGACCAGAAGTAAAACAGCGCCGGACCAGGTTAGCTGGCGAAGCGACATGCGAGGTATTTGCATCCCTTACCCCCGATTTCCATATTTCTTTTTCCATAACACGACCAGAGAACCTGCCAGGCCAAACACCAGCAGCACCACCGGGAGCAGCATCAGGCATGACATCAACTGGTCCTCGTACTTTAAAAATACCGGCGTTTTGCCGAGCATGTAACCCAGAGTTGTCAGGATTAATACCCACAGCAGACCGCTCATCCAGTTGAAGAACTGAAAGCGCGCGTTATTCAGCCCTGATAACCCGGCAATCGTCGGCAGCAGTGTTCTGACAAACGCAATAAAGCGACCAATTAACAGCGCCGATAAACCGTGTTTATGAAAAAGATGGTGTGCGCGTTGATGATAATGCGCGGGTAAATGAGATAGCCAGTTTTGTACGGTGCGGGTATTGCCCAGCCATCGCCCCTGAATATAGCTGACCCAGCAGCCGAGGCTGGCGGCAACGGTCAGTAGCAGAATCGTTTGCGGATAGCCCATCGCGCCTTTCGCAATCAATACGCCGACCAACACCAGTAAACTGTCGCCCGGTAAAAAGGCCGCCGGAAGCAAGCCGTTTTCAAGGAACAAAATTACAAATAAAACAAAATAGAGCATGCCAATCATCGACGGATTGGCCAGGGTTTCAAAATCCTGCGCCCACAGGGCTTGCAGCAATTGGGTCAAAAGTTCCATTCATTATTCCTGGTGAATCGGTTAACGCCACGCTGGTTTTAAAAGATGCACTACCGCAATGTTATTGCTGTTTTGGTATGTTCTGCGGGTTTGATACATCAACACAGCCTGAACTATTCCCTGTTAAATCGTGAGATAAGAAAGCATTCAAAAGCATAAATTCAAATTGAATCTAATTGTAACAAAGGTCAACGTTGTTCGTTATCAAAATTACATGTCCGTGGTGTCTGATTTTGCTGAATGCAGGGGAGGGTGGCGAGAGGATTTACACAGGCTGACACTTTATACTTTTCGCTTACCGACGAGGCAAACAGGCGCGTCGTTGCGCCTGCCGAATGGGGATTTCATTTGCTGCCGCTGGTGGCCGTATCAAGATGCACAACGGGATTTTCGGCGAACAGATAGCGGTCGGCATTGAACTCGAAATCGTCGCTGGTTTCGTTAAATAACATGATCTTGGTGTTTTCCAGATGCTGCCACATTGCCAGCTTAGCGGCATGGGGATCTTTGCGAATTAACGCTTTGAGGATCTGATCGTGGTCATCGCACCAGTTATCGACAGTACGGGCATCAATATGCTCGTGCAGTTTTTTCCAGTATGGGTTATGGCTACGTTGGGTCCACATTTTTTCAACGATGGCTGCCAGGGCGGAGTTCTGCGTCGCCAGGGCAACCTGAATATGGAACTGTAAATCCCATTCGGAATCACGGAAGCATTGTTCGCCGCGCGCCTGCTCCTGGATGGCCATCAGTTTCATGATGTCCTGTTTGGTTACCTGGGTCGCTGCGAACTCGGCAATATTACTTTCGATGAGCTGACGTGCCTGAAGCAGCTCAAACGGACCGTAATTGGCGAATTCCATATTAGTGTCAGCTGACTGCTGATGGCGCGGCTGGTTGGAAACCACATGAATACCCGAGCCTTTACGCACCTCTACATAGCCTTCAACTTCAAGCATGATGATGGCTTCACGAACCACGGTGCGACTGACGTTTTTTTCATCGGCAATAAAGCGCTCAGCAGGTAGTTTATCACCCACCAGATAGACGCCCTGTTCGATGCGCTCTTTCAGATCAGCGGCAAGTTGTTGATACAAACGGCGTGGTTCAGTGATTTCCATATGCGCTCCAGGCATGATACGGCAGACTATATTTGTTATACCACTTTTGCGAGTTTAGCTCTACTCACAGTGATGAAAAAGCCGCCTGAGAAGGCGGCTTTGAAGGGAAACTAAAACTTACACGAAGCCTTAATGTTGCGGTGCGGGATCGTTATGTGATTCCTGCGCCACCTCAATCGCCGGTTTGTTCTGCAACACAGTCCAGATAACCAGCGCACCCAGCAGGTCGAATACTGCCAGAACTGCGAACAGCGGGCTGAAGCCGATGGTGTCAGCCAGTGCACCGACTACCAGTGCAAACAGCGTACTTGCCAGCCATGCGGACATCCCGGTTAAACCGTTCGCCGTCGCCACTTCGTTACGACCGAACACGTCAGAAGAGAGCGTAATCAGTGCGCCAGACAGGGCCTGGTGAGCAAAACCACCGATACACAGCAGCATAATCGCGACATACGGGTTAGTGAACAGACCGATCATACCTGGGCCAATCATCAGCACCGCACCCAGCGTTACTACCATCTTACGGGAAACGATCAGGTTCACGCCAAACCAACGCTGGAACAGCGGCGGCAGGTAACCACCGAGGATACAACCAAGGTCAGCAAACAGCATCGGCATCCAGGCGAACATCGCGATCTCTTTCAGGTTAAAGCCGTAAACTTTAAACATGAACAGCGGGATCCACGCGTTAAAAGTACCCCAGGCCGGTTCAGCCAGGAAACGCGGTAGCGCGATACCCCAGAACTGACGGTTACGCAGGATCTGACCAACGGACATTTTCTTCGCTGTGTCAACCTGGTGCTGGGCTTCCTGACCATTAATAATGTAGTCACGTTCTTCATCGGTCAGATGTTTCTGGTCGCGCGGATGCTTGTAGAAAATCAGCCATGCCATCGCCCAGATAAAGCTCAACGCACCGGAGATGATAAATGCCATCTGCCAGCTGTGCATCACGATTGCCCATACCACCAGCGGCGGCGCAATCATCGCACCAATCGAAGAACCTACGTTAAAGTAGCCGACCGCGATGGAACGCTCTTTTGCCGGGAACCATTCGGAACTGGCTTTCAGACCCGCCGGGATCATCGCCGCCTCTGCAGCACCTACCGCACCACGAGCAACCGCCAGGCCACCCCAGCTACCTGCCAGCGCGGTTGCGCCACAGAACACAGCCCACAGTACAGCAAACATTGCGTAACCGATTTTCGTACCCAGCACATCCAGTACATAACCTGCTACCGGTTGCATGACCGTATAAGCAGCAGAATAGGCTGCGATGATATAGGAATACTGTTGGGTGGAGATGTTTAACTCTTCCATCAGAGTTGGCGCAGCTGCCGCCACAGTGTTACGCGTCAGGTAACCAAGCACAGTGCCGAGCGTCACCAGTGCGATCATATACCAACGTAACCCTTTAATTTTACGCATGTAAAACCTCATCGTTTTGTTATATCCGCAGGAAGCGCGGCCATCATCCCGCCAGAGGCTGAAGATGTTAGTTACGACCGGGTAACCGAAAAAAAACCGGCACGCCCCGAACGTTGCCATGAAAGTTTCGTGCTAATTCGGCTTCCGTACCGGTTAACCCGATTCATCTAACAAATGAATGAATCGGCAATTTGCATTCCGTCGACTTATGATTTGCGACGGCAGAAAGATAACTTGTCATACAACTTTAAAAGGTGAGAGCCATCACAAATGTGGGAATATTTGTAGGGACATTACCTGATGACAGCGAGGCCAGTACTGGCGCGGCTTGCAGCGAGATTTACCACTTTGAGAGTAATTTTTTTAACTACGTTTATTGATCTATCTCACGAAAATATCTTCGGACTCTGGAAATTGGTGTGATAACTTTGTCAGCATCGCACCATAAGCAAGCTAGCTCACTCGTTGAGAGGAAGACGAAAATGACTCCGTTTATGACTGAAGATTTCCTGTTAGATACCGAATTTGCCCGCCGTCTGTATCACGACTACGCAAAAGACCAGCCGATTTTCGATTACCATTGCCATTTGCCGCCGCAGCAAATCGCAGAAGACTACCGCTTTAAAAATCTGTATGACATCTGGCTGAAAGGTGATCACTACAAATGGCGTGCTATGCGCACTAATGGCGTGGCTGAGCGTCTGTGTACTGGTGATGCATCTGACCGAGAAAAATTTGACGCCTGGGCGGCGACCGTTCCGCACACTATCGGCAACCCGTTATACCACTGGACGCACCTCGAACTGCGTCGTCCATTTGGTATTACCGGCAAATTGCTTTCCCCGTCTACCGCTGACGAAATCTGGAACGAATGTAACGAACTGCTGGCGCAGGATAATTTCTCTGCGCGCGGCATCATGCAGCAGATGAACGTGAAAATGGTCGGCACCACCGACGATCCGATCGATTCTCTGGAGCATCACGCAGAGATCGCCAAAGACGGCTCTTTCACCATTAAAGTGCTACCGAGCTGGCGTCCGGACAAAGCCTTCAACATCGAACAGGCGACCTTTAACGACTACATGGCGAAGCTGGGTGAAGTCTCTGATACCGACATCCGTCGTTTTGCTGACCTGCAAACTGTCCTGACCAAGCGTCTGGATCACTTCGCCGCTCACGGCTGTAAAGTGTCTGATCATGCGCTGGACGTGGTGATGTTTGCCGAAGCGAACGAAGCGGAACTGGATAGCATTCTGGCGCGCCGTCTGGCAGGCGAAACCCTGAGCGAGCACGAAGTGGCACAGTTCAAAACTGCGGTGCTGGTGTTCCTTGGCGCTGAATATGCACGTCGCGGCTGGGTACAGCAGTACCACATTGGCGCACTGCGTAATAACAACTTGCGTCAGTTCAAACTGCTGGGGCCGGATGTAGGCTTTGACTCCATCAACGACCGTCCGATGGCGGAAGAACTGTCTAAGCTGCTGAGCAAGCAGAACGAAGAAAACCTGCTGCCGAAAACCATTCTCTACTGCCTGAACCCGCGCGATAACGAAGTGCTGGGCACCATGATCGGTAACTTCCAGGGCGAAGGTATGCCGGGCAAAATGCAGTTCGGTTCCGGCTGGTGGTTTAATGATCAGAAAGACGGTATGGAACGTCAGATGACCCAACTGGCGCAGCTCGGTCTGCTGAGCCGCTTTGTCGGTATGCTGACTGACAGCCGTAGCTTCCTGTCATACACCCGTCACGAATACTTCCGCCGCATTCTGTGCCAGATGATTGGCCGCTGGGTGGAAGCGGGCGAAGCACCGGCGGACATCAACCTGCTGGGCGAGATGGTGAAAAATATTTGCTTTAACAATGCGCGTGACTACTTCGCCATTGAACTGAACTAAGGTCTGGGGTTGATATGCAATACATCAAGATCCATGCGCTGGATAACGTCGCGGTTGCTTTAGCAGATTTGGCGGAAGGCACAGAAGTCAGTGTCGACAACCAAACTGTTACGCTGCGCCAGGATGTTGCTCGTGGACATAAATTTGCGTTAACGGATATCGCAAAAGGGGCCAACGTCATTAAATATGGCCTGCCGATTGGTTATGCATTGGCGGATATTGCGGCGGGGGAACACGTTCACGCCCACAATACGCGCACGAATCTGAGCGATCTGGATCAGTATCGCTATCAACCTGATTTTCAGGATCTGCCTGCGCAAGCGGCAGATCGTGAAGTGCAGATCTATCGTCGCGCTAACGGCGATGTCGGGGTGCGTAACGAGCTGTGGATCCTGCCAACCGTAGGCTGTGTCAACGGCATCGCACGACAGATCCAGAACCGTTTCCTGAAAGAGACCAACAACGCCGAAGGCACTGACGGCGTGTTCCTCTTCAGCCACACCTACGGCTGCTCGCAGCTGGGCGACGATCACATCAATACCCGCACCATGCTGCAAAACATGGTGCGCCACCCGAACGCAGGCGCCGTGTTGGTCATTGGTCTGGGATGTGAAAACAACCAGGTTGCCGCATTCCGTGAAACGCTGGGTGATATCGATCCTGAACGCGTTCATTTCATGATCTGCCAACAGCAGGATGATGAGATCGAAGCCGGGATCGCGCATTTGCATCAGTTGTATAACGTAATGCGCAACGACAAACGTGAGCCAGGCAAACTCAGCGAACTGAAGTTTGGTCTGGAGTGCGGTGGTTCTGACGGTCTTTCTGGTATTACTGCTAACCCGATGCTGGGGCGTTTCTCTGACTACGTGATTGCTAACGGCGGTACTACCGTACTGACCGAAGTGCCGGAGATGTTTGGCGCAGAGCAGTTGCTGATGGACCATTGCCGCGACGAAGCAACGTTTGAAAAACTGGTCACTATGGTCAACGACTTCAAACAGTACTTTATTGCCCATGACCAGCCGATCTATGAAAACCCATCGCCGGGGAACAAAGCGGGCGGTATCACCACGCTGGAAGACAAATCACTTGGCTGTACCCAGAAAGCGGGTTCCAGCGTCGTGGTTGACGTGCTGCGTTACGGCGAGCGTCTGAAAACGCCGGGGCTGAACTTGTTAAGTGCGCCGGGTAACGATGCCGTAGCGACCAGCGCCCTGGCGGGTGCGGGCTGCCATATGGTGCTGTTCAGTACTGGTCGTGGCACGCCGTATGGTGGATTTGTGCCGACGGTGAAAATCGCCACCAACAGTGAACTGGCGGCGAAGAAAAAACACTGGATCGACTTTGACGCGGGTCAGCTGATCCACGGTAAAGCGATGCCGCAGTTGCTGGAAGAATTTATCGACACCATCGTTGAGTTTGCCAATGGTAAACAAACCTGCAACGAGCGTAACGACTTCCGCGAACTGGCGATCTTTAAAAGCGGCGTAACGCTATAAAGTCGAAATGAGTTGTTAATAAAAAACGGCGTTTCATAATGTGAAGCGCCGTTTGCTTTTCCATACCTGCTAAGGATTTATCATGACCGCGTATTGGCTGGCCCAGGGCGTGGGTGTCATCGCCTTTCTGATTGGTATCACAACATTTTTCAATCGTGACGAACGTCGCTTCAAAAAGCAGCTTTCGGTCTATAGCGCCGTTATTGGCGTACATTTTTTTCTTCTGGGCACCTATCCCGCTGGTGCCAGTGCCATCCTTAATGCCATTCGTACGCTGATTACCTTACGCACGCGCAGCTTATGGGTAATGGCGATTTTTATTGTGCTGACTGGCGGAATTGGCCTCGCGAAGTTCCATCATCCTGTCGAACTATTGCCGGTTATCGGCACGATTGTCAGTACCTGGGCGCTATTCCGCTGTAAAGGGCTGACCATGCGCTGCGTAATGTGGTTTTCAACGTGTTGCTGGGTGATTCACAACTTCTGGGCGGGGTCGATAGGCGGCACGATGATTGAGGGGAGTTTTCTGCTCATGAATGGCCTGAATATCATTCGTTTCTGGCGGATGCAGAAAAGGGGAATTGATCCGTTTAAAGTGGAGAAAACCCCTTCCGCCGTAGACGAAAGGGGCTAAGTATTAGTTACGCAGGGCGCTATTTGCCAGACGATCGTCTTCTGCCTGGCAAGCTGCCGCAGTGAACAGCACGTCAGTTGAAGAGTTCAGCGCGGTTTCGCAAGAGTCCTGCAATACGCCGATGATAAAGCCGACGGCAACCACCTGCATGGCGATATCGTTCGAAATACCGAACATATTACAGGCCAGCGGGATCAGCAGCAGAGAACCACCTGCCACGCCGGACGCACCACAGGCGCACAGAGAAGCCACTACGCTCAACAGCAGCGCCGTTGGTAGATCCACCGGAATACCCAGCGTATTAACCGCAGCCAGCGTCAACACGGTAATGGTGATTGCTGCGCCCGCCATATTGATCGTTGCACCCAGCGGAATAGAAACGGAATAGGTATCGCGATCCAGATTCAGCTTTTCACACAGCGCCATATTCACCGGAATGTTCGCCGCAGAGCTGCGGGTGAAGAAGGCATACACACCGCTTTCACGCAGGCACAGCAGCACCAGCGGGAACGGGTTACGACGAATTTTCCACCACACCAGCAATGGGTTAACCACCAGCGCCACCAGTAACATACAGCCAACCAGCACGACCAGCAGTTGCGCGTAGCCCCACAGTGTGGAGAAACCGGTGGTAGCCAGGGTAGAAGAAACCAACCCAAAAATACCGATCGGTGCGAAGCGAATGACCAGTTTCACCATAAAGGTGACGGCATTCGACATATCGTTGACCAGGTTTTTGGTGGTCTCGTTACCATGACGCAGTGCGAAACCGAGGCCAATTGCCCACACCAGAATCCCGATGTAGTTACCTTTCAGCAGCGCGTCGATGGGGTTGGAAACCATGCTCATTACCAGCCCGCGCATCACTTCGACAATGCCTGACGGCGGCGAAATATCACCCGCGCTACTGGACAAGTGCAGGGTAGAAGGGAAGGCAAAGCTGAAGACTACTGCGGCCAGAGCAGCAGAGAAGGTGCCCAGTAGATAGAGGAACAAAATAGGACGGATATTGGTTTTCTGCCCGTGCTGGTGGTTAGCAATAGACGCCATTACCAGCATCAACACCAGGATGGGGGCAACGGCTTTCAGTGCGCCGACGAACAAAGTACCTAACAGACCGACAGCTTCCGCCGCCGGTTTTGAGATCCATGCCAGAAGAATCCCCAGAACAAGGCCGACCAGGATTTGTTTTACCAGGCTGCCATGAGCCAGACGCCGGAATAGCCCCGGTGAACGTTGCGTAGTCATTTTTCGATCCTTTCATTGTGTTGTCGCACATCCCTGGTGCGTTCTGTCGACGCATCTTTCAGGATGTAACAAAGTGTTTGCAAGGTCGAGTATAAGGAAAGTTACAGCTTCGGGAAGCGAAAAATGCTGGATTTTAAAGAGAGGTCATATTTTGCAACTTAATGATTACATTTGTTTGACATAAACAGACAGAAGGACTGGCTGCTGAGACTGATTAGATAACATATAGGCAAAACTATTTGGCATATGAGAACTGTTGCGCTCCTGTGATGTGCTATGCCATATAAAGTCACTGGCGCAGGGAGCGGCCAATCGCCGCTGCCCCGGCCTCCAGGGAACGCTTCGGTGATTTTGACGCCACTAACACCCAAGCG
Source organism: Escherichia sp. HH26CH (assembly GCF_009820205.1). Classification (NCBI taxonomy): domain Bacteria; kingdom Pseudomonadati; phylum Pseudomonadota; class Gammaproteobacteria; order Enterobacterales; family Enterobacteriaceae; genus Escherichia; species Escherichia sp. HH26CH. The sequence goes on from NZ_VNXM01000025.1 coordinate 190,123, forward strand.
ATCTTTTTGTAAAGAGCTATAAGTCGGTTACATACTTAATCGCTCATCTTTGTCTGGAATGAGTTATCACCCGTAGTGGCTTAATATACAGCGAATTATCCCACCCGCTGCTTATCATGCCGATAATTCACCCAGGCGTTGATAATAAACGTCATCACCAGAATACCAAACACCACGCCCAGCGAAACGGCGATCGGAATATGGTAGAAATCGACAATCAGCATCTTGATACCGATAAACACCAGAATTACCGCCAGACCATATTTGAGCATCGAGAAACGTTCTGCTACGCCCGCCAACAGGAAATACATCGCACGCAGGCCGAGGATCGCAAACAGGTTTGAGGTCAGCACAATAAACGGATCGGTGGTCACGGCGAAGATAGCCGGAATGCTATCCACGGCGAAAATCACGTCGCTCAACTCCACCAGAATCAGTACCAGCATCAGCGGCGTGGCATACAACAAACCATTCTTACGCACAAAGAAATGCTCGTTGTCGATGGTGTCGGTCATACGCAAATGACCGCGCAGCCAGCGCACCAGCGGCTTGTCACCAATACCTGATTCATCTTCATGAGCCAGCGCCATCTTCACGCCAGTAAACAGCAGGAAGGCACCGAAGATATACAGGATCCAGTCGAACTGCGAAATCAGCCAGCTGCCAGTGAAGATCATGATGGTACGCAGAACAATCGCCCCGAGTACGCCATACACGAGCACGCGGCGTTGTAATGCCGCCGGAACAGAGAAATAGCTGAACAACATCAGCCAGACGAAGACGTTATCGACCGCCAGTGATTTCTCAATCAGATAACCCGTGAGGAAGGCCAATGCCTGAGGGTCCGCGACTTCGCGCCCCTGTGTCTGCGCCAGATACCACCAGAAAGCGGCATTAAACAATAACGACAGTGTCACCCAGACCAGCGACCAGGCCGCAGCCTGTTTCATGGTCATCGCATGTGCCCCGCGACGCCCCTGCAACAACAGGTCGATAGCCAGCATAATGACGACAACAACAGCGAATCCGCCCCATAGCAACGGCGTGCCGACAGTATTCATAGAAGTTCCTTACACATAAAAAAACGGCCAACGTCGGAAGACGTCAGCCGCTGCTTTTTATGCATAGACCTCGCCTTCCGGCAAGGTCTCACTTACAACAAAAAAGGAATACGTCTGCGTATTCCTTTCAGGTTGCCCGGTGACCGGATGTGGTTTTTCACACATCGTAATGACGATCGACCGGCAATGAAGTTACTCCCCTTTGCAGGTAACAAAGTATGACAGACCATTCGGTCAGTCAATGGTCTGTTACATCCCTTTTACACTGTTTTACTTTGGCTATTATAGTTTTACGCTATCTGCCGGAAAAATCACCCCGGTCTGGCGGCGGATCTCGGTCAGCAGCCTGGCGGTGATACGACTGACCGCCAGCCCTGGATGATCTACCAGATGTTCATCCACCAGGGTAGCGAACAGCTCTGCTTCGTACAGCATGGTATTAATATGCTGCGGCTGGGTAAGATCCTGCATCTGGCTGCCGCGCGGCACATAGCAAACTTTCTGGCATTCAGACAGTTTTTCAATCACCAGCGATCCCGCTTCGCCCTGAATCTCACTTGCCAGCACAGAATCACTGACCTTTGAGTGCTGCAAGGTAACGCTGAAATCACCGTAATCCATCACCACCACGCCGTGGGCATCCACACCACTTGCCAGCAAACTGGCGGTTGCCTGCACGCTTTTCGGTTCACCAAATAACGCCACCGCCGACGCCAGACAGTAAAAGCCGATATCCATAATTGAACCGTTGGAGAATGCCGGATTGAAGGTGTTGGGATTCTCGCCGTCCAGATAACGTTGATATCGCGAGGAATACTGGCAATAGTTGAAAAAGACTTTCCGCAGTTTGCCTACTTTCGGCAGCGCCTGGCGCAGCAAATGAAAGTTCGGCAGGCTGGCTGTTTTAAATGCCTCAAACAGCACCACCTGATTTTCCCGCGCACAGGCAATGGCGGCATCCACTTCCGCCAGATTCGACGCCAGCGGTTTCTCGCAAATCACATGAGTTTTATGGCTAAGGAAAAGTTGTGTCTGGGAAAAATGCAGGGCATTCGGGCTGGCAATATACACCGCGTCAATGGCATCGCTTTCTGCCATCGCTTCCAGCGATGTAAACAGATGCTCGACAGAAAAATCATTGGCGAAGTGCTGGGCCTGTTCAAGGCTGCGGGAATAGACAGCGGTTAACTTGTATTTACCGCTCTCATGGGCGGCCTCGACGAACTGGCGAGTGATCCAGTTCGTGCCAATCACAGCGAAACGTATCATAACGCGTGGATACTCCATAAAGGGATTCTGTCGTCAATGTAGCACGCCTTTTTCATCTTCGACGTGCGCAGATACGCATTATTCTTTCGCCGGACAGCCATGCTCGCTAAACGGCCCAATCATGACCGACGGCCCGAGATATTTCGGCTGTCGATGGAGGATTTTCGCGTCAATCACTGCGCTGACGCGAGCGAGTTTCTCCCGCAGCTGAGTATAAAAACCATGTTTCATATTCAGGTCTGGTGCGTTAAACCCGATGGCATCGATGCCGTACTGTTTTGCCAGCCAGATGGCGCGTTGGTTATGAAATTCTTGCGAAATAATAGTGATATGGCTTTCACCAAACACCTTTTTGGCACGCACCACCGAATCAAGCGTTGAGAATCCGGCATAGTCGCAGAAGATGACTTTTGCGGGTACGCCTTTAGCGATCAAAGCCTGCTGCATGCCTGAGGCTTCATCGTAATTTTTACGTCCGTTATCGCCGCTCACTAGTAGCCATTTCACTTTTCCGGCGTGGTACAACTCTGCTGCGGTATCAATACGTCGGGTAAAGTAGCGATTACCCGGCCTCGCTCCCAGCAATAAACCCACGTTACGCGCCGGAACGGCGTTGACATTGCTCCAGGTCAGCTGCTTGCTGGCGTTGACCATAACGCGATCGGCAATAAAAATGGTCGCTCCTGCTATAAGCAACAATAAACAGCCAAGCTTTAGAGTCCGGCGAGAAAAACAAATACGGAGAAGAAGGCGGGCAAAGGCGCGCAGCATGGTCGTTATCCTTAACGAAAGGGGGGAGGTCGATTTTAGGCGCTAAAGGAAGAAAAGATAACGCCTGACATCATTTTCAGATTTTGTCCTGCCCAAGCGACAACTGCGTTAGCCACAGACGAGTGTCGAATTCAAGCTGGTGGTACTGCGGCTCCATATGACAGCACAATTGATAGAACGCTTTGTTGTGCTCTTTCTCCTTCAGGTGCGCCAACTCGTGCACCACGATCATGCGCAAAAACGGTTCCGGCGCGTTGCGAAACACGGTAGCGACGCGGATCTCTGCTTTTGCTTTCAGCTTGCCGCCCTGCACACGCGAAACAGCGGTATGTAACCCGAGCGAGTTTTTCAGCACATGGATCTTGTTGTCATACATCACTTTATTGATCGGCGGGGCATTGCGCAGAAACTGATTTTTCAGATCCTGAGTATATTGCCAGAGGGCTTTATCGGTGGCGTAGTCGTGCGTTCCTGGATAGCGTTTTGCCAGCACATCGCCCAGACGCTGTTCATTAATCAGCGTGCGCACCTGGGAAAGCAACTGTTCGGGATAACCCTGAAGATAAGTAAGATTGCTCATAACCGCCCACGAAAAAGAGAAAAAGGGTATACTCACGCACCCTTTTCAGGGGCAACGTCGAAATTTTATCATTCAGGAGGGCCGATGAGCCACTTAGACAACGGTTTCCGTTCACTGACACTACAACGTTTTCCGGCGACGGATGACGTTAACCCGCTACAGGCGTGGGAAGCGGCAGATGAATATTTGCTGCAACAGTTGGACGACACAGAAATCCGCGGCCCGGTGTTAATCCTGAATGATGCCTTTGGTGCGTTAAGTTGTGCGCTGGCGGAACATAAGCCGTACAGCATTGGCGACTCATACATCAGCGAACTGGCGACGCGCGAGAATTTACGCCTCAACGGGATTGATGAATCGAGCGTGAAGTTTCTCGACAGCACCGCTGACTACCCGCAGCAGCCGGGCGTGGTACTGATCAAAGTGCCGAAAACACTGGCATTGCTGGAACAGCAACTGCGCGCATTGCGCAACGTGGTCACGCCGGATACACGTATTATTGCCGGTGCTAAAGCCCGTGACATTCACACCTCCACGCTGGAACTGTTCGAAAAAGTGCTCGGCCCGACCACCACCACGCTGGCATGGAAGAAAGCGCGCCTGATTAACTGCACTTTCAACGAGCCGCCGCTGGTTGATGCACCGCAGACCGTTAGCTGGAAGCTGGAGGGTACTGACTGGACTATCCACAACCATGCGAATGTCTTCTCACGCACCGGTCTGGATATTGGCGCGCGCTTCTTTATGCAGCATCTGCCAGAGAATCTCGAGGGTGAGGTTGTCGATCTCGGTTGTGGTAACGGCGTTATTGGCCTGACGCTGCTTGATAAAAACCCGCAGGCGAAAGTGGTGTTTGTCGATGAATCACCGATGGCGGTTGCTTCCAGCCGTTTGAATGTTGAAACCAACATGCCAGAGGCGTTGGATCGCTGCGAGTTTATGATCAACAACGCGCTCTCCGGCGTGGAGCCGTTCCGCTTTAATGCTGTGCTCTGCAACCCGCCGTTTCACCAGCAACATGCACTGACCGATAACGTTGCCTGGGAAATGTTCCACCACGCGCGCCGCTGCCTGAAAATCAACGGCGAGCTGTATATCGTTGCCAACCGTCACCTGGATTACTTCCATAAACTGAAGAAAATTTTTGGCAACTGCACCACCATTGCCACCAATAATAAATTTGTGGTGCTGAAAGCGGTGAAGCTGGGGCGTCGTCGGTAAGATTGACAGCTACCTGCCGGATGCGGCGTAAACGCCTTATCCGGCCTACGTTCAGCACATTACCCCCAGGTCGGATAAGACGCGGCAAGCGTCGCATCCGGCAATGTCTGCCCAGTTCTGGAATCGCGCTTCCATAAAACAAAAAATCCCTGTCACCATCCTCTACATTCTCTTGTTTAGCGTTTTTCTACGTTTATTCTTCCGTCACACAGATAAATTCATCCGTTGCCAATCTGTCAACGGATGTTATCATGTTGCCAATTTGTCAACGGACGTGATGAAGAATGCACCTGATAACTCAAAAAGCATTGAAAGATGCTGCGGAAAAATACCCGCAACATAAAACGGAGTTGGTGGCTCTGGGGAACACGATTGCTAAGGGATATTTCAAAAAACCTGAGTCATTAAAAGCAGTATTCCCTTCTCTGGATAACTTCAAATATCTGGATAAGCATTATGTTTTCAATGTCGGGGGCAATGAATTACGTGTTGTAGCAATGGTCTTTTTTGAATCGCAAAAGTGCTACATACGTGAAGTTATGACGCATAAAGAATACGATTTCTTTACCGCCGTTCATCGTACTAAGGGGAAAAAATGATTGCGATTGCCGACATCTTACAAGCAGGAGAAAAGCTAACTGCTGTGGCACCTTTTCTGGCGGGTATTCAGAACGAGGAACAATACACCCAGGCGCTGGAACTGGTAGATCATCTGCTGCTCAACGATCCTGAAAACCCCTTGCTGGATCTGGTGTGTGCCAAAATAACCGCGTGGGAAGAATCAGCGCCCGAATTTGCTGAATTTAATGCCATGGCTCAAGCCATGCCTGGCGGTATAGCTGTGATTCGTACCCTTATGGATCAATATGGTTTAACCCTTTCCGATCTGCCGGAAATTGGCAGTAAATCGATGGTGTCACGCGTTTTGAGCGGGAAGAGGAAATTAACGCTGGAACACGCTAAAAAACTGGCAACGCGATTCGGCATTTCTCCCGCCTTGTTTATTGATTAACGCGACGTGCCGGATGCGTCGCATCCGGCGCTTCAAACAACGATTTAAATCTCCAGCGCCAGCCGTGTTCCCTGCGCGATCGCCCGTCGTGCGTCCAGCTCCGTAGCCACATCGCAACCGCCGATTAAATGCACGGTTTTTCCTGCATCGATTAAGGGTTGTGCCAGCGTGCGGTTTGGCTCCTGCCCCGCGCAGATCACCACATGATCTACCGCAAAAATTTGCGGTTCGCCGTTGATCACCACATGCAGCCCTTCATCGTCGATCTTCTGGTAACTTACGCCTGGGATCATTTTTACACCCCGTGAGAGCAGGGTGGTGCGATGGATCCAGCCCGTAGTTTTGCCCAACCCTTGCCCTGGTTTGCTGGCTTTGCGTTGAAGCATCACAATCTGTCGCGGGCTACGGGGGATCTGCATTCCCTGCGGGCTTAACCCACCACCCTGTTGCAGGCTACTGTCGATTCCCCACTCATTACAAAACTCGGTGATATTCTGGCTGGTGGACTCCCCTGGCTGACTCAAATACATCGCTGTATCAAAGCCAATCCCACCACAACCAATGATGGCGACGTTGTTGCCCACCGGCGCTTTGTCGCGCAGTACGTCGAGATAACTCAACACCTTCGGATGATCGATCCCGTCGATGGGCGGAATGCGCGGTACGATCCCACTGGCGAGGATCGTTTCATCGAACGCCTTTAACTGATCTGCGGTCACGGTGTGATTAAGTTTCAGTGTCACGCCAGTCACTTCGATCATCCGGCGGTAGTAGCGCAATGTTTCGTAAAATTCCTCTTTGCCGGGGATCTGTTTGGCGATATTAAACTGCCCGCCGATCTCGCTATGTGCATCAAACAACGTTACCTGATGACCACGCGCCGCCGCATTGATGGCAAACGCCAGCCCCGCCGGACCTGCGCCGACCACCGCCAGATTTTTTTTCTGCACGGCGGGAAGGATCGGCATTTTGGTTTCGTGGCAGGCGCGAGGATTCACCAGACACGAGGTGACCTTGCCGACAAAGATCTGATCGAGACAGGCCTGATTGCAGCCAATGCAGGTGTTGATCTCATCGGCTCGCCCCGATTGCGCTTTTGACAGCAGCTCCGCATCAGCAAGAAACGGTCGCGCCATCGATACCATATCGGCATCACCGCGCGAGAGAATATCGTCGGCAACCTGCGGATCGTTAATCCGGTTGGTGGTCACCAGCGGCAATGAGACGTGACCTTTCAGTTTGCGTGTGACCCAGCTAAATGCGCCGCGCGGCACTGGCGTGGCGATGGTCGGAATCCGCGCTTCATGCCAGCCTATTCCAGTGTTGATAATGGTTGCGCCCGCCGCTTCAATGGCCTGCGCCAGTTCTACCGTTTCGGTAAAAGTCCCGCCGCCTTCTACCAGGTCGAGCATCGACAGCCGATAGATAATAATGAAGTCGTTGCCGACGCGCTCGCGCACCGCACGCACTACTTCGACGGCAAACCGCATCCGGTTGCGGTAATCGCCGCCCCACTGGTCACTACGCTGGTTGGTGCGCAGAGTCAGAAATTCGTTGATCAAATACCCTTCGGAACCCATCACCTCTACGCCATCGTATCCGGCCTCCCGCGCCAGTTGCGCGCAGCGGGCGAAATCGTCGATCAGTCGCAGGATCTCTTCATGGGTGAGTTCATGAGGAACGAAACGGTTGATGGGGGCCTGCAACGCGGAGGGCGCTACCAGATGCGGTTGGTAGCTGTAGCGTCCGGTATGCAAAATTTGCAGGGCGATTTTGCCGCCTTCCTGATGTACCGCTTCGGTAATGGTGCGATGGTGCGGGATCTGGCTGACGTCATTGAGCATTGCACCGCCTTCCATGCCAACGCCTGTTAAATCAGGTGCAATACCGCCGCTAACGATCAGCGCCACGCCGTGACGGGCGCGTTCAGCATAAAACGCCGCCAGCCGCTCGGCACCGTCCGGGTATTCCTCCAGCCCGGTGTGCATTGAACCCATCAACACGCGGTTTTTTAACGTGGTAAAACCTAAATCAAGCGGGGCAAACAGCGACGGGTAGCTCATAAATTATCCAGCATGTAAAATAATTGTTATGTGGTCGGATGAGTTCTAATTTAGCCGTCGCCGGGGAAAAGGGAAAAGGGGAATGCGGGGTTTGTGATGGGAATCAAAAAGAATACGCTGGTGGTAATGCCGGATGCGACGCTTGCCGCGTCTTATCCGGCCTGGGGGAACGTACATGTAGGGCGGATAAGGCGTTTACGCCGCATCCGCCAGCCGTTGCAAATTACTGCTTACGGAAAAAATCGTTATACAACATATACAAATGTGCGGCACTCCAGGAGAAATTGGGTGCCCCTTGCTGCGCGCCAGTCAGAGGGTTGTAATTCTCCTGAATCGGACCGTCGGCGGTTAATCCTTTGGCATGCTGGAAGAACGTATCCGCCAGTTTCAGGGCATCATCGCGATAACCGTAACGCTCCATTCCTTTCAGACCAAACCAGAACTGATCTACCCATACGCGCCCGCGCCAGTAGATATCCGCGCCAAAAGCCGGGTTGGTTAACGCCGCCGTTCCCAGCGGTACAAAGGTGTTGAACTCTTTGGTGTCCAGCATCACCTTCACCACCGCGTCGGCATTGGCCTGCGTTGCCGCACCGTTAAACAGCGGCGACCAGCCTTCAGGCCCTTTACCGCGCTCAACAATCGGTTTGCCCGCACAGCCGTTCGCCAGCGGTTTATCTTCAATGCGCACATCATAGTAGAACTGCGTGGTCGGGTCGAACATACAGGTATTGATGTAGTCCGCGAGCTGCTGCGCCAACTGGCGATAGCGTTTGGCCTCTGCCGGCTTACCGAGGATAGTTGCCATCTCTGCCAAATAATGGTTATCGCTGTACATATAGCTGGCCTGATCCACCGACTCCTGCAATAGCGAGTAGCCCAGCAACGTTCCGTCCTGGCTGCGGTTCTCGGCGAATTTCACCGTCCAGTCGCTACGTTTGCCGCCGTTAGCGACATATTTATCCAGCTGTTCCTTGTCGATAAACCCAAAGACGGCGGCGTCATCACGGCCCGATTCCCACGACGCAGCAACTTGTGCCGGAATTTCCAGACTGTCGTACTGGCCTTTCTCCACCACGCGGGCGTAGTTGTTCAGCCCAGACAGCGTCTCTTCTTTATCGCCTTTTTTCACCGTAAACAGCATCTCGCCGCTCTTGGTGTTATGGGCTTTATCGCGGGTCGCGCCATATTCCGGCACGCCGTTGCCGTTATGATCGCGGTTACGTAACCACCAGTCGTGATAGGCCACCAGTTTCGGGTACATCTCTGCCAGCCAGGTTTTATCCTGGGTGACGTTGTACACTTCCATCACCGACCAGGCGGCAAGGCTGGGCTTGGTATTGCGTTCGTTCCAGTTGCCGCCATCGCCGCCACGCTCGGGGCTAAGGTTCCACGCAATCAGGTCGGGGACAAATCCCACATCCTGTGGACGCACGGTGTCGCCAGGTTGGATCTGCCAGGAGAAGACCGCGCGGATATTCTCTTTGGCGATCTCCGGATTGAAATGCGCCATCGCAAACGCCTGTTTCCAGGTATCCCACGGCCAGGTCTGATTGCCGGAGAACCAGCGCCCGGTCACCGACGGTGTGACGGTATTAAATTTCACCGCCCCGCCCGGTGAGCGCCAGTTACCGTTGAGTGTTTCGATGGCTTTCACCGCGACGCGCGTCTGTTCCGGCGTCGCATCCGGATTGGTTAACCCTTTCTTCAGGTACTCTTCCCAGCGTTGCTGCGAGGCGGTGAGATAAAACGCCGGACGCGCCAGAATATCGCGGATCTGCATTTGCTCTTTGCTAACTTCCTGAGCGGTCAGCAGGTGGGAGTAGGTGGTATAGAGCGTCGTCGACCCGTTGATATGCGCCTTACTGGTAAAGTGATTACCGTTGATTTCAGTCTGCACTGGCAGGGATTTATGCACCTGATATTCTGATTCGCCGGAGGTCAGCAGATCCCAGGTGGCGCGCACTTTGCCAAAGGTGACTTTCAGGCCATCACGGGTGGCGCTGATTTTGCGCTGATAATCAGGGTACTCGCCAGCAATGGTTTTATCGGAAATCGGTTTCCCTTCCTTCGCTTCCAGTTTTTCCAGCAGCTCGCCGTCCCACACCAGATCCAGCGGTTTATTGCTGGTGATTTTAGTTTCCAGTAATGAGGTACGCGGCGTGGCGAAGCGAAGAGTCATTTCGACCTGCACATCTTTTGCTGTCATTTTTTGTACCAGCGCGCCGGGAATACTGTATGCCTCCAGCGTGAAATTGACTTTCTTGCCGTCCTGCAAGACGGTCAGGCGGTCGAAATTGCTGGCCATAAAGTTGATGTATTCTTCTGTCAGCAGCGCAACGCCTGGAAAACCGCCCATGGTGTTCGGGCCGTCTGGCAACAGATGACCATGCCAGGATCCGAGATCGAAAAACGGATTAAAACGCTGGTGATCGTCGTAATCGTAATCCTTCATGTACTGCGGTGCGCCGGTACGGTTAATCACGTTTTTGTAATTGTCGGCATTAGCGGCATGGGCGGAAAAACTCATCAGTAGAGCGCAGGCTACTGGCGTTAAAATAGTTTTGATTTTCATGAGATTATTGTCCTTTTACCAGTAGAAATATTGCATCAGGAAGAGTTGGTCGCTGGGATCGTGAGAGGCATTTTTCATGTTGAAGCGGCTATCAAAAGCCGTTGCGAAACGTCCGCCGCCGTATTCGTACCAGATACCAAACTGCATGAAAGAGGTGGTTTCATCGTCAGCGTGGTCAGGGCGATGTTTGGCGTAGGTGTAAGCGGTGGAGAGATAAACGCCCTTTAACGCTTCATACATAGCACTCACCATCATCCCGCTTTCACTTCCCGGTACGTCCAGCCCGTCGGCGCGTCCGGTATGGTGCCAGGCGCGAGCGACAAAGTTAGGGGTAAGCAGGCCCGTCAGATAGAGTTGTCCTGTGCCGTCGGTGATTTCCAGACCGTTCATCCAGGTGATGCCTTCGGCAAGGTCATACTGGATGTAACCGTTCATCATTGCCGGATAGGTGTATTTGTCGTCGTAGCGATCGTACTTGCCAAAATGTAGCCAGGCTTTGCTTTCGTCATGATGACCGGCAGGTGTGGCGGTGACGCTATAACGAAAGTTGCCGCTTAAGTTCTGTACCTTCAGCGCAGTCATAATGTCGCGGGTATTGGGAATGACGTAGCCCAGATCGGGCGTGAAATCGCCCCACCATTGCAGGTCATCCAGCGAGGAATCCTGACGCAGACTGAGCATGATTTCGGTGCCATCATTGGTACGATAACCGCCATAGAAACGGTTAATCCCACCTTCGAAACCACCCCAGCTATGGTCAGGCACCCAGGCATTACCGTCGTGGTCGGCCTGCACGGTCCAGCCTTCGCCGTAAATCAGGCCGAACCAGGAGCCGTACTTCATCTCCAGGCCACCTTCAATATAGGTGCCGTCGCTGTATTTATGTTTATTCTCACCCTCTAAATCCATATATCCACCAACCCCTAATTCGCCGTAAAAACGAAATGAAGGAGAAGATGTCGAGGTCATTGCGGGTGTTTTTGTGTCGCCATGTTCTGCTGGACGTGCTTCTTCAGCAGCCGCAGAAAAGGCGTAGCAAAACGGCAGAGCAAGTAATGCTCTGCATGGTGCAGTGATTAATTTCATTGTGTTAATCCATGAGCTAAAGAAAAAGTACAGCCTTTTATCGTTGTAATTATAAAAATATAAAGGCAGAAACTATTTTCCCTCTCCCTATCCAGGAAGAGGGAAAATGCCTGCTCATTTTTTATTATTCTGCTTAATCAACATTGCTGGCTGGCGTCGCTTCAATATGGCGCTCTTCAGCCGTTAATCCCTTTATATATTTACTGTATTTCCACCACGCAAAGCCGAGGAAGATAACAATACCGCCGACGTTATAAAAAATGATGGTCAGAATATTCGCGCCAGTCGGGAATGTCGAAGCGACAAACCCTACGGCAAATATCGCAATCAGCATTGAAACAACGATAATACCTGTGCGGCGGGAGCCCATACGGAAATCGCGTGGCAGGTGATCTAATTTGGCGCGTAAATTCAGGTAAGCCAACATGATGAATAACGGTGGAAGCATGGATGCTGCGGCGGTCATATTAATAATGGTATTCATCAGATCTTGCACGGTATTGGAACCGAGCATCGGGATAATCATCAGCGGGATGACAATCAGGAACTGGATCCATGCCGCGCGCGCCGGAACGCCGTTTTCGTTCAGTTCGACGGTTTTCTTACCAAAGATGCCTTCCGGGATTTCGGAGAAGAAAATTTTTACCGGCGTAGCGGTCCACATCAGCAGGGAGCCGAACATCGCGGTAAAGGACACCAGGCCAACAAAGCGATTCATCAACGCTTCCGGCAGACCAAAATACGCCGCCATGCCATGGAATACCTGCACCGATCCGCCGGTAAACTTCAACTCTTTGCTGCTGACGAAGACGTTAATCAGCACCGAGGAGACGGAATACAGTACACCGATAAAAATCCCGGCGAGAATGATCACTTTAACAAACGATTTTGAACCGCCTTTGACGTCGTTAACGTAGACCGCGACAGATTCCGCGCCACCTGCGGCCATAAAGATCCAGGTAGTAACGCCGAGGAACGCCCAGTTAAAGTTAGGGATCATCGCGTCAACGGTGATCGGATCGGCAGGCTGTACGCCGCCAACCAGCGCCGTGCCTGCCAGTAAAATGTAGGAGAGCGTTAACAGCAGCATCAGCGTTGAAGTGACGGAGGTGATTGGCCCCAGCATTTTCGCCCCGTTGGTGGAAACCCAGGTGGAGAAGGCGAACAGCACCATACTGATAATGGTGGTGGCAACCGGCGTCATAATATATTCGTAGCCGAGGAAAGCATACGAGGCGTAAGCAATAACGCGCGGTAATAATGAGGTGAAAAAGAACAGGTTTACGAACCAGTAGGTATAGGCAGTAATAAATGCCCAACGTCCGCCCAGCGAACTTTTTACCCACGCGTAGACACCGGCTTCCGAGTTTTTATTTAACGAAACAAATTCTGCGATGATCAGACAGAAGGGAATAAAATAAAAAATCGTCGCGAGGAAAAACATTGGTGCTGAGGCCAGTCCAAGCTCAATATTATTATTGATAACGTTGTTAAAGCTGTAAACGGCGGCAAAAGTCAGCGAGAGCAAGCCGAATTTGCCGATTGTATTACGTTTGGTATCAGACATAACACATCTCCGAAAATGAGTAGGGTAGCGGTGGCGGCAAACTCCTTATGCCGCCGTAATTGTTATTTGTTATGGAAATAACCATCTTCGATGGTGACTTTGAGAACCACTTTTTTGACCGCGTTATTACAGATAAATCGATACGCTTCATGGATATCACAAATAACGATTTGCCCTTCGTGGACCTCAACGGCTTCTCCGCAGCCTTTTAGATATTCACGGTCAGTTTCATCACGATAATATTCCACTACCTGTAATGTCTCTTTCGGCGCATATTCAATTTTTTGTTGTCCTTGCAGGTAGTAATGTACTTCAAAATAGCGTCGATGCCCGGTAAATAGTGCATCGGTCGCGGAGTCTGTCTCCACGCGGTAAGTCAATGAGTCACCGATGGAGTGGGCGACGCCAGGCTGAATGTTGTCGATATTTTCAATCGCTTCAACGCAGCGTTGCCACTTTTTGCCAGAGGCGTAAATCTGGCGGAACTGTTCTAAGTTATCGATGATCCTCATTGCTTATTCTCGCTGTGCAAATTCGTGGAAAAGAACCCTGCGCCGAACTCATACGACGCCAGGCTTTGCGCGGTAGCTTCCCCGCCAGAAACTGGCAGCAACGTAAAGCCGTAGCTGAAGTCACGGAACCTGACGCGCCAGGTGTCCAGCACTTCGCTGCCCCAGGAGTTAGAGCCGAGGCCAAGCAGTTGGTGGTCAAGATTCAGGGTGATGTCATCACTGCGCTGCAGTTCGTTACAGTGCTGGGCAGCGTGGATGTTTTCCTGGGTGTAGTGCCAGGCGCTGAAGTTAATGGGGCGCTGCGGAACCACCAGCAGACCGTTGCCGTGGCGATTAGTGAGTGCCGTCCAGCGGACATGCTGACGGTTGCCGTTGTTCTGCGGGAAGGGATAGTTCTCGAACATGGCATCGACGGTACTGCGCCAGATATCAATGATGTTAGCCTGCTGGCTGTCGGCGTAGTTTTCGCCCGGTCCACGTCCGTAATATGCTACCTGGTCGTATTCGCCGTTAATCCCCATGGTGAAACCGATGCACGGAATGATGTGCGGATAGTCGCCGTATCGTTCGCCGGAAAGCGCCACATTAACCTGACCATCGGCAGCGATGCGCCAGATGTAGGTACAGCGCATCCCGAAGTCAAACACCGGTGGGGCAATAACCGTGCGGCTGATAATCAACACTTCATCATCACTTTGCTCAACGGCAAAGTCGCGCAGATGTTCCTGCATAATCTGCAAATGGTTCGGTTGCCACAGTCCTTCGTACTCCTGCTTGTGGTTGTCGATCATTGGCTTGAAGAAGTTGATCTTTGGCTCGCGGGTCAGCAGCGACTCGCCATTCACCTGCCAGGATGTCGGTTTGCCACTCATTTTTGAGAAGGTGATCGCGAAGTTGTAGCCGCGAACGGTGCAGCTCAAACGATCGTCTTCCAGCGTCAGCGGACGCGCATTATTTGGTGCGAAAGGCACTGGCTGCGCGGTGTTTTCCTTCAGCGGGAACTGATAAGTGGCGATAGGGTGCCCGGCGTCGCTGTAGCGGGTGCGGGAATCCTTGGTCACTGTAATGTTGAGGAACGCTTCACGGGCGTCCAGTTGCGGCAGCGTAATGTGCAAGGGCGCTTCGCTGTTCGGTGCAACGTCGCGCAGTTTAATCTGCTGCGTCGCGAGTGTTTCACCTTCGGCGCGCACTTCTGCGTGCAGAGTGTAGTCATCAAGCGTGGTAAACCACAGTTTATTTTCTACTTTCAGCTCGCCGCGAGTCAGATCCAGCGCGTGGATTTTTACCGGCGCGATAACCTGTTTGTACTCTTTCAGTCCCGGCCCCGGCGTCTGATCGGAATAGATCAAACCATCAAGACAGAAGTTATAGTTGTTGGGATAGTCGCCGTAGTCACCGCCGAATTTATACCAGACATTGCCGTTGTCATCCTGCGCCTGGATCCCGTGGTCGCACCATTCCCAAACATAATGTCCCTGAATGCAATCGTGCTTATAGAATACGTTTTGGTACTCCGTCAGCCCGCCCGGACCGTTCCCCATCGCATGGGCGTATTCACAGATGATGCGCGGCTTCGGATGCGGATATTCACCAAACTCATTCATCAGCGGCACGCGGGTGTACATGGTGGAAATAATATCGACCACTTCAGCATCGCGATCTTCTTCGTAGTGCACCAGTCGCGTGTTATCCAGCGCTTTCGCTGCGTGGTACATCGCGCGGATGTTACAGCCATAGCCGGATTCGTTGCCCAGCGACCAGATGATGATCGACGGATGGTTTTTCTGTGCATGAATATGGCGAACGATGCGCTCGACGTAGACTTTTTCCCACTGCGGATCGTCGGTAATACGGCTGATATCGCCGACGTTAGCAAAGCCGTGCGATTCGACATCGGTTTCCGCCATCACAAACAGGCCGTAGATATCACACAGTTCGTAAAAACGCGGATCGTTGGGGTAGTGAGCGGTACGCACAGAGTTGATGTTGTGCTGTTTCATCAACTGGAGATCTTTCTCGACGCGATCCATTCCAACGGCGCGGCCTTTGCGATGATCGTTGTCGTGACGGTTGACGCCGTGCAGCATCACATAACGGTTATTGATCCAGAACAGACCGTCGCGCACTTTGATATCACGGAAGCCAACGCGTTGTGGCACCACTTCCAGAACGTTGCCGTCGGCGTCTTTCAGCGTCATGACCAGATGGTAAAGATAAGGGGATTCTGCTGACCATTGCTGCGGCTGTTCGACAGTAAAAGCAAAGCTGGCGCTGGTCAGTTTTTCAATTGCCAAATGATCGATGGCGCTGCTGTGTACCACGCGTTCGCCATCAAACAGGGTATATTCCAGCGTCGTTAGGACAGGGGAGGCGGCGAGATTTTCCAGCACTACTTCACAGGAAAGCGTGGCATCGCAATAGGCTTCGTCAAAGTCAGTGCGCACGGTGAAATCGTTAATATGCGTGAGTTGTTTTCCGACCAGATAAACATCGCGGAAAATCCCTGCCGACCACCACATATCCTGGTCCTCCACGTAGGTGGAGTCCGCCCACTGCATCACGCGCACACACAACAGGTTGTCGCCGGTTTTTACCATTGCGCTGATGTCAAACTCTGCGGTCAGGCGGCTGCCTTTGCTGAAACCAACATACTGACCGTTAACGTAGACTTCAAAATAGGTTTCGACGCCGTCAAATTTAATCAGCGTCTGTTTGCCCTGCCATCCGTCGCTGAGGGTGAAAATGCGTTGATAGGCACCGGTTGGGTTATCGCTGGGGACAAACGGCACATCAATGGGGAACGGAAAACCTTCGTCGGTATATTGCAGTTTGCCGTGGCCTTCCATTTGCCACATGGCGGGGACGGTAATATGCCCCCAGTCAGCCATTAACTCAGAGGTGAAGGCTTCTGGCACTTGCAGCGGATGGTCAAAAAAGTGGAAATTCCACTGACCACTTAAGGGCAGAAACAGGCTGCTGGTTTCGCGGGCAAAGGTACGCGCTTGCGCAACAGAATCATATGAAAAAAAGTACGCACGCGGCGCAAGTCGGTTTTCGTGGGTGAGCTGAATGTTTTCCCAGCGATTCATAGGGCCTCCCGGTAGAGAGAAATCGGAACCATTCATGGTGATGGTAGTTTGTGTAATTGCTGGGGAGTTTAGTAAAATTTTTACTAAAATATAGCGAGTAAATGCATTTACTTTAACTGGATCACGAAAATAAACGGCAGCACTGTCCGGCAAAAACGATTGCCAGACAGTGTGTGAGGGGATTTAACGGGTCGTGCCGCGGAGTTTTAATTTGCTGGGAACGAAGACTAGCAGCGGCAGCGCGCGACCATCGCGAGCTTTTTCATACACCAGATTAACGCCCTGGCTTCCCATCATCTCGGAATGGATGCGCACGGTGGAGAGCGGCGGAAAGGTAAATCGTGCGGTGGGGATGTCGTTAACGCTGATAAGTGAAATATCCTGCGGGATGTTCAGACCACGTTCATGAATTGCCCGCAGTACGCCAATAGCAATAGAATCGGAAGCAACAAAAAGCGCCTTCGGGTAGTCTTCCCGAGCCAGCATCTGTTTCGCCAGTTCGTAGCCCGACGAACTGGAAAAACCGCCGCGCCAGATATCCTCTTCGCGTACCACTTGTTTCAGTCGACCATATTCCACAAAGGCGACCTCACGAATATCTGCCTTACCAGGCTCATCTTCGCCGCCAATAAAACCAATACGATTAACACCCTGATCGATATAGAAGTCGATGATTTCTTTACTGATGCGAGCCAGATCGATATCCACTGCATCGTAACCGCTGCTGGGTTCGTGAAAGTCGATAAAACAGATATTGTCAGTCAGTGCGCAGGCGGCGGCGCGCAAGGCTGGCGTGGGTTTGCCGACAATCAAAATACCGGTGACGTTTTTAATGTCTGGCAAACCGTTGTGTTCATAACAGTTGGTCAGTTCGATCGCCAGTTTTTCGCACTGGGTTTCAATGCCGTGGCGGATCGCCAGATAGTAAGGATCGTTGATTTCCAGCTCTTGTTGGTAGCTGTAGATAGCCAAAATATGGTGCTGGTTGACTGCGCCTGTCTGTAGTTTACGGGCGCTACTGGTCTTGTACTCCAGCTTTTCGGCGATCTCGAGAATGCGATGTTTCGTCTCTTCTTTCACATTCAATGTCGGATCGTCATTCAAGACCCTGGATACTGTCGCCAGGGATACGCCAGCTTCGATTGCGATGTCTTTTAGTGTTGCCATGTTTACCTTTTTTACTTTCCCTGATGTGCGCCCCCATTGTAGAGGAAGTGCTTATCGGGTCACCTGTTTTCAGTAAATAAAGCGCGTTTCTTTGACGCTGTAACGGTAACACAGCGGCTCACGAATGTGATCACGCCTGCATTCTCCATTTTTAGCCTACAGGATTGAGAAAAACTTTTGCTATAGTTTAGTAAAATTTTACTCGAAGGGAGGAAACAATGGAAACCGTGGCTTACGCTGATTTTGCACGTCTGGAAATGCGCGTCGGAAAGATTGTGGAAGTGAAACGCCATGAAAACGCCGACAAGCTGTACATCGTACAGGTTGATGTGGGTGAAAAAACGCTGCAAACAGTGACCAGCCTGGTGCCGTACTACAGCGAAGAAGAGCTGATGGGGAAAACGGTGGTGGTCTTATGCAATCTGCAAAAAGCAAAAATGCGTGGTGAAACATCGGAATGCATGCTGTTGTGTGCGGAAACCGATGATGGCAGTGAAAGCGTGCTGTTAACGCCGGAGCGGATGATGCCTGCGGGCGTACGTATCGTATAAAACAATCGGATGGCGACGTCGTATCGCCATCCGATTTGATATTACGCTTCTTCGACACTGACTCGCATGGCCGCCAGCGCCTTACGCGCCGCTTTGATCACCAGTTCGCACTGTTCAATGGTCAGTGTCAGTGGCGGTTCAATGCGGATCGTTTTGGCGTTATTGAGCGTTCCGGCCACCAGTACGCGCTGGCGGAACATCTCGCTGGCAAAGTTATAGCCGATTTCGTTATCAACAAACTCAATCGCCATCAACATCCCTTTACCACGCGCTTCCTGTACCAGATCGGGATATTCCCGCGCCAGTTGACGGAAACCGTCCAGCAACATATCGCCTTTTTGCTCAGCCTGAGCCGGTAAGTTCTGCTCCAGCAACACATTGATGGTCGCCAGCGCCGCCGCACAGGCCAGCGGGTTGCCGCCAAAGGTGGTGGTATGCAGGAACGGGTTGTCGAACAGAACTGAGAACACCTCTTCAGTGGCGATGGTTGCGCCAATCGGCATCACGCCGCCGCCGAGGGCTTTTGCCAGACACAGAATGTCCGGCTGAACGTTCTCATGCTCGCAGGCGAACATCTTGCCCGTGCGCCCCATGCCCGTTTGTACTTCATCGAGGATCATCAGTGCGCCGAACTCATCGCACAGCTTACGCACGGTGGTGAGATAGCCCGGCGGCGGCAGAATTACGCCACCTTCGCCCTGAATCGGCTCAAGGATCACTGCAGCAACATCATCACCGGTTTTTTTACACTCGCTAAGGGTCGTGCGCATGGCTTCGATATTGCCAAACGGTACGTGACGGAACCCTGGCAGCAGTGGCATAAACGGTTTGCGGAAGGTCGATTTCGCCGTGGCCGACAGCGCGCCAAGCGATTTACCGTGGAACGCGCCGCTGGTGGCAATAAAAGTAAACTTGCCACGCGGTGACTGATAAGCCTTCGCCAGTTTCAGCGCCGCTTCAACGGACTCGGTGCCGCTATTACAGAAGAAGCTGTATTTCAGCTTACCGGGCGTTAGCGCAGCAAGGGTTTTCGCCAGCATCGCTCGTAACGGATCGAGCAGCTCCTGGCTATGTAACGGTTGTTTCGCAAGTTGATTCTGTACGGCGGAAACCACAACTGGATTACGGTGCCCCACGTTGAAAATTCCAAAACCTCCAAGGCAGTCGATAAACTCCTGTCCCTGGGTGTCGACAAGCGTATTTAAACCTCCCGCTTGCCACTCTACGGCTCCGTAATCCCCGCCGGCGGTAACAGATTTGCGATACTCTAAAAACCCCGGATTGACATGCTCTTTGAAGTATTCAATGACCTCTCGGTTAAGTGCTTTCATCTCCTCATGATCCAGCGTTCGCTTCTCAATGAGATTCAGGGCGTGGGCGCTGCACGCTAAAGCCGATGCGCTCGAAGGTAACCTGTTCAAAATATGCTCCGGAGGCTCGCGTATCACATGATACCGATTTAAGTATTGCAGGGATTGCGCCACTCCGGCTGCGATCGCGAAAATCGGGATAAACACAAATGTGGTTATCATTTACGCAATATTTAATGCTATTTGTTAACATTTGCTCTTATTTTGCACGGTCTATATTGGGTATGGATGTGGTGATCGCTGCGCAAATGCACGCTTTTAGGGCAATAAATGCCTGATTTTTGGGCAAGATAATTAACGTTTTCGTATAGTAACAGAGTGAAAGTATTTTAAATCAAGGAATTAGATTTGTGCTTTAATCGCAAATTGCGATCTAAATCAAATTAATCGGTTAAAGATAACCGCAGCGGGGCCGACATAAACTCTGACAAGAAGTTAACAACCATATAACCTGCACAGGACGCGAACATGTCTTCTCATCCGTATGTCACCCAGCAAAATACCCCGCTGGCGGACGATACCACTCTGATGTCCACTACCGATCTGCAAAGCTATATCACTCATGCTAATGACACTTTTGTGCAGGTGAGCGGCTATACCTTGCAGGAGTTACAGGGGCAGCCGCACAATATGGTGCGTCATCCCGATATGCCAAAAGCGGCGTTTGCGGATATGTGGTTCACCCTGAAAAAAGGGGAGCCCTGGAGCGGCATCGTGAAAAATCGCCGCAAAAATGGCGACCATTATTGGGTGCGGGCCAATGCGGTACCGATGGTGCGCGAGGGAAAAATCAGTGGCTATATGTCGATTCGTACCCGGGCGACGGATGAAGAGATTGCGGCGGTGGAGCCACTGTACAAAGCGTTGAACGCCGGACGTACCAGTAAGCGTATTCATAAAGGCCTGGTGGTGCGTAAAGGCTGGCTGGGAAAACTGCCTTCACTGCCGCTTCGCTGGCGGGCGCGTGGAGTGATGACGCTGATGTTTATCTTGCTGGCGGTCATGCTTTGGTTTGTTGCTGCCCCGGTGGTGACGTATATCCTCTGTGCGTTAGTGGTATTGTTGGCAAGCGCCTGTTTTGAATGGCAGATTGTGCGTCCGATAGAAAATGTCGCCCGTCAGGCACTGAAGGTGGCGACCGGAGAGCGTAATAGTGTTGAGCATCTGAATCGCAGCGATGAGCTGGGGCTGACATTACGCGCGGTAGGGCAGCTTGGCCTGATGTGCCGTTGGCTAATTAACGATGTCTCAAGCCAGGTTTCCAGCGTCAGAAACGGCAGTGAGACGCTAGCGAAAGGCACCGATGAACTGAACGAACATACCCAGCAGACGGTTGATAATGTTCAGCAAACGGTGGCGACCATGAACCAGATGGCGGCGTCGGTGAAACAGAACTCTGCCACGGCGTCGGCTGCCGATAAACTTTCGATCACCGCCAGTAATGCGGCCGTGCAGGGCGGGGAGGCGATGTCCACGGTGATCAAAACGATGGACGATATTGCTGACAGTACCCAGCGCATTGGCACCATTACTTCGCTGATTAACGATATTGCGTTTCAGACCAATATTCTCGCCCTGAATGCGGCGGTGGAAGCGGCGCGTGCCGGAGAACAAGGCAAAGGTTTTGCAGTGGTGGCAGGGGAAGTGCGTCATTTAGCCAGCCGCAGTGCTAATGCCGCCAACGATATTCGCAAGCTGATTGATGCCAGTGCTGATAAGGTGCAATCCGGTTCGCAGCAGGTACACGCCGCCGGACGGACGATGGAAGATATTGTGGCGCAGGTAAAAAACGTCACCCAGTTGATAGCTCAGATTAGCCATTCAACGTTGGAACAGTCCGATGGGCTTTCCAGCCTGACCCGTGCAGTGGATGAGCTTAACCTGATCACCCAGAAAAACGCCGAGTTAGTGGAAGAGAGTGCGCAGGTGTCGGCGATGGTGAAACACCGCGCCAGCCGACTGGAAGACGCGGTGACGGTGCTGCATTAATCGGTATGCCGGATATAGCCGTTTGTACACAATGCCTGATGCGATGCTGGCGCATCTTATCAGGCCTACGGGGTGTGTAGGGTACGCCGCATCCGGCAATCGGTGATTAATCCAGTTGGGTAATATCAAAAGCGGCGCGGTCGATCACCGCAATGATCTTTTTTATTTGTGCATCAGTGATATCGCTCTGGTTGACGCGTAAATCCAGCACCGCTTTAAAATTATCCAGTGCCCGCTTCATTTGCGGGTTCTGACGGAGTGCAGCACCAACGCAACGCGCTTTGATGCGTTCTTCAATCATCTCCACCTGTTCGCGGTTTTCTTCCAGCCACTGCGCGCCTTGTTCGGTCAGCGCAATCTGCTTCTTACCACCTTCCTCTTCGCGGATGGTAATTAGCGACTGCTCCTGCAGAAAATCCAGCGTTGGGTAGATGACGCCCGGGCTTGGGGTGTAATTTCCCTGGGTCAGATTTTCAATCGCTTTAATCAATTCGTAACCGTGGCTGTCATCGCGCGAGAGAATATCCAGAATCACCAGACGCAATTCACCGTGACCAAAGAAACGTTGCCGACGACCGCCGCCGCGACCGTGGCGACCACCACAGCATTGACCGTGTTCATGCTGGTGACCGTGTCCACAGTGTTCGTGTTCTGATTTCTCACCTTTGCAGCAGCCTTCATGACGTGGCTGGCCTTCATGTTTACAACACCCTTCGTGATGATGGCTCATATCAGCCTCCTTTTGCTTAATTAGATATATCTAATTTATATCTGATGTAAGCATTAGTGCAAGTGTAAAAATGATTTTTAAACGTGGACTCATCTCACACGTAGGCCGGATAAGGCGTTCACGCCGCATCCGGCGTTGAGTAATGATGCCTGAGAAGAGGCGGTTCGTCTTATCAGACTATAGACATATCAGTTCTACAAATCGCTTGCATTTATCATGATTAACAATCATTATCATTTACGAAAATTATTTAGATATATCTGATTATCATCACGAAGGCGATAACAATGAATAACTCCCCCAGCTACCCACAGCGCGTTCGCAATGATCTGCGCTTCCGTGAACTGACTGTGTTACGCGTTGAGCGTATCAGTGCCGGTTTTCAGCGCATTGTCCTCGGCGGCGAGGCGCTGGACGGTTTTACATCGCGCGGCTTTGACGATCACAGCAAACTCTTCTTTCCTCAATCTGACGTTCACTTTGTGCCGCCAACGGTAACGGAAGAGGGGATCGTCTGGCCGGAAGGACCACGCCCACCGTCGCGTGACTATACGCCACTGTATGACGAACAACGTCATGAACTGGCGATCGATTTCTTTATTCACGACGGCGGAGTCGCCAGCAGCTGGGCAATGCAGGCGCAACCGGGCGATAAACTCACGGTGGCAGGGCCGCGCGGTTCGCTGGTGGTGCCGGAAGATTACGCGTATCAGGTGTATGTTTGCGATGAGTCCGGAATGCCGGCACTGCGCCGCCGCCTGGAAACGTTGAGTAAACTTGCCGTTAAACCGCAAGTTACCGCGCTGGTCAGCGTACAGGATAACGCCTGTCAGGATTATCTCGCGCACCTTGATGGTTTTAATATCGAATGGTTGGCGCATGATGAGCAGGCGGTAGACGCACGCCTGGCGCAGCTGCAAATCCCTGCCGATGATTACTTCATCTGGATAACCGGCGAAGGCAAAGTCGTTAAGAATTTAAGCAGCCGCTTTGAAGCGGAACAGTATGACCCACAGCGGGTACGCGCAGCGGCTTACTGGCACGAAAAGTAACTGATATATAAAAAGAAAAAGGCTGACGATTTCTCGTCAGCCTTTGCTATGTCTGGTGGCCCCTGCTGGACTTGAACCAGCGACCAAGCGATTATGAGTCGCCTGCTCTAACCACTGAGCTAAGGGGCCATGGTAGCGGATTATAAAGTAACTCCGTGTCGCAATCCAGCCATTACCGCTCGCCTGCTGTTTTTATAAACAATGTATTTTCAATCCGTTATACTTTTCCTGGTGATGTTAGAAAGGAGTAAATATGGTTGAGGATATTTTGGCTCCAGGGTTACGGGTTGTGTTTTGCGGTATCAATCCTGGTCTTTCATCCGCCGGAACTGGTTTTCCCTTTGCTCATCCGGCAAATCGCTTCTGGAAGGTGATATATCAGGCTGGGTTTACCGACCGTCAGTTGAAGCCGCAGGAGGCACAGCATCTGCTGGATTATCGTTGTGGTGTCACCAAACTGGTAGACCGTCCAACGGTGCAAGCCAATGAAGTTTCAAAGCAGGAGCTGCACGCAGGCGGGCGTAAGCTGATTGAAAAAATTGAAGATTACCAACCACAAGCGTTGGCAATTCTGGGCAAACAGGCGTTTGAGCAAGGATTCAGCCAACGCGGTGCACAGTGGGGGAAACAAACGCTCACTATTGGTTCGACGCAGATTTGGGTACTGCCAAATCCCAGCGGTTTAAGTCGCGTTTCACTGGAGAAACTGGTTGAGGCGTATCGGGAACTGGACCAGGCGCTGGTAGTGCGTGGGCGATAAAAAACGCCACCGAAAAGGTGGCGTTTGTGCAAAGGGAAAAGTGCCGGATGTGGTGTAACGCCTGATCCGGCCTACCGATTAATCGTCCAGGAAGCTACGCAGTACTTCAGAACGGCTCGGGTGACGCAGTTTACGCAGCGCCTTCGCTTCGATCTGACGGATACGTTCACGGGTAACGTCGAACTGTTTACCCACTTCTTCCAGCGTGTGGTCGGTGTTCATATCGATACCGAAGCGCATACGCAGAACTTTCGCTTCACGCGCGGTCAGGCCAGCCAGCACGTCGTGCGTTGCCGCACGCAGGCTTTCGGTGGTCGCAGAATCCAGCGGCAGCTCGAGGGTGGTATCCTCGATGAAATCCCCCAGATGCGAATCTTCATCATCACCGATCGGCGTTTCCATGGAGATTGGCTCTTTGGCGATCTTCAGCACTTTACGGATTTTGTCTTCCGGCATCAGCATACGTTCAGCCAGTTCTTCCGGCGTCGGCTCGCGGCCCATCTCTTGCAGCATCTGGCGAGAAATACGGTTGAGCTTGTTGATAGTCTCAATCATATGCACCGGAATACGGATGGTGCGCGCCTGATCCGCGATAGAACGAGTAATCGCCTGACGAATCCACCAGGTTGCGTAGGTAGAGAATTTGTAACCACGACGGTATTCGAACTTATCAACCGCTTTCATCAGGCCGATGTTACCTTCCTGAATCAGGTCAAGGAACTGCAAGCCACGGTTGGTGTATTTCTTGGCGATAGAAATAACCAGACGTAAGTTCGCTTCAACCATCTCTTTCTTCGCACGGCGGGCTTTCGCTTCACCGATGGACATACGACGGTTGATATCTTTAACCTGCTCGATGGTCAGGCCGGTTTCTTCTTCAATCTGTTGCAGCTTCTGCAGAGCGCGATGCACTTCTTCAGAGACATCGTGCAGTTTTTCCGACCACGGCTTGTTCATCGCAATTGCCGCGTTGAACCAGGTATCGCTGGTTTCGTTGCCGGTAAACAGGGTAATGAAGTTTTTCTTCGGCATTTTGCACTGTTCAACGCAGAGCTTCATGATCAGACGTTCTTGCGTACGAACGCGGTCCATCATGACGCGCATGCTGTTGACCAGGTAGTCAAACTGCTTCGGTACCAGGCGGAACTGTTTGAATACTTCAGACAGTTTCAGGATCTCTTCCTGAGCGGCTGCGTGACTGCGACCTTTCGCTTTGATGGTGTCACGCGTTACAACGTACTGAGCGCGCAGTTCCGCAAATTTTTCGCGAGCCAGTTCCGGGTCGATGCTGTTGTCATCATCGGCGCTATCGTCATCGCCATCTTCTTCGTCTTCATCTTCGTCATCGTCCAGATCTTCCTGGGAAAGCTCAGAACCGACGTGAGTGGCGGTAGGTGCCAGATCTTCTTCTGCGTTCGGGTCAACAAAGCCGGTGATCAGATCGGACAGACGCGCTTCTTCTGCTTCAACACGATCGTACTGTTCCAGCAGATAGGTGATCGCTTCCGGATATTCAGCAACGGAGCATTGAACCTGGTTGATCCCGTCTTCAATACGCTTAGCGATGTCAATTTCGCCTTCGCGGGTCAACAGTTCAACGGTGCCCATTTCACGCATGTACATGCGTACCGGGTCAGTCGTGCGCCCGATTTCAGATTCCACGCTGGAAAGCACCTGCGCGGCGGCTTCGGCAGCATCTTCGTCCGCGGTGTTTTCAGCCAGCATCAGATCATCGGCATCCGGTGCTTCTTCCATCACCTGAATGCCCATGTCGTTGATCATTTGGATGATGTCTTCGATCTGATCTGAATCGACGATATCTTCCGGCAGATGGTCATTGACCTCGGCATAGGTCAGATAGCCTTGCTCCTTACCACGGGTGACAAGAAGTTTCAGCTGTGACTGCGGGTTTTGCTCCATAAGACGGTATCCACACTTATTTCATGAGGTTGGTGTTGGGCGATTGACCCGCTGTCCTTCAGCCGTTAACGCTGAAATCCAACGGTTATTTACCGCCAACGATAATTACGAGGGCGTACTTATATATTTGCCGCTGCCTCTCAGTGCGGCTGTCGGGGGCTTCCCGATCGCTCTTCGGCACTTAAGCCGTTAAATTACTTTTTCGCCAGCTCCTGGTTTAATGTCCAGAGCTCCAGGCGTTCTTCGTTGCTTAAACCATGCGTGCGCTCACGAGCGATTAACTCTTCCTGGCGCAGTTCAAGCAGCGAATCAAACATATGGTTGAGTGAGTCGGTGAAGGTTTGCTCAGCAATATTCCTATCTGCTATATCGTCCCACATCGACAGTTTTTCAAGGGTGGCAGCATTATTTGTACCACGATAGTGCTCTAAAAGTTGCCCGGTGGTCAGACCTGGCTGAGAGAGACAAGTGTTGACCAGTTCTCTGAATAAGCCAAGTCCAGGGAGCTTATTTTCATCCAGATTCTCAAGCGGCGGGACCAATGTCGCTAATTCTGGATTTTGCACCAGCAACCCTATAAGTATACGCATGGTCGTGCGTTTTAGCTGTGGAACAGGGCGAGAAACGCTGCTCTCCGCCGCTTTTGGCATTAATCGTTCAAGCTGGCTGTCATCAAGTATGCCTAATTTGTTGCCTAATTCCTGACGAAGATATATTCGCAGCGTTTCGCCCGGCACCTGCGATATCAATGGCAGTGCCAGCGTACTCAAACGTGCGCGCCCGTCAGGGGTACTCAGATCAACTTGCGGCATCAGACTGTTAAACAGAAAAGCGGAGAGCGGCATCGCCTGCTCCATCCGCGCTTCAAACGCTTCTTTACCTTCTTTGCGCACCAGCGTGTCAGGGTCTTCGCCATCAGGCAAAAACATAAAACGTAGCTGCCGTCCGTCTGTCATGTAAGGCAACGCCGTTTCCAACGCTCGCCAGGCGGCATCGCGGCCTGCACGGTCGCCGTCATAACAGCAAATGACATTGTTGGTCGCGCGGAACAACAGTTGTATGTGATCGGCGGTGGTTGACGTACCTAACGACGCAACGGCGTAATTAATACCGTACTGCGCCAGCGCCACCACGTCCATATAGCCTTCGACCACAAGCAGACGATTGGGTTCAGCGTTATCCTGCTGCGCTTCATAAAGACCGTAAAGCTGGCGGCCTTTATGGAAAATATCGGTTTCCGGCGAGTTCAGGTATTTGGGGGTATCGTTGCCCAGCACGCGCCCGCCAAAACCAATTACCCGACCGCGTTTATCGCGAATGGGGAACATCACCCGCTCGCGGAAACGATCGTAACTACGCCCCTGATCGTTGGTGACCAACATGCCCGCATCAATCAATGACTGACGATTTTCTGGATTACCGCCAAACCGTTTCAGGACGTTGTCCCAGCCGGGGGGCGCAAAACCAATCGCAAAGCGGGCGATAACCTCGTGGCTTAGTCCGCGTTTTTCCAGATACTGGCGCGCAGACGTGGCAACAGGTTGCTGTAAAGATTGTTGGTAAAACGTATTCAGACCGTCCATCAACTGATAAAGCGTTTGCCGTTGATGGCGTTCGATCTGACTGGGGCCGCTGCCTGCTTCAAATGGCACTTCAAGATTGTGCATTGCCGCCAGCTCTTCGACCGTTTCGACGAACTCGAGCTTGTCATAGTTCATCAGGAAGTCGATCGCGTTGCCGTGCGCGCCACATCCAAAGCAGTGGTAAAACTGTTTCTCACCGTTAACGGTGAATGACGGGGTTTTCTCGTTGTGGAATGGACAACACGCGTGAAAATTCTTGCCCTGCTTTTTCAGCTTTACACGGGCATCGATCAGATCGACGATGTCAGTGCGTGCCAGCAGATCATTAATGAATACGCGTGGGATTCGTCCAGCCATAGGCCCCGATTTTTAGCAATTCATAAACGAAAATAAGCCGCGCATTCCTTTCGGAAGCACGGCCTTACAACTACAACTCGGTCTGATCGGAGAGCAACGCTCTCGGGGAATTAGTACAGACGAGTGCGGCGTGCGTTTTCGCGAGCCAGTTTCTTCGCGTGACGTTTCACTGCAGAAGCTTTAGCGCGCTTACGTTCGGTAGTCGGTTTTTCATAGAACTCACGACGACGAACTTCCGCCAGAACACCTGCTTTTTCGCAGGAACGCTTGAAGCGACGCAGAGCTACGTCGAACGGCTCGTTTTCACGTACTTTAATTACCGGCATGTGCCTCTCACCTTTGATTAATTCGGTTTGCCGCTGGCATCAACGCCAGCTTATTTCAAAATGGTGCGGAATTTTACTGCAATTGCTGCTGCTTTGTAAAGCACCGCGGCCTTTTTTGAAAGGGACTTTTATAAGGGTGAGGAGTATACACGAGGCTTTCTCCAGGGGCGAACAAAGTTTTACATCAACCCGCATTGGTCCTACACTGCGCGGTAATAAAGCGAGGTAAAACAAGTCATGCGTGTACTGGGTATTGAAACTTCCTGCGATGAAACCGGCATCGCCATTTACGACGATGAAAAAGGTTTGTTAGCCAACCAATTGTATAGTCAGGTGAAATTGCACGCTGACTACGGCGGCGTCGTGCCTGAACTGGCCTCCCGCGATCACGTGCGTAAAACCGTACCGTTGATCCAGGCGGCGCTGAAAGAGTCCGGTTTAACGGCAAAAGACATTGACGCCGTGGCCTATACTGCAGGCCCTGGATTAGTCGGTGCGCTGTTGGTTGGCGCAACGGTCGGGCGTTCGCTGGCATTTGCCTGGGGCGTTCCGGCGATCCCGGTACACCATATGGAAGGGCATCTGTTAGCGCCGATGCTGGAAGATAACCCACCGGAATTTCCGTTTGTCGCGCTGCTGGTTTCCGGCGGTCATACGCAGTTAATCAGCGTGACTGGCATTGGTCAGTACGAGCTGCTCGGAGAGTCTATCGATGATGCCGCCGGGGAAGCGTTTGATAAAACCGCGAAGCTGCTGGGGCTGGATTATCCTGGCGGGCCATTACTGTCGAAAATGGCGGCTCAGGGTACTGCCGGGCGCTTTGTCTTCCCGCGTCCGATGACCGACCGTCCGGGGCTGGATTTCAGCTTTTCTGGTCTGAAAACCTTTGCGGCGAACACGATTCGTGACAACGGCACCGACGACCAGACGCGTGCTGATATCGCCCGCGCCTTTGAAGATGCGGTGGTCGATACGTTGATGATTAAGTGTAAGCGAGCGCTGGATCAGACGGGCTTTAAGCGACTGGTAATGGCAGGCGGCGTGAGTGCTAACCGCACGTTACGGGCGAAGCTGGCTGAAATGATGAAAAAACGCCGTGGCGAAGTGTTCTACGCGCGTCCGGAATTTTGTACTGATAACGGCGCGATGATCGCCTATGCCGGAATGGTGCGGTTTAAAGCAGGCGCGACGGCGGATCTCGGCGTTAGCGTGCGTCCGCGCTGGCCGCTGGCAGAGTTACCGGCCGCGTAAAACTATTAGGTGCCGGAGAGTCACTTCCGGCACCGTCCTCACTTAAAGCAACACCACGGGCATCCACAGTAAGCCGGTAATCACCAGCAACACGAGGAATATCAGCCCAAAAATCGCCCCCAGTCGCCAGTAATCCACCGTTGGCAGATAACCACTACCGTAGTAAATCGGACTGGGTCCGGTGGCGTATGGTGTAAGAATGCTCCCCAGACCAATGGCCGCGCCAACCATCAGGCAGAACACGGGAAGCGGGATTTCCGGCATTGCCAGCGCGGCGGCAATCATCATCGGCGCGAGAGCGGAGGTATACGCCGTGGCGCTGGCAAAGAAGTAGCGCAGCAGATAAAAGACCACAATCAACGCCACCATCACCATCGTTGGCGAATAACCGCTTAAGCTGCCTGCTAACAGTTTGCCAAACCAGCTAATAAAACCGGTGTTGTTGAGTCCGGTAGCGAGGGTGATAAGCGAGGCCAGCCAGAAGAAAACGTTCCACGCCGCTTTATTACTGACAATATCGTCCCAGCAGATAATGCGCAGAAGCAGCATCAGTGCCACCACGCTGTAACCGACCATCGCGGCATCGATATAATCACCGCCGAAAATCCACAGCACCAGTGCGCCTACCATCAGCCCCAGCATCCGTTTTTCACGAGAACAGAGCGGGCCCATTGCCTGCAGTTCCGTCTCTGCCCAGCGCGGCACCTGATCACCAGACTTCAGTACCGGCGGGTACAGCACGTAAGCCAGCCAGGGAACCAGCAGAACCAGTAAAATGCTGAGCGGCAACATGCCAAGAAACCAGTCGCCCCAACTCAGCGTGGCGTGAGATGCGCTTTTCATCAGGCCAATTAACAGCAAGTTTGGTGCCATCGCCGTCAGGAAAATGGCGCTGGTCACGCAGTCGGCAACAATCCCCATCCACATGATGTACGAGCCAATGCTGCGCGAACTGCTGTCGTTTGGTTGTGATTGATAGAGCGGTGGCAGGTTACGGATGATGGGATAGATAATCCCCGCACCGCGCGCCGAGTTGGACGGTGTTACAGGTGCCAGGATCAGCTCGGAGAACATCACCGCATAGCCGAGAAACAGCGTACGATGCCCCATCTTTTTCACCAGAATCAGTGCGATACGTCGCCCCAGCCCGGTTTTTTCATAGCCTGTGCCAAACATAAAGGCGGCGAAAATCAGCCAGATAACCGAATTAGAAAAACCAGAAACCGCCCAGGAGAGGGATTTGGCGGTGAACTTAAAACCTGGCTGGGCGAGCTGCTCCGGGCTAAACAGCAGCCACGGCGAGAGAATGGCGATAATGGAGATACCCACCATCGCCACCACGGCACCCGGCACGGGTTCGAGGATCAGTCCAACGATCACGCCAGTAAAAACGGCAAAGTAGAGCCAGGTATGACTCTCCAGCCCTGCGGGAACCGGAATTAGAGCAATAATGGCGATGACCGCCAGCGGCGCAAGGTATCGCCACCATTCAGTGGAAGGTTTCATCGTGTTATGCCTGCGAAAAAGGAGAGGGGGTGAGCCTCTCCGGGAGGGTTATTTGATGTAGTGGACGTGCTCGCAAATCTCTTCCACGATGGGATCGCGGCGTTCGGCGAACAGCTTTTTGTTTTCGGCTATCAGGTTGTTGCCGTGGGTATCAATAGAGACAATCAGCGGACCGAACTCTTTGACCCGGCAGACCCACAGCGACTCCGGCATCCCGAGTTCTGTCCAGTGCACCTCTTCAATCTCTTCCACCTGGGTTGCCGCCAGTACTGCGCAGCCTGCCGGGAAAATCACATGCAGCGCCTTGAATTTCTGGCAGCCTTCTTCGGTCAGCGGCCCCATTCCGCCTTTGCCGACCACCAGTTTCACGCCGGTCTGTTCGATAAATTCACGTTCAAAACTTTCCATACGCATACTGGTTGTCGGGCCGACGGATACCATCTCCCATTTGTCGCCGTTTTTGCGCACGATGGGGCCAGCGTGGAAAATCGCTTTGCCGTTGAGATCGTAAGGGATCGGACGTTTGAGTTCGATCAAGCGACGGTGACAAACGTCACGGCAGGTTACCAGCGTACCGGTCAGGTAGATCACATCGCCGACGCGAATATCTTGCAGATCTTCAGCTTTGATCGGGGTTGTCAGGATCTTTTTCATAACGCGCTCCGGGTGTGAGACAGATTTTCAAAGGTGAGATCGGCATGAACCAGCAGTGTGCCGCGACGATGCGCCCAGCAGCCGGTAGAAACAGCAACGCCGATGGTTGACGGATGGCGGGCGGCAGATTCGATATGTACGCCCATCACTGAACTGTTGCCAGTCAGCCCCTGTGGACCAATCCCCAGACGGTTGAGTCCTTCTTCCAGGCGTAGTTCCAGCTCTGCCGCTTTTGGATTGGGATGGCGGCTGCCAATCGGGCGCAAAATGGCTTTACGTGAGAGCACAGCGGCGGTTTCCACCGAGGTGGCGATGCCCACGCCTACCAGTACCGGTGGACAGGCGTTTACGGCGAGGGTGGAGATATTTTCGAAGACGAATTTCACTACGCCTTCGTAGCCTTCCGACGGCATTAACACTTTCGAACGACCAGGCAACGTGCAGCCGCCGCCTGCCATGTAAACTTCGATTTCCGCATCGTCACCGTCGGGGACGATATCCCAGGTGACCCACGGTACGCCGCTGCCGGTATTTTTGCCGGTGTTCACTTCGTCAAAAATTTCTACCGCATTGTGACGCAGTGGCGCTTTGACGGTTGCCTCTTCCACGGCTTGCTTAAGAATGCTTTGCAGCTCGCCAAGCAGTGGGAAACGGGAACCGACCTTAACAAAAAACATGATTTCGCCGGTGTCCTGACAGGCAGGACGATTCAGGTCGATTGCTTTTTGCATGTTGTCGAACATCGTGTGGTAGATGATTTTCCCCATCGACGACGTTTCGGCATCCTTTAGCTGTTTTAGTTTGTCCACCACGTCATCGGGCATTCGGGTAGAAATCATGGCGGTAAAGTTAGCGACAATCTCCGTCAACTTATTCACTGCCTGTTGCTTATTACTTTCGCTCATCATGGCAACTCCAGTTTATGTATTTGTCTGGAAAAATTCACCGCCACAAACTACCACTAAAAATGTGGTTTTATATTTTTTGCCGCCGTGAATATGTAATTCACAGTTCGTGAATCAACGCGAAAATAAGAATGAATATTGCGCCAGAGCAGGGAATGGCAATGTTTTGCGAAATACACTGCGCTTATCACAACTGCGGATAATTAACGATGCTGAATAGCTGGCCTTTAGCCAAAGATTTGCAGGTACTGGTAGAAATCGTCCACAGCGGGAGTTTTAGTGCTGCAGCGGCGACGCTTGGGCAAACGCCTGCATTTGTCACCAAGCGGATCCAAATCCTTGAAAATACGCTGGCAACAACGCTGCTGAACCGCTCCGCCCGCGGCGTGGCGCTGACTGAAAGTGGCCAACGTTGTTACGAGCATGCGCTGGAAATCCTCACCCAATATCAGCGACTGGTCGATGACGTCACGCAAATCAAAACGCGCCCGGAGGGGATGATTCGTATTGGCTGTAGTTTTGGTTTTGGGCGCAGCCATATTGCGCCAGCTATTACCGAACTGATGCGCAATTATCCTGAGTTACAGGTGCATTTTGAATTGTTCGATCGGCAAATTGATTTAGTGCAGGATAATATTGATCTGGATATTCGTATTAATGACGAAATTCCTGATTATTATATTGCGCATCTTTTGACAAAAAATAAACGAATATTATGTGCAGCACCTGAGTATCTGCAAAAATATCCGCAGCCACTATCCTTGCAGGAATTAAGTCGTCATGACTGTCTTGTGACCAAAGAGCGTGATATGACCCACGGAATATGGGAGTTGGGGAACGGTCAGGAGAAAAAATCGGTGAAGGTAAGCGGGCACCTTTCCTCCAATAGCGGCGAGATTGTGCTGCAATGGGCGCTGGAAGGAAAAGGAATTATGCTGCGTTCTGAGTGGGATGTTTTACCGTTTCTGGAGAGTGGCAAACTGGTGCGAGTATTGCCGGAGTATGCACAAAGCGCCAATATCTGGGCTGTTTACCGGGAGCCGCTCTATCGCAGCATGAAATTACGTGTCTGCGTGGAATTTCTGGCGGCATGGTGCCAGCAGCGGCTAGGCAAGCCCGACGAAGGCTATCAGGTTATGTAGACTCGCGAAAAATCACTCAGGATCCTTTTCGCGCTTTCTTTTGAATTTCGTCCAGATTTTTGTCTCCTGACGACGCCACAGACGCTGGATGTTGTCATGATGGCGCAGCAGGATCAGGCATGAGAGCATCGAAACCGGGAAGGTGAATTGTGGCTTAAACCACCAGACGTAAAATGGAGCAATCAGTGCGCTGACAATCGCTCCCAGCGACGAGTATCCGCTCAATAGCACGGTCAGTAACCAGGTTCCCGCCATTACTCCGGTGAGATCCCAGCCAATTGGTGCAATGGCACCAAAAGCGGTAGCAACGCCTTTTCCTCCTTTAAAACCGAAGAAAACGGGCCAGATGTGTCCAAGGCAGGCGGCGATGGCAATTAAGCCTAGCCAGAAGGGGCTGACACCTAATTCATACGCGCCCCAGACGGGCAACATTCCTTTCAGAACGTCGAAAATCAGTACTGCTACGGCTGCTCCCTTGCCACCGATACGTAACACATTGGTTGCGCCAGGATTACCGGAGCCGCTGGTTCGCGGATCGGGCAGCCCACACAAGCGGCAAACCAGAATGGCACTGGAAATGGAGCCGCAGAGGTACGCGATGAGGATCATTCCAGGCGCGATTGCACTCATAAGCTGTTCCGTTTTGAAAATTCGTGTTCAACGATGAATCTGTGGATAATACGCACATTTCGCCGGAAGTGGTATCCGGTTAGCCAAAAAGCAGGCAGGACGTGATGGATATTGTATTTATAGAGCAACTTTCGGTAATCACCACTATTGGTGTTTACGACTGGGAACAGACCATCGAACAGAAGTTAGTGTTCGATATCGAAATGGCGTGGGATAACCGTAAAGCGGCGAAAAGTGATGATGTGGCGGATTGCCTCAGTTACGCTGACATTGCAGAAACGGTAGTCAGCCACGTCGAGGGCGCGCGTTTTGCGCTGGTGGAACGTGTGGCGGAAGAGGTGGCGGAGCTGCTGTTAGCACGCTTCAACTCGCCGTGGGTGCGTATCAAACTCAGCAAGCCAGGCGCAGTGGCGCGGGCGGCGAATGTTGGCGTCATCATTGAGCGTGGCAATAATCTGAAAGAAAATAATTAATTTTACAGCTGTTAAACCAAACGGTTATAACCTGGTCATACTGCAGTAGTTTGGACAAGCGTTACATTTTTATAATTTAGGGGTTTATTGATGAGCGATATGCACTCGCTGCTGATAGCGGCAATATTGGGTGTGGTCGAAGGATTGACAGAATTTCTGCCGGTATCCAGCACGGGCCATATGATTATTGTCGGTCACTTGTTGGGATTTGAGGGCGACACGGCGAAAACCTTTGAAGTCGTGATCCAGTTAGGATCAATTCTGGCGGTAGTAGTGATGTTCTGGCGGCGTCTGTTTGGCCTGATTGGTATTCACTTTGGTCGTCCGTTGCAGCACGAAGGAGAAAGCAAAGGCCGTTTAACGCTGATCCACATTCTGCTTGGCATGATCCCAGCGGTGGTGCTGGGGCTGTTGTTCCATGACACGATTAAATCGTTGTTTAATCCAATAAATGTGATGTATGCGCTAGTGGTTGGCGGTCTGTTGCTGATTGCCGCCGAATGCCTGAAACCAAAAGAACCGCGTGCGCCGGGTCTGGATGATATGACCTATCGCCAGGCGTTTATGATTGGCTGCTTCCAGTGTCTGGCGCTGTGGCCGGGTTTTTCACGCTCCGGGGCGACCATATCTGGCGGGATGCTGATGGGCGTGAGCCGTTACGCGGCTTCCGAGTTCTCGTTCCTGCTGGCGGTGCCGATGATGATGGGCGCAACGGCGCTCGATCTCTACAAAAGCTGGGGCTTCCTGACAACCGGCGATATCCCGATGTTTGCCGTTGGGTTTATCACCGCTTTTGTGGTGGCGCTGATAGCGATTAAAACCTTCCTGCAATTGATTAAGCGCATTTCGTTTATCCCTTTCGCCATTTATCGCTTTATTGTGGCTGCTGCGGTGTATGTCGTGTTCTTTTGATTGAGGAATAGTGTCGGATATGACGCTTGTGCGTCTTATCCGACCTGGCCGGTGTTTGCAATAAATTGAAATTCAAGTGCTTAATCAGGCTTTGGACAACGTTGTTCCTTCCAGCTGGCTACCGCCGCAATCCGCCGTCGGGTCAGCTCCTCGCGAATCTCCACACCTTTAAATCCCGCTTCAACGACGTCTTTTGTCGGCACTGACTGCGCCACTTCCCAGGCTTCGCGCAACCAGCGGCCTTGCGGGTAGTCCGCTGACTCAAAACCGGTTCTGCCACGTACATCCGCTTCGCTGGTCAGCGCCAGTTGTTCGACACGCTGCGGTTTACGCCAGGCGTCGATGGAATCAAATAATTTGACGATGGTTTTTGGGTTCAGCATTGGGAAGGTGTGGATGAGATCGTGAAACTCGGCCACCAGTCTGGCTAAATCGCGAATTTCATTTGGCACGCGCAGACGCTGGCATAGTTGTTCCACTAATTTCACACCCGCCGGGCCGTGACCGTGATGACGTGGCCAAAGTTCTGGCGGCGTCAGGCCTTTACCGAGATCGTGGCATAGCGTTGCGAAACGGACATCGACCTGCGAACTCAGCATTGCCGCCATGGAGAGCGTCATTAAGGTGTGAATACCCGTATCGATTTCCGGATGCCACTTGGCGGGGGCCGGAACGCCAAACAGGGCGTCAATTTCCGGGAATAGAACGCGCAGGGCGCCGCAATCGCGCAGCACCTGGAAGAACACCTGGGGATTGCGGGTGGTGAGGGCACTTTCCGTCTCTTTCCACACTCGTTCAGGCGTCAGGTGTTCCAGTTCACCCGCGTGGGTCATCTCGCGCATTAGCGCCAGAGTTTCATCAGCAATACGAAAACCGAGGTGGGCATAACGCGCAGCAAAACGCGCCACGCGCAGTACGCGTAACGGATCTTCGCCAAAAGCGGGGGAAACATGGCGCAACAGACGATTTTGCAGATCGCCCAGACCGTTGTACGGGTCGATAATCTCGCCGTTATCGTCCTGGGCCAGCGCATTAATGGTCAGATCGCGCCGCTTAAGATCATCTTCCAGCGTGACATCCGGTGCGGCATAGCAGGTAAAACCGGTGTAACCGGAACCGGATTTCCGTTCGGTACGTGCCAGCGCATACTCTTCATGCGTTTGCGGATGCAGAAAAACAGGAAAATCGCGGCCTACCTGCTGGTAGCCCGCGGCGAGCATCTCCTGTGGCGTACTACCGACTACCACCCAATCTCTGTCTTTGACCGGTAGCCCTAACAATGCATCCCGAACAGCACCACCGACCAGATAAATCTTCACGCCATCATCCCTTCGTCAAATACACAATTCCTAATAATAAGACAGTGCAACGAAGAAGGCGATTTAGTTCATCCAGCGATCTTTACGTTTGCGCGTTGGGAT
Source organism: Escherichia sp. HH26CH (assembly GCF_009820205.1). Classification (NCBI taxonomy): domain Bacteria; kingdom Pseudomonadati; phylum Pseudomonadota; class Gammaproteobacteria; order Enterobacterales; family Enterobacteriaceae; genus Escherichia; species Escherichia sp. HH26CH. The sequence continues at coordinate 227,628 of NZ_VNXM01000025.1, forward strand.
CAGGTGCGGCAGTACCAGACCGAGCAGCAAGCCAAGCCCCAGCACGCCGCCACCATACATAAACCACTGCATGATGATGGTGCGCTGTTTGTCATCCAGCTGCACGCTGGCGGCATCGACCTTTTTCTGCGCGACAATCAGCTCGTTTTTCAGTTTCTGATTTTCTTCTTTTAACCCGTTGATCACGCTGTCGCTCTGCGCCACTTTTTGCTGCATTTCTGCGGTGCGCTGATTCCAGGTGTTATCGATATTGGTGAGCTTATCGGTCAGGGTTTTGACCTGATTTTCCAGATCTGGCACACGGGAGCGCAGGCTTGGCTCTGTGCTAAGTTGTTTCAACGGGATCCAGGCGGTACGGCCAGAGCTGTCTTTCACCTGGGCATAATTGGTGTTGGCGTCAGTTTGTAATAAGGTCACTTCCTCGCCGGCGTTAACCGTGCCCACGAGGCGATAATGGTCTCCCGGACCGCTACGGACCCAGGTATTCAGTTCGTCGGAAACATAGCGCGTTTCTTCAGCGTGTGAGACGGCAGTCGCGCTAAGTGCGAGTAAAGTTAATCCGATCAGGCGTAATTTTGGCATCAGGCTGTCGTTATTGTCATGGAAAGTGGAACGATAGTAGTGGCATCAGTGTCGCTACGCAAAGCATTCGACATCAATCGGAATCCTCTGTGTCAGGTCTTGCCACTGCTTCAAACTTTTACGCCCGTCAAATTGCCCGTTGCATGGCAATTTGGCGCAAAATACTATCTACTGACAAAAAAGATCGCATTAAGTTCGCCGTTCATCGTCACTTATGTGACATAACCGATAAGTAAAGGCCTTGACATCCTCCCCCACCTTCGCGCAAAGCGACTCAGGAGGGGGATTCCCTTGTCAGGGTAGCAATACGTTGCCGCATTGCCCGGTTCCTCGCTCGACGGCTTACGCCGCCTTACGGGCGCGTCCTTTACGGACTGACGGCAATATTTGTCCTGCCGCCATGACTTCAAAACCTGCTGTTAATATATTGCGAGCGCCGTTTACATCGGCGTTTGCCGTATAGCCGCACGCGGTACAGATAAAGCTCGCCTGCGTCCTGCGGTTATTTTTCGATGTATGCCCACAACATGCGCATTTCTGACTGGTGTACGCCGGATTAATCGCCAGCACATCACCGCCGCGCCATGCCTGCTTATATTCGAGCTGGCGGCGCATTTCTGCCCAGCCCTGATCCAGTATCGCTCGGTTAAGACCTGATTTTGCCGCGACGTTGCGCCCCGGCTGGTCTACCGTACCCGCTGCTGATTTTGACATGTTCGCAACCTTTAAATCCTCAATGACTATCATCGCGTGGTTTTTGCTGATCGTCGTCGTGGTTTTATGAAGGTAATCGCGGCGGATGTTTGCGATATGAGAGTGGAAACGGGAAATCTTCGCTTTCTGCTTTTTCCAGTTGGCGGAGAATTTAACCATCCGGGCCAGACGGCGCTGTAAGCGAGCCAGCTTATCCTGATTTTTTTTAAAGCTGTTTACCGGTTCAAAGACAGTGCCGTCTGAAAGTGTTGCCAGCTTCGTTATACCTGCATCCAGGCCTATTGCGCTGGTCGATGCGTGAATCGGATCGGTAACAGCTAATTCGACCTGAAAAGACACATACCAGTGTCCGGCATGCTGGCTGATGGTGCAATTTTTAATGACGCCTTCAATCTTCCGGGACTGACGAAATTTAACCCAGCCCAGTCCTGACGGGAGTTTCACACGGCCATAATCCAGCCCACAATATTTGCTGAAATTGACGAACCGGATAGAGTCGCAGCCTTTGGTTTTCTTTTTGAAAACGCGCTTTTCAGCCGTCAGGGATTTATCAAAACAGCGATCCCATGCGCTCCGCAGGTCTTTCAGTTTCTGCTGGAGGTTGTCAGTGTAACCCTCAGCAAGAAAGGCCAGCTCAGGGCGTTTTTTCCAGCCCGTAAGTCGTTTATTCAGGTCGAAAGCTGACGGAATTTTTCCGCCCGCGTCATGAATGCTCAGTGTTTCATTCAGTGCATAGTTCCAGACAAAGCGAGCGCAACCGCACAACTGACGCAACCTTTGCGCCTGCTGGTCAGTGGGGTAGAGCCTGTATTTATATGCTTTCTGGATTAACATTTTGCATTCAGTATGTGGTTATTTAGAATGTACAATATATCCACATTTTTTTGGGAGGATCAATACGTGTGCGAAATCAATCGTTCACGCTATTCAGCTTACCTGTTGCATGTTCACGTTGTTTTTATGACAAAATACCGCCGTCCAGTTTTTGGTGAATTGCATCATGCAAACATGCGTCAGTATGTAGCGGAGGTATGCGCGGACTTTGGCGCCGAGTTAAAGGAATGTGACGGCGAGGCAGATCATGTTCATATGCTGATTGAATACCCACCGTTGGTGCAACTCACAAAGCTGGTAAACAGCCTTAAGTCCGTTACCAGTAGGCGGCTGCGGAATGATTTTATTGATTTGCGCGCCGCGTATTCAAAGCCCGTACTCTGGTCACGCTCTTATTTCATCGGTTCATGTGGTGGAGCACCGCTGGAAGTTGTGAAAAAGTATATTCAGAATCAGCGTGGCTGATAAACTGCGGGCTTAACAGCCCAAATTCCCCTCCCGCCTACGTTGGGGGGGGAGTACCCAGTGGAGGAAGGATGGCTCAGGAAATCGAATTAAAGTTTATTGTTAATCACAGTGCCGTTGAGGCGTTGCGTGACCATCTCAATACGCTGGGCGGCGAGCACCATGACCCCGTGCAGTTGCTGAATATTTACTACGAAACGCTGGATAACTGGCTGCGTGGGCACGACATGGGCTTACGTATCCGTGGCGAAAACGGTCGCTATGAGATGACCATGAAAGTTGCAGGAAGAGTGACAGGCGGCTTACACCAGCGCCCGGAATATAACGTGGCGTTGAGCGAACCGACGCTCGACCTGGCGCAGTTACCGACGGAAGTCTGGCCGAACGGCGAATTGCCTGCCGATCTCGCTTCCCGCTTACAACCGCTGTTCAGCACCGATTTTTATCGCGAAAAGTGGCTGGTAGAGGTCGATGGTAGCCAAATTGAAATCGCTCTCGATCAGGGCGAGGTGAAGGCAGGCGAATTTGCTGAGCCTATCTGCGAGCTTGAACTGGAACTGCTTAGCGGCGACACGCGCGCGGTGCTGAAACTGGCGAACCAACTGGTATCGCAAACCGGATTACGTCAGGGCAGCCTGAGCAAAGCGGCGCGTGGCTATCATCTGGCGCAGGGCAATCCTGCGCGTGAAATCAAACCCACCACCATTTTGCATGTTGCGGCAAAAGCCGATGTGGAACAGGGGCTGGAAGCGGCGCTCGAGCTGGCGTTAGCGCAATGGCAGTACCATGAAGAACTGTGGGTACGCGGCAACGATGCGGCGAAAGAGCAAGTGCTGGCTGCCATTGGCCTGGTCCGTCATACGCTGATGCTGTTCGGTGGCATTGTGCCGCGTAAAGCGAGCACTCACTTACGTGACCTGCTGACTCAATGCGAAGCGACCATCGCTTCAGCGGTGTCTGCCGTAACGGCGGTCTACTCTACCGAAACGGCGATGGCGAAGCTGGCGTTGACCGAATGGCTGGTAAGCAAAGCCTGGCAGCCGTTTTTAGATGCCAAAGCGCAGGGCAAAATCAGCGATTCTTTCAAACGCTTTGCCGATATCCATCTTTCCCGCCATGCCGCTGAACTGAAAAGCGTTTTCTGCCAGCCATTAGGCGATCGCTACCGTGACCAGTTGCCGCGCCTGACGCGTGACATTGACTCAATATTGTTGCTGGCGGGTTACTACGATCCTCTCGTCGCGCAAGCCTGGCTGGAGAACTGGCAGGGACTGCGTCATGCCATTGCGACCGGGCAACGCATTGAAATTGAACATTTCCGTAATGAGGCAAACAATCAGGAACCGTTCTGGTTGCACAGCGGAAAACGTTAATCAGGCAAGGATAAAATCGCTTATGAAGCCGCTCTCTTCACCGTTACAGCAGTACTGGCAGACCGTTGTTGAGCGGCTGCCAGCGCCTTTAGCCGAGGAATCACTTAGCGCACAGGCGAAGTCAGTACTTACCTTCAGTGATTTTGTGCAGGACAGCGTAATTGCGCATCCAGAGTGGCTGACGGAACTGGAAAGCCAGCCGCCGCAGGCCGACGAATGGCAGCATTACGCTGCATGGTTGCAGAAGGCGCTCAGTGATGTAAGCGACGAAGCAGGGTTAATGCGCGAGCTGCGTCTGTTCCGGCGGCGCATTATGGTGCGCATTGCCTGGGCGCAAACGCTGGCACTGGTTACTGAAGAGAGCATATTGCAGCAGCTCAGCCATCTGGCGGAGACATTGATTGTCGCCGCGCGTGACTGGCTGTATGAGGCCTGCTGCCGCGAGTGGGGAACGCCGTGCAATGCGCAGGGCGAAGCGCAACCGCTGCTGATTTTAGGCATGGGTAAGCTGGGCGGCGGGGAGCTGAATTTCTCCTCAGATATCGATCTGATTTTTGCCTGGCCGGAACATGGTTGTACGCAGGGCGGACGCCGGGAACTGGATAATGCGCAGTTTTTTACCCGCATGGGCCAGCGGCTGATTAAAGTGCTGGATCAACCAACGCAGGATGGTTTTGTTTATCGCGTGGATATGCGACTGCGTCCGTTTGGCGAAAGTGGCCCGCTGGTGCTGAGCTTTGCGGCACTGGAAGACTATTACCAGGAGCAGGGGCGCGACTGGGAGCGATACGCCATGGTCAAGGCGCGGATTATGGGCGATAGCGACGGCGTCTATGCTAACGAGTTGCGTGCGATGCTGCGCCCGTTTGTTTTCCGCCGTTACATCGATTTCAGCGTGATCCAGTCGCTGCGTAACATGAAAGGAATGATTGCCCGTGAAGTACGTCGTCGTGGTTTGACCGATAACATCAAACTTGGCGCGGGTGGCATTCGCGAAATTGAATTTATCGTTCAGGTGTTCCAGCTCATTCGCGGTGGGCGCGAGCCGTCGCTGCAATCCCGCTCTTTACTACCCACTCTCAGCACCATTGCCGCGCTGCATCTGCTTTCTGAAAACGATGCTGAACAATTGCGAGTGGCGTATCTGTTCCTGCGGCGTCTGGAAAACCTGCTGCAAAGCATTAACGACGAACAAACCCAGACACTTCCTTCTGATGAGCTTAACCGTGCGCGGCTGGCGTGGGCGATGGACTTTGCTGACTGGCCGCAACTGACCGGGGCGCTGACCGTACATATGACCAATGTGCGCCGGGTGTTTAATGAATTGATTGGCGACGACGAAAGCGAAACTCAGGAAGAGTCGCTGTCGGAACAGTGGCGTGAGCTGTGGCAGGATGCGTTGCAGGAAGATGACACTACGCCAGTGCTGGCGCATCTTAGCGAAGATGATCGCAAACAGGTGCTAACACTGATTGCCGATTTCCGCAAAGAGCTGGATAAGCGCACTATTGGGCCGCGAGGACGTCAGGTGCTCGACCATCTGATGCCGCATCTGCTAAGTGATGTCTGTGCGCGTGAAGACGCTGCTGTCACGCTGTCGCGCATTACCGCCTTGCTGGTGGGGATTGTTACCCGCACTACCTATTTAGAATTGCTTAGTGAATTCCCCGCGGCGCTTAAGCATTTGATTTCTCTGTGTGCCGCATCGCCGATGATTGCCAGCCAACTGGCGCGTTATCCATTATTGCTGGACGAACTGCTCGATCCAAACACTCTCTACCAGCCGACGGCGACGGATGCCTACCGTGATGAACTGCGCCAGTATTTGCTGCGCGTGCCGGAAGATGACGAAGAACAACAGCTTGAGGCGCTGCGTCAGTTCAAACAGGCGCAACTGTTACGTATTGCGGCAGCGGATATCGCCGGTACGCTACCGGTAATGAAAGTGAGCGATCACTTAACCTGGCTGGCGGAAGCTATGATAGATGCCGTCGTTCAGCAGGCGTGGGTTCAAATGGTTGCCCGCTACGGTAAACCGAATCACCTGAACGAACGCGAAGGGCGTGGTTTTGCGGTGGTCGGCTACGGCAAGCTGGGCGGCTGGGAGTTAGGCTACAGTTCCGATCTTGACCTGATCTTCCTCCATGATTGCCCAATGGATGCGATGACTGACGGGGAGCGGGAAATCGACGGGCGACAGTTTTATCTGCGTCTGGCGCAACGCATTATGCATCTGTTCAGTACGCGAACCTCTTCCGGCATTTTGTATGAAGTGGATGCTCGACTGCGTCCGTCCGGGGCGGCGGGAATGCTGGTCACCTCTGCAGAAGCGTTTTCCGATTATCAGAAAAACGAGGCCTGGACGTGGGAGCATCAGGCGCTGGTACGTGCGCGCGTAGTATATGGCGATCCACAGCTCACCGCGCACTTTGACGCGGTACGTCGCGAGATAATGACACTGCCGCGCGAAGGCAAAACTCTGCAAACGGAAGTGCGGGAAATGCGCGAGAAAATGCGCGCTCATCTCGGCAATAAACATCGCGATCGCTTTGATATCAAAGCCGATGAAGGCGGAATTACCGATATCGAATTTATTACCCAATATCTGGTGTTGCGCTACGCTCATGAAAAACCGAAGTTAACGCGCTGGTCAGACAACGTGCGTATTCTGGAGCTGCTGGCGCAAAACGACATTATGGAAGAGCAGGAAGCGATGGCGCTGACCCGTGCTTACACTACGCTGCGCGATGAACTTCATCATCTGGCATTACAGGAATTGCCGGGCCATGTGTCGGAGGATTGCTTCACCGCAGAGCGTGATCTGGTGCGGGCAAGCTGGCAGAAGTGGCTGGTGGAAGAATGAAGTATGGTATTATCGCGCGCAAATTTTGAATCTCTCAGGAGACAGGAATGAAAGTAACGCTGCCAGAGTTTGAACGTGCAGGAGTGATGGTGGTTGGTGATGTGATGCTGGATCGTTACTGGTACGGTCCCACCAGCCGTATCTCGCCGGAAGCGCCGGTGCCCGTGGTTAAAGTGAATACCATCGAAGAACGTCCGGGCGGCGCGGCTAACGTGGCGATGAATATCGCTTCTCTCGGTGCTAATGCACGCCTGGTCGGGTTGACGGGCATTGACGATGCGGCGCGCGCGCTGAGTAAATCTCTGGCCGACGTCAACGTCAAATGCGACTTCGTTTCTGTACCGACGCATCCGACCATCACCAAACTGCGGGTGCTTTCCCGTAACCAACAGCTAATCCGCCTGGATTTCGAAGAAGGTTTTGAAGGCGTTGATCCGCAACCGCTCCATGAGCGGATTAATCAGGCGCTGAGTTCGATTGGTGCGCTGGTACTTTCGGACTACGCGAAAGGTGCGCTGGCAAGCGTACAGCAGATGATCCAACTGGCGCGTAAAGCGGGCGTTCCGGTGCTGATTGATCCAAAAGGGACCGATTTTGAGCGCTACCGCGGCGCTACGCTGTTAACGCCGAATCTCTCGGAATTTGAAGCTGTTGTTGGTAAATGTAAAACAGAAGAAGAGATTGTTGAACGCGGCATGAAACTGATTGCCGACTACGAACTCTCTGCGCTGCTGGTAACCCGTTCCGAGCAGGGGATGTCGCTGCTGCAACCGGGTAAAGCGCCGCTGCATATGCCAACCCAGGCGCAGGAAGTGTATGACGTCACCGGTGCGGGCGATACGGTGATTGGTGTGCTGGCAGCAACGCTGGCGGCGGGTAATTCGCTGGAAGAAGCCTGCTTCTTTGCCAACGCGGCGGCCGGTGTGGTGGTTGGCAAACTGGGAACATCCACGGTTTCGCCGATCGAGCTGGAAAACGCAGTACGTGGACGTGCAGATACCGGCTTTGGTGTGATGACCGAAGAGGAGTTGAAGCTGGCGGTAGCGGCGGCGCGTAAACGCGGTGAAAAAGTGGTGATGACCAATGGCGTCTTCGACATCCTGCACGCCGGGCACGTCTCCTATCTGGCAAATGCCCGCAAACTGGGTGACCGCCTGATTGTCGCTGTGAACAGCGATGCCTCCACCAAACGGCTGAAAGGGGATTCTCGCCCGGTTAACCCACTCGAACAGCGTATGATTGTGCTGGGTGCCCTGGAAGCGGTCGACTGGGTGGTGTCGTTTGAAGAAGACACGCCGCAGCGCTTGATCGCCGGGATCTTGCCAGACCTGCTGGTGAAAGGCGGCGACTATAAACCAGAAGAGATTGCCGGGAGTAAAGAAGTCTGGGCCAACGGTGGCGAAGTGCTGGTGCTCAACTTCGAAGACGGTTGCTCAACCACTAACATTATCAAGAAGATCCAACAGGATAAAAAAGGCTAACCGGAAAGCGGTTCACAGTTCTCGCGTTGTGCCGGATAGTCCTATTGACGCTGTTGTTTTTTCAACCTAAAGTAAAGGAACAAGGGTAAGGGAGGATTTCTCCCCCCTCTGAATGGCCGTTAATAAGCGTGGAAACTTATCAGTAACAGCACAATCAGTATGATGACGAACTTCATCATAACCCTTTCCTTATACAAGGCCCCTTCTTCGGGAGGGGCTTTCCCGTTTCAGCCCCTTGCTGATTCCCCGATTGTTGATGAGCGCCAGACCCCGCGCAATGCTTTCCCTGATGCACTTTTCTCTTCCCCGAGTCGGCTCGCAAAACGCTGTAACAACCTGATCATTTGTACTTTTTAGCGGAACGCAGATATAAAAAATCCCCGGCTTTTTGGGCCAGGGATATGTGTTAATGAAACCTTCTTGACGCTGATTTTTTTTCAACCTAAAGTAAAGGAACAAGGGTAAGGGAGGATTTCTCCCCCCTCTGAATGGCCGTTAATAAGCGTGGAAACTTATCAGTAACAGCACAATCAGTATGATGACGAACTTCATCATAACCCTTTCCTTATACAAGGCCCCTTCTTCGGGAGGGGCTTTCCCGTTTCAGCCCCTTGCTGATTCCCCGATTGTTGATGAGCGCCAGACCCCGCGCAATGCTTTCCCTGATGCACTTTTCTCTTCCCCGAGTCGGCTCGCAAAACGCTGTAACAACCTGATCATTTGTACTTTTTAGCGGAACGCAGATATAAAAAATCCCCGGCTTTTTGGGCCAGGGATGTTCATAGTTGAAAATTTATTCTATGTTTTCTGCGACGGGAGTTGTTGAGGTTAAGGGTGAAGTCAATGCCGCCAGTGAGCCGCCTGAAACACCGATTTCATTGAGTAAGGAGTCAATCAGTGGTGCCTGTGTGCGATAAGAAAGCGCGGCTGATAACGCTTGTTCCGCCAGATTTCCTCCACCAACGCTACCTGATATTGCATCCCCTGCGGTACCACCACGGTTCAGACCATCGACCTGAATAATCTTAATACCGTCGATAGACTTCATTGGTTCCACAGATTTCTCAATTACCGCAGGGAGCGCCTGCAACAATGCCAGTTTGAATTTAAGGCTGGTTTGCTCGTCAGAAAGTACGTTGATAGCATCGTTCAGCGCACGTTGCGCTTCTGCTTCCGCCAGGCCTTTTTTACGCGTAGCTTCGGCTAACTCAACGATCGCCGCCGCCTGCATCTCTGCGGCTTCTTTTTCTGCTTTCGCCCGCACGGTCAGTTCAACCGCTTTGGTTTCTGCATCCTGCGCGGCAGCGATTAGGGCAACTTGTTTAGCACGATCGGCTTCTGCGGTCTGGCGAGTGGTTTCTACGTTTTGCTGGGCGCTTACCGCTTCTGCAAGTGCAAGGTTGGCACGCGCTTCCGCTTGTGACTGCTGTTCCGATTTGGCGGCAATAGCGATCGATTTCGTCTGATTGGCGATTTCGGTGACCTGCTGCTGTTCGATCTCTTTAATACGAACTTCACGTTCAGCTTCAACTTTTCTGGAACGGACGGCCTGTTCGCGGTCGATTTCCGTTTCCTGAATCTGTCGTTCAGCCAGAATTCGCGTCTGCTCTGCTTCCCGACGACGCTCGGCCTCAAAAGCCGCAATTTTCGCATTCTGCTCAGCGGTACGGGTTTTAACCTGCTGCTCCTGCTCAAGCGTCATAAACGCTTCTTGCTGTTCAATCTCCAGCTTCCGCGAAAGCGCATCACGGTTTTTCTCACGCACCGCAACTTCTACATCCTGTTCAACTTCGTTACGTTCGCGACGACGGCGCTCCGTCTCCTGCGTCAGCTTGGTTAAACCTTCGGCGTCAAAGGCGTTGTTAGGATTGAAATGTTCTTTCGACGTCTGGTTAAAGTTGGTAAGTGAAACGCTTTCCAGTTCCAGGCCGTTTTTCGACAGATCTTCAGCAACGGTATTTTGTACGCCCTGCACGAAGTTCTCGCGGGTATCCTGTAACTCATGCATGGTCATTTGTGCAGCTGTTGCACGGAGGGCATCGACAAATTTATCTTCAACCAACATACGTAAGTCTTCAGGCGACAGGGTGCGTTGCCCCAGCGTCTGGGCGGCGGTGGCAATACCTTCCACTGACGGTTTTACCCGCACAAAGAAAGCGACAACGACATCGACGCGCATACGATCTTTCGTAATCAGGCTATCAATGGTTGAGCGGCTGACTTCCAGCTTCAGAGTATTCATATTGATGGGGATTATTTCATGAAAGATCGGCATCACGATTGCGCCACCGCTCATTACCACTTTTTGCCCACCTAAACCAGTACGAACAAATGCTTGCTCTGCCGAAGCGCGACGATAGAGCCTGGCGAAAATAATCCCAATAATAAACAGAACGCATACGGCAATAATTGCGGTAAACATCCAGGAGGGCATAGAATTAACAATATCATCCATTATTAAATTTCCTTTTGATTAATAAATTATAGTATTTGGGGCCAGGGATTTTTTTCCGCCAAATATCGCGTTGCAGAAAGTTGGCAAATAATTAATACTTTGTCTCCTTTAGTGAAAGTTTTTTCTTCTTCAGGTTCCAGTAGTAAATAATGTATTTGGCCAAATTGATCGGTGAGTTTTCCTTCACAGGGGTTACCTGAAGTGGCCTGATGTCCGGTAATTAATGCCATGCAGCCAATATAATCGTCTTCTGTAATAGCAGTGCTATGATCTCGTGGTAACCAGGGCGCAATTACTTTACCGGTATAATGCACTGCAATAATCGTTAGCAGTAAACTGACAGGAACCACAAACAGATTTGTGAGTGGTGATTGCCAGACCATGATGCAGACCTGCTGTAGCAGGATGCCAATAAGGCCAAAAAAACCAGCATGTAAGCAGAGAACGACGAGAGCTGGCAATCTTCCAAAATTGAGATAATGAAGTGCCTGGCTAATATGACCTGTGGTTATGGAATCATAATGGTCAAGATGTGCATCAAGAGCACCGGAGAGCATGTGACCGCAGATAAGTGCAAAAATTTCTAAAAGGCCGATCAAAAGTACAAAAGAAATAGCGAAAAGATAAGGGGTGTTATAGTCAGCGAATAAACTCATATGTCACTCCAATGTCCATTTAGTGACGCAATATTTATTTTGCGATAATTTCCTTGCTTACATTTATCTTTGTTAATAATAACACATGTTAGAGAAGTTCTGGAAGAGAAAGTCTTTTAATATGGTTTTTTATTTTTCACTAAAAAGTGTGATCGGGGACAATATATTTACGCACGTTATGTTTAAAGGCACTACACTGATTGGGGAATACTGAAATCAGAAAAAGCATATGGCCTTAAAAGGTATGCGATAACCGGAGGATGTGCTTATGGATCATAGTCTTAATTCTTTAAATAATTTCGATTTCCTGGCGCGTAGTTTTGCCAGAATGCACGCAGAAGGTCGCCCGGTCGATATTCTGGCCGTTACTGGTAACATGGATGAAGAACATAGAACCTGGTTTTGCGCACGTTATGCCTGGTATTGCCAACAAATGATGCAAACCAGAGAACTTGAATTAGAACACTGATATTACGGGCCGTCTGGCCCGTTTTTGTGTTGCTTTATTCTGTTTTATCAATAGGCGGGATAGCCGGAGGAGATTGAAGATCTGCTACAGGATTATTGCGCGTTTCCAGTTCGCTGATGCGTTGTTCCAGTAACGCCAGTTTTTCACGAGTCCGTAACAGGACTTGCGTCTGAACGTCGAATTCTTCGCGGCTTACCAGATCGAGACGCGTCAACTGCGCTTGTAGGGTTTGGCGGATTTTTTTCTCCACATCTTCCCCGAACTCCCTGATTCCTTTAGGCATTGATTCGTGAACCTGGCGAGCGATTTGCTCAATTTTTTTCGGGTCAATCATTGTAGTTTCCCTGTACTGATAGGTGTTGAGTGCCATTGTAGTGCGATAAGGGTAAGTCATAAACCAGAATAATGTGAAGCTATGCGTTGCTGCCGCTAATCATTAGCGTTATAGTGAATCCGCTTATTCTCAGGGCGGGGCGAAATTCCCCACCGGCGGTAAATCAACTCAGTTGAAAGCCCGCGAGCGCTTTGGGTGCGAACTCAAAGGACAGCAGATCCGGTGTAATTCCGGGGCCGACGGTTAGAGTCCGGATGGGAGAGAGTAACGATTCTGTCGGGCATGGACCCGCTCACGTTATTTTGGCTATATGCCGCCACTCCTAAGACTGCCCTGATTCTGGTAACCATAATTTTAGTGAGGTTTTTTTACCATGAATCAGACGCTACTTTCCTCTTTTGGTACGCCTTTCGAACGTGTTGAAAATGCACTGGCTGCGCTGCGTGAAGGACGCGGTGTAATGGTGCTTGATGATGAAGACCGTGAAAACGAAGGCGATATGATCTTCCCGGCAGAAACCATGACCGTTGAGCAGATGGCGCTGACCATTCGCCACGGTAGCGGTATTGTTTGCCTGTGCATCACTGAAGATCGCCGTAAACAACTCGATCTGCCAATGATGGTAGAAAATAACACCAGCGCCTATGGCACCGGTTTTACCGTGACCATTGAAGCGGCTGAAGGGGTGACTACCGGTGTTTCTGCCGCTGACCGTATTACGACCGTTCGTGCTGCGATTGCCGATGGCGCTAAACCTTCTGATCTGAATCGTCCTGGCCACGTTTTCCCACTGCGCGCGCAGGCGGGTGGTGTGCTGACGCGTGGCGGCCATACCGAAGCGACTATTGATCTGATGACGCTGGCAGGCTTTAAACCAGCTGGTGTGTTGTGTGAGCTGACTAATGACGATGGCACGATGGCGCGTGCGCCAGAGTGCATTGAGTTTGCCAAGAAACACAATATGGCGCTCGTGACTATTGAAGACCTGGTGGCATACCGTCAGGCACATGAGCGTAAAGCTAGCTGAAAACCGCTGCTTAATTTACCGCGTTAATCAAGAAACCGAAGCTATTACTGGCTTCGGTTTTTATTTTGCTCTTGTTATGCAAGATGTTAATTCCTCTTCTCTTTCTATGAGAAAATTTCATTAATATCAGGCATTCTTTTCCATTATGATCAAAATCATATAATTGTTCCGTTATTATGCGACCATATGAATATATCCGAAAAAGGATATGTGAATTTTATGCGCTAAATGTTTAGTATTGTTAAATATTAAGGGTAAAAGGATGTTTATCGCCTGGTACTGGATTGTATTGATTGCTCTGGTTGTGGTGGGTTATTTACTGCATTTGAAACGTTATTGTCGGGCGTTTCGTCAGGACAGAGACGCACTGCTTGAAGCGCGGAATAAATACTTAAACAGTACGAGAGAAGAGACAGCCGAGAAGGTAGAATAGGGCTTTAGTGAAGCTGGCAGAAGTTGTCCATGCGCTGGACAACTTCTGATGTTGCTTTTAACCAATTCCCGCCGTTTGTAGTAGCACTAAACTGAATCCCATCACTGACATTCCACATAGGACGCCATAGCTGGGGTTATTATTGGGGTCAATCTCTTTAGCTAGCGGCATTAATTCATCAACCGAGAGCGCCACCATAATTCCTGCAACCGCCGCCATGATTGCCGCCATGACCACCGGAGAAATCATGCTACCGAGGATTAACCACGCCAGAACACCACCAAGAATTTCTGCCAGCCCAGAAATGCCCGCCCACAAAATTGCGGTGCGTTTTGACCCCGTTGCCGCGTAAACCGGCCCCGCAACTGCCAGACCTTCAGGAATATTATGCAATGCAACAGCCAGCGCGATGCCAAAGCCCAGCTCCAGGTTACTGCTCGCCGTGACAAAGGTGGCAATGCCTTCCGGGAAGTTATGCAGACTGATGCCGAGAGTGAGCAGAATGGCTGTGCGCTTGATCGATTTTGGCAACGGCTGCACCGATTTTTGCATTAAATCCTGCGGATGCGCATGTGGCAACATGCGGTCCAGACCAAAATAGCCAAGCAGACCGAAGATAAACATTCCATAACCCAGCACAGGCGACATTCCTTCGGCGGCTAATGCGGCAGGAAGCATTTCCATTAATGAGATGAGCAACATAATCCCCGCCGCAAATCCTAGCGAAAACGCCAGTAAGCGGTTCGAGGGTTTTTGTCCGAGAACGCCGAGAAACGCGCCAATAAACGTGGCTGCCCCCGCCAGTATGGTCAGAATGAGAGGTACTGACATCGACAACTCCTTATAAATCTTTACCTTCAGGCAGATCGTCAAAATAACTGATGATCATCATCATTGTTATCCGGGTTCTTACTCCGCCGAACAAGCGTATTGTGAGGATATCAAAATGACACCTTTAGTTAAGGATATCATCATGTCTTCAACACGTATGCCAGCATTGTTTTTAGGTCACGGTAGTCCGATGAACGTGCTGGAAGATAATTTGTATACCCGCAGCTGGCAGAAGTTGGGGATGACATTGCCACGCCCACAAGCGATTGTGGTGGTTTCGGCTCACTGGTTTACCCGTGGAACTGGAGTGACCGCGATGGAGACGCCGCCCACGATTCATGATTTTGGCGGTTTTCCGCAGGCGCTGTACGACACCCATTATCCTGCTCCGGGTTCGCCTGCGCTGGCACAGCGTCTGGTTGAGCTGTTAGCGCCGGTCCCTGTGACGCTGGATAAAGAAGCCTGGGGCTTTGACCACGGTTCCTGGGGCGTGCTGATTAAGATGTATCCTGACGCCGATATCCCGATGGTGCAGTTGAGTATCGACAGTACCAAACCTGCCGCCTGGCACTTTGAGATGGGGCGTAAACTGGCGGCTCTGCGAGACGAAGGAATAATGTTGGTCGCCAGCGGTAACGTGGTGCATAACCTGCGTACGGTGAAGTGGCACGGTGATAGTTCACCATATCCGTGGGCGACGTCATTTAATGAGTATGTGAAAGCGAATCTGACGTGGCAAGGACCGGTAGAGCAGCATCCTCTGGTGAATTATCTCGACCATGAAGGTGGCGCGTTATCGAACCCAACGCCAGAGCACTATCTGCCGTTGTTGTATGTCTTAGGTGCGTGGGATGGGCAGGAGCCAATTACCATTCCGGTCGATGGTATAGAAATGGGCAGTTTAAGTATGTTGTCGGTGCAGATAGGCTAATAATTACCGGATGGCGAGTGCCATCCGGTATCATGGCTTATTCAACAAAAATATGTGGATAAAACCGAGACATATCTTGGGTGATCAATGCACGGTCTTCACGAATGCCAATTCCGGCAGGTTGATCGTTCACCAGCCAGCTACCAATCAGCATATAGCTGTCGCCGAATTTCGGTAACGGGTGGAATTGCTGAACAATCATCCCTTCTTCGCCATACGGACCTTCCGCTGCTTCAATGGTTTTGCCGTTCTCAATGATCGACACGTTTGCGCCTTCACGGGAGAAGATCGGTTTAACCACATATTTTTCCATTTGCGGATGATCATCTTCCGCAAAATAAGCGGGCAGCAGGTTCGGGTGATTCGGGAACATCTCCCACAGTAGCGGCAGAAGCGCTTTGTTGGAGATAATGCTCTTCCACGCCGGTTCCAGCCAGCGTACGCCTGCATCCTCCAGCTTGGTGGAGAACATCTCACGCAGCATAAATTCCCACGGATACAGCTTGAACAGGTTAGAAATCACCTGATCCTGTAAATCCGTGAACTGACCTTTTTCGCCTAAACCGATATCGTCGATGTAGAGGAATTCAGTAGCGATTTCAGCTTCTGTCGCGCAGTCCTGCAAATACTGAATGGTTCCGCGATCTTCCACCGTGTCGCGACAGCAGGTGAGATGCAGCAACTGGAAGCCATACTGTTCACGCAACTCGACAAAGCGATCAATAAGCTTTTCTTGCAGACTGTTAAACTGGTCGCTGCCTTCCGGCAGGTTGCCCGCGTTAAGCTGATCTTCCAGCCAGATCCACTGAAAGAACGCTGCCTCGTATAGTGAGGTTGGCGTATCGGCGTTATTTTCCAGAAGTTTAGGTTCGCCAGTACCATCCCACGCCAGATCAAGACGCGAATAAAGCGATGGCTGGTGAGTCAGCCATGACTGGCGCACAAAACTCCAGGTATGTTTTGGAATGCGGAATTTAGTCATCAGCTCATCGCTGGCGATCACTTTTTCCACCACTTTCAGGCACATCTGGTGCAGTTCGGCAGTGACTTCTTCCAGCTTTTCAACCTGGGCGAGGGTCAACTTGTAGTAAGCATCTTCACACCAGTATGGCTCTCCGTACATGGTGTGAAAATTGAAACCGTATTCGTGGGCTTTTTCGCGCCAGTCCGGACGCTCGGTAATACTGACTCTTTCCATCGGTATCAGCCACCCATTGAACGAGAAGAGGTGCCAGTTGCGCTACGCTGCATGGTGCTTTGTTTGGCAACAGATTCACCAAAGCCACCGCGGGTAACGGTAGTGGTGGTCGCCGGTTTTGGCGCCATAGCTGTCTTCGGTACGGTCATGGTGCGGCCTGGCTGCGCTGCGCCATAGTTTTTACCCGTCGCGTCGGTATATTTACCGTAAGCCGGGCTGGCTGGGTTTTTCGAGGAGAACAGCGGCTGTTGTGCAAAGCCCGCGCCGCCGCCCATCAGACGCCCCATCATGTAACCGGCCATCAGCGGCATCCAGAAACTCCCGCTGGATTGCTGGGCCTGCGCCTGGTTTTCTGGTGCCATACCAGCCTGGGCTGGTGCCTGCTGGCACTGGCCTTCGCCAAATTCAGCAATACAGTCTTCACGAGTGGCGTATTTCGGCGCAGTACGTTCGGCTTCTTTCAGCGCATTGTTGTACGCAGTGGTACATTCGGCGCTTTTGCCTGGGTTTGCAGCTGAACAGTCGTCAGCATTTTGATAGAGAGACACTGTTTCATCACTCTTTTCACAGCCTGCCAGCATAAAAACAGTGGCAACAGCAAGAGCGACAGGTGTCAGATGGCGTGCGCTCCAGTTTTTGCGGAACGATGCGTGGCGTATGGATTTTGTCCGTTTCATTTTTGTCTTCCGGGACCAGTGGTAAATACCCATCAGAATAGAGGATGGCTGGTCGAAATTGAAGCGAGAAGGGGGAAGAATGCGGCAGAAAACCCGTATCTTTACGTTGCCTTACGTTCAGACGGGGCCGAAGCCCCGTCGTCAGCATCAGTTACGGAAAGGGTTATGACCGTTACTGGTGGTAGTGCGTGCGGATGCTTGCTGAACGGCTGGGGCCGGGCTATCTGGTGCATAACCATCAGCAATAGCATTTTGTTCTGGCGTTTGCGGCGCAACGTTTTCTGGATTAGTGGAAACCGGTTTGCTCAGCGCATTGTTCAGTGCCAGCAGATCCTGCTCGTTCAACGTACCCAGAGCTGATTTAATATTCAACTGGTTAATCAGGTAGTTATAACGCGCATTCGCCAGCTCTTGCTTGGCGTTGTACAGCGTGGTGGTGGCATCCAGCACATCAACAATGGTACGCGTACCGACCGAGTAGCCCGCTTCCATCGCGTCTAATGAGCTTTGAGCGGAAACTACGGCTTGTTTGTAGGCGTTAATGCTGCTGATAGAAGCATTAATGTTGTTGAAGGAGGAACGCACGGTTTGCACGACGCTACGATGCGCGCTTTCCAGTTGTTCGCTGGCACCAACAAAGTTGTACTGTGCCTGTTTCACCTGCGAGTTAACCATTCCGCCCTGATAAATCGGCAGCGAGAAGCTCAGGCCAACTTTGTTCTGTCCCATATTGCTATCGTCATACTGGGTACCAGCGGCACCACGAGTTTTCGAACCGCTATATGAGGTGTCAGATATCCCGGTAGAAGCCGTTAAATCCAGAGTCGGTAAGTGACCATCCTGCGCCTGGCGAATTTGCTCGCGCGCCAGGTCCTGACTCAAGCGTGCCTGTAACAGCGACAGGTTGCGTTTTTCGGCTTCTTTCAGCAGTGCGTTAACCGGCTGTGGTTTGTCGGTTTTAAAGTTATCGACATTCAGTGCCGCCAGTTCCGGATAGTAATTACCGGTGATCTGACGCAGTTGCTCTACCGCGTTATCGAGGTTATTACGTGCGGTCACTTCATTCGCCAGCACGGTATCGTACTGTGCACGGGCGTTCTGCACGTCGGTGATCGCCACCAGGCCCACGTTAAAACGTTGAGTGGTTTGATCTAACTGACGGTAGATCGCTTCTTTTTGCGCCTGCGTATAGGAAAGAACATCAATGGCATTCAACACGTTGAAATAAGCGGTCGCGGTGTTGAGGATCAAGGTTTGTTGATCGGTCTGATACGTGACGTCCTGAATACCCGCTGCTTTTTCCTGTAGCGTTAACGCACGCCATTTCGACATATCAAAAATGGATTGAGTTAACTGCAGGGACGCACTGGTCGCGTTAGAGTTGATGCCGTTCGCGTCGCGGTAGCCGTTGCTATAGGTGTAATCTGCACCTAAACCTAGCTGTGGCAGTAATGGACTGCGCGCTTCATTAATTTTTTCAAAGGCAGCATCACGATCGGCGGCAGACTTACGCAATTCCGGGTTACTAAGGCGTGCTTGCTGATAAACTTGCATCAGGTTCTCGGCCTGGCTCAACGTACTGAACCCAGAAAGGCTCAGGCCGATAAGAATGGGGAGCAATTTCTTCATTTGCATTCCTTGTGGTGAAGCAGTATTTAGCGCGATCAAACTGTAAAATTATTGCGGATTCTAGCAGAAGCCGCTACCGCAAAAGGTTGGCGTTACGTGCCATAGGGCGTTAATGTGCCTCAATTTAACACATGACTGCTCAAACGGCAGTCAAACGTCGCTGAAATTCACATTTAATTCACTATTAGTGCCAGGACATTAACAATGCTTAAGCCAGACAACCTGCCCGTTACTTTTGGCAAAAACGATGTTGAAATTATTGCACGAGAAACACTTTATCGCGGCTTTTTTTCATTAGATCTTTATAGATTTCGTCATCGTCTATTCAACGGGCAAATGAGTCGTGAGGTACGGCGGGAAATTTTTGAGCGCGGTCACGCCGCAGTCTTGCTACCCTTTGACCCAGTGCGCGATGAAGTTGTGCTGATTGAGCAGATTCGGATTGCCGCGTATGACACCAGCGAAACCCCCTGGCTACTGGAGATGGTGGCCGGGATGATTGAAGAGGGTGAAAGTGTGGAAGATGTCGCCCGTCGCGAAGCGATTGAAGAGGCGGGACTGATAGTCAAACGGACCAAACCGGTGTTAAGTTTCCTGGCAAGCCCTGGGGGCACCAGTGAGCGTTCGTCAATTATGGTGGGCGAAGTGGACGCCACGACCGCAAGCGGTATTCACGGTCTGGCTGATGAAAACGAAGATATTCGCGTTCATGTGGTAAGCCGGGAACAGGCATACCAATGGGTAGAAGAGGGGAAAATCGACAACGCAGCGTCGGTCATCGCTTTGCAATGGCTGCAGCTGCATCATCAAGCGTTAAAAAATGAGTGGGCATAAATGAAGCGTTACACACCTGACTTTCCTGAAATGATGCGCCTGTGCGAGATGAACTTTTCACAATTGCGGCGTTTGTTACCGCGCAATGACGCACCCGGCGAAACTGTAAGCTATCAGGTGGCAAACGCACAATATCGGCTAACGATTGTGGAATCGACCCGATACACTACCCTGGTGACAATCGAACAGACTGCGCCCGCGATCAGTTACTGGAGCCTTCCGTCAATGACGGTGCGTCTGTATCATGACGCGATGGTGGCTGAAGTGTGTTCAAGTCAGCAGATTTTTCGCTTCAAAGCGCGGTATGATTATCCTAATAAAAAGTTGCATCAACGCGACGAAAAGCATCAAATTAACCAGTTTTTAGCGGACTGGTTGCGATACTGTTTAGCACATGGAGCGATGGCGATTCCGGTTTATTAGCGTCGTGAAACCTAAGGACACCATTTGGAAAGCCTGTTAACCCTTCCTCTGGCTGGTGAGGCCAGAGTCAGGATTTTACAAATTACCGACACTCACCTGTTTGCGCAAAAGCACGAAGCCCTGTTGGGGGTAAATACCTGGGAAAGCTACCAGGCGGTGCTGGAGGCGATTCGTCCACACCAGCACGAATTCGACCTGATTGTCGCGACCGGTGATTTAGCGCAGGATCAATCCTCTGCGGCCTATCAGCATTTCGCTGAAGGCATCGCAAGTTTTCGTGCGCCCTGCGTCTGGCTGCCGGGCAACCACGATTTTCAGCCTGCGATGTACAGCGCGCTACAGGATGCGGGGATCTCCCCGGCGAAGCGGGTGTTTATTGGTGAGCAATGGCAAATCCTGTTGCTGGATAGCCAGGTGTTTGGCGTGCCGCACGGTGAGCTGAGCGAGTTTCAGCTTGAGTGGCTGGAACGTAAACTGGCCGATGCGCCAGAACGCCATACGTTGCTGCTGCTGCACCATCATCCGCTACCTGCGGGTTGTAGCTGGCTCGACCAACACAGTCTGCGTAACGCGGGCGAACTGGATAACGTGCTGGCGAAGTTTCCGAACGTTAAATACTTGCTGTGTGGACATATCCATCAGGAGCTGGATCTCGACTGGAATGGTCGCCGCCTGCTGGCAACGCCATCGACCTGTGTACAGTTTAAGCCGCATTGTTCCAACTTTACGCTGGACACCATCGCGCCTGGCTGGCGTACGCTCGAGTTACATGCTGATGGTACGCTGACCACCGAGGTGCACCGCCTGGCAGACTCCCGTTTCCAACCAGATACCGCTTCAGAAGGTTACTGATGTCGACGCTTCTTTATTTACACGGTTTCAATAGTTCGCCGCGTTCTGCGAAAGCGAGCTTGTTGAAAAACTGGCTGGCGGAACATCACCCTGACGTTGAGATGATCATTCCGCAGTTGCCGCCGTATCCTTCCGACGCGGCAGAACTGCTGGAATCCATTGTCCTGGAACATGGCGGCGATTCACTGGGGATCGTCGGTTCATCACTGGGGGGATATTACGCCACCTGGTTGTCGCAATGTTTTATGCTACCCGCCGTGGTGGTAAACCCAGCGGTGCGCCCGTTTGAACTGTTGACGGACTATCTCGGTCAGAACGAGAACCCCTACACCGGGCAGCAATATGTGCTAGAGTCACGCCATATTTACGATCTCAAAGTCATGCAGATTGACCCGCTGGAAGCGCCGGATTTGATCTGGCTGCTGCAACAGACGGGAGATGAAGTGCTGGATTACCGCCAGGCGGTGGCGTACTACGCTTCCTGCCGCCAGACTGTTATAGAAGGCGGCAACCATGCATTCACAGGCTTCGAAGATTATTTCAACCCGATCGTCGATTTTCTTGGTCTGCACCATCTCTGACGATCAACTCGAATTGCTAACTTAAACCATGACGCAAACTTATAACGCTGATGCCATTGAGGTACTCACCGGGCTTGAGCCGGTTCGCCGCCGCCCGGGGATGTATACCGATACCACGCGCCCTAACCATTTGGGGCAAGAAGTCATTGATAACAGTGTCGATGAAGCACTGGCGGGTCACGCAAAACGCGTGGACGTTATTTTACATGCTGACCAGTCGTTAGAAGTGATTGATGATGGTCGCGGGATGCCGGTGGATATTCACCCTGAAGAAGGCGTTCCGGCGGTCGAACTGATTCTTTGCCGTTTGCACGCGGGTGGTAAATTTTCTAACAAAAACTACCAGTTCTCTGGCGGCCTGCATGGCGTGGGGATTTCGGTGGTTAACGCCCTGTCGAAGCGCGTAGAAGTTAACGTACGCCGCGATGGTCAGATCTATAACATCGCCTTTGAAAATGGCGAAAAGGTACAGGATTTGCAGGTTGTTGGCACTTGCGGTAAACGCAATACCGGTACCAGCGTGCACTTCTGGCCGGATGAAGCCTTCTTTGACAGCCCGCGTTTCTCTGTTTCACGCCTGACGCATGTGCTGAAAGCCAAAGCGGTACTGTGCCCGGGCGTTGAGATCACTTTTAAAGATGAGATCAACAACACCGAACAACGCTGGTGCTATCAGGACGGTCTGAACGATTACCTGGCGGAAGCGGTAAACGGTTTACCGACGCTGCCGGAAAAACCGTTTATCGGTAATTTCGCTGGCGATACTGAAGCGGTGGACTGGGCGCTACTGTGGCTGCCGGAAGGCGGAGAACTGCTGACCGAAAGCTACGTCAACCTGATCCCTACGATGCAGGGCGGTACGCACGTTAACGGTTTGCGTCAGGGCCTGCTGGACGCAATGCGCGAGTTCTGTGAATACCGCAACATTCTGCCGCGCGGCGTGAAGCTATCAGCGGAAGATATCTGGGATCGCTGCGCCTATGTGCTGTCAGTAAAAATGCAGGATCCACAGTTTGCCGGGCAGACCAAAGAGCGCCTCTCCTCGCGTCAATGTGCGGCATTCGTTTCTGGCGTAGTGAAAGATGCTTTCATCCTGTGGCTGAACCAGAACGTTCAGGCGGCTGAACTGTTGGCAGAAATGGCGATTTCCAGCGCCCAGCGCCGTATGCGTGCGGCCAAGAAAGTGGTGCGTAAAAAGCTGACCAGCGGCCCGGCACTGCCTGGCAAACTGGCTGACTGTACCGCGCAGGACCTTAACCGTACTGAACTGTTCCTCGTGGAAGGTGACTCCGCAGGCGGCTCTGCCAAGCAGGCGCGCGATCGTGAATATCAGGCGATCATGCCGTTGAAAGGTAAGATCCTTAACACCTGGGAAGTCTCTTCTGATGAAGTGCTTGCTTCGCAGGAAGTGCACGATATTTCGGTAGCGATCGGTATCGATCCTGACAGTGACGATCTTAGCCAACTGCGTTATGGCAAGATCTGTATTCTGGCGGATGCGGACTCCGATGGTCTGCACATTGCCACGCTGCTTTGCGCTTTGTTTGTAAAACACTTCCGCGCGTTGGTGAAACACGGTCACGTTTACGTTGCTCTGCCACCGCTCTACCGTATTGACCTTGGAAAAGAGGTTTATTACGCGCTGACAGAAGAAGAAAAAGAGGGCGTGCTCGAGCAATTAAAACGCAAGAAAGGCAAGCCGAACGTTCAGCGTTTTAAAGGTCTGGGGGAAATGAACCCGATGCAATTGCGCGAAACCACGCTTGATCCGAATACTCGCCGTCTGGTGCAGTTGACCATCGATGATGAAGACGATCAGCGTACTGACGCGATGATGGACATGCTACTGGCGAAGAAACGCTCGGAAGATCGCCGTAACTGGTTGCAAGAGAAAGGCGACATGGCGGAGATTGAGGTTTAAAGGAAAGAACATTGCCCGGTCAGGATGGCCGGGCAAACAAGGCAGGATTAAATCCCTGGCTGCAGAATACGAATATTCATCTCCAGCACGTCGCCTTTTACGGCTTCGCTGTACGCCTTCATGTGCGGGGTTTGCAGATGCGCTTCAAGGTGCGCGATGCTTTCCCACTGCTCAATCATCACGATAGAATCCGGTGCCATAGACTGGAAACTCACGCCAGCAGCACAATCCACCATTGGCGCATAGCCGTGGCAACCTTCTTCTTTCAGTACGGTTGGAACGATTTTAGCAAACTGATCCAACACTGCCTGACGGTGATGTTGACCAGGACGAGTACGGATTTCTGCGATTACGGTAAGCATGGTTAACTCCTTCTAAAGCCAGAGCTCTAGTTAACCAAAAATTTCCACAAGATGCTTGCGATATTCTTCAGTATAGCGGGGAACATCAGGCATTTTTATCACGTCATTAGCGATAAATGTCGGCAGCGGTTCCATGCCAAGGAATTGGTTTGCTTTATGGAACGGCAGGTACACACCGTCAACACCAACGCCGTGGAAGAACTGATCTTTTTCGGTGAAGGCTTCCATTGGTGCGTTCCAGGTCAGTGAAAGCATATATTTTTTGCCCTGTACCAGGCCGCCGGAACCGTATTTTTTTGATGGATCTTTGCGGGTACGACCATCGCTGGCATATAGAGTCCCGTGACCTTCGGTGAATACATCATCAATATATTTTTTCACTGTCCACGGCGCGCCCATCCACCAGCCTGGCATCTGCCAGATCACCACATCAGCCCAGAGAAAGTTTTGTACTTCCGCTTTGACATCGTAGTCGCTCTCGGCGCGAACGATGCGGACATCATGCCCGAGGTCGCGCAGTGTGCCATCCGCGACTTCGGTCAGGGTGTCGTTCAGTTGACCATTGGAGTGGGCGAATTTTTTCGCGCCGTTGATAATCAGGATGTTGCTCATTTTTTAACCTCAAGGTGAGACGTTTGCCGACTATAGTACGTCACAGAGCGGTACGGTGAAATTAGCAAAATGTGCAAAGTCTTTTGCGAATTTAGCAAAAGTCTGATCTTGCTCCGATTCACCGATGCAGGATAAATATTTTCTGAAAATGACAATACTGATAGCCATTCCTCATAATTCCTACTCGCACCGGATTAATTTACAGGTTTGGTTCGGTTTTTTGGGATTAAAAATATGGCGTTGGATAAGTAAAAATGAAAATATCAACGCGTCACGTTGATAATTATAAATGGATTTTTATGAGCGTGCTAACATATGTTAAAGCATAAAATTCAAACAATATTTGAAGCTCTGTTATATATAATGCTTACTTATTGGTTAATAGATGCTTTTTTTGCATTCAATAAGTATGACTGGATGCTTGAGTCGGGAGACAATATTTGCAGTATACCTTCCGTTTCAGGCGAAGATCGTATATTGCAAACAATGATTGCAGCATTTTTTCTTCTGACGCCACTTATTATTATTATCTTAAGAAAACTCTTTGTGCGAGAAATGTTTGAGTTTTGGTTATATGTAATCTCGCTCGTTATTTGTTTGGTTTGTGGTTGGTGGCTTTTTTGGGGACGGTTTATATTTTGCTATTAATAAAATCTATGAGAGTCGTTTTAACGGCTCTCATAGACAGAGAAGTTACCAGCTTACTTTCGCCTCAAATCCACCTTGTTCCGCATTCCCAAACTCAACATTCATGCCATGCAGCTTGGCGATTCGCTGGACAATTGAAAGCCCAAGTCCACTGCCGGTAGCGGTTTGTCCGGGTGGGCGATAGAAGCGTTCGCCAATTCTCGCCAGTGCCTCTGGTGTCACACCGGGGCCGTTATCCCTCACGATGAAATTATCGGCATTCAGCGTGACGTCCACCACGCTACCTTGTGGACTGTAGCGCACGGCGTTATCCAGCAAATTTCGCACCAACAAACTTAGCAATAGCGGTTGTCCGGTGCGTTTGATGCCGTGGGCATTGAGTGTCAGTCGCACGTCAATTTTCGCCTGCTGCGCCGTGTGGTAAATATCCATCACCGACGATTGCAGGAGATCTTCAAGCGGGATCTCCGCGACGTCCTGAAGGTTATCCAGTGAGTCCAGCCGCGATAGCGTGAGCAGTTGATCAACCAGACGAGTAGCACGATCGATTCCGGAATGTAATTGAAGCAGCGCTTTTTTCCGCGCCTGCGGATCATCGTCAGAGAGCTGCGCAACTTCGGTTTGCACTTTCAGCGCCGTTAACGGGCTACGAAGTTCGTGAGCTGCGTCGGAGGTAAAGCGTCGTTCACGAACCATCATCGCATGTGTGCGGGCGAACAGTTGATTCAACGACTCAACCAGTGGACGCACTTCGCTGGGTACGCCCGTCGCGTTTAGTGGTTTTTCCGAGTCAGGGTCACGCATACGTAGTGCCAGCGCCAGTTTGTTCAGCGGCGCGAGTTCACGACCCAGTAGTACCATCATGATGATTAACATAATCGGCAGTGCGACAAGCCACGGGATCAATTGCCCGGCAACAATCGCCAGCGCCATGTCTTCACGGTATTCCCATTCCTGACCAACAACGATGCGATATTTGCCATCTGGTGAGGTCATCCAGACAAAACGCCAGGGATCTTTATCGCCCACCAGTTGCCCGTCAGCAAAACCTTCCCGTTGATAGCTATAGGGAATATCTTCTCCGTTATCCCCATCGTTAAGCACCATTCTGCCGTCGTGGGTAAAGATGGCAAAGGTCAGCGCATCGTCATCAACATGACCGTGTTTTAATTTATTTGGCGTCTGTGCCATGCGATCCGCCGCGTTGATTTCGTTGAGATCGAGCGTACTTAACCGTTTGGCAAACAGCATCAGTTGGGTGTCGAACAACTCATCGACGTTATCCGTTGTTTGTTTCCAGGCGACAAAGCTGGAAAGCAGCCAGGTCACCGAGGCCAGAATTAAAAAGATTAGCGTCAGCCTGACTCGCAGACTAAGACGTTGGGTAAATTTCATTTCTCACCTAATGTGTAGCCAATACCATGCACGGTACGAATAAAATCACTACCGAGTTTGCGTCGCAGATGATGCACATGCACTTCAACGGCATTACTGGTGACCTCTTCGTCCCAGGTATACAGTTTCTCTTCAATCAGTTTGCGCGGCAGTACCCGACCAGCGTTACGCATCAGTAATTCCAGCAGGGCAAATTCTTTTGGTTTCAGCGTTAAGGGTTCGCCAGCCAGCGTGGCGATACGTTTGCCGGGGTCGAGCATGACGTTGCCGTGGCGCAGCTCGTTGCTGGCCTGGCCGTTGGTTCGGCGCATCAGAGCTTCCAGCCTGGCGGCGACTTCTATCAACGCAAAAGGTTTACACAGATAATCGTCAGCTCCCAGACGCAGCCCTTCTACACGTTCCGCCAGCGCATCGCGCGCAGTCAGGATCAATACCGGCTCACGCTGACCTTTTTCTCGCCATTCGCGCAAAATATCGCGACCATCCATGCCCGGTAAGGTTAAATCCAGGATCACCGCATCATAAGGTGCGCTATATAGCGCCTCTTTTCCCTGACGACCTTGTGTAAACCAGTCGACGCTAAAACCCATTTTACTAAGGCCCGTTTTGATGCCGTCGCCAATCAGCATGTCATCTTCTATCAGTAAAATTCGCATTTTTTCATCCCTGCGATAACCATATTTGCTGCCAGTAAACCGTGTTGTAACGCGCTCTGTACAGCACTAAATTTTATTTTTTTCCCTTAAGAAGTTGTTAAGGACTATCTTGTTAAATGCTCGAAAACAGACATTAAAGGGAGTAATAAACATGAAAAAATTCGCAGCAGTAATCGCAGTAATGGCCCTGTGCAGTGCACCGGTGATGGCAGCAGAGCAGGGCGGTTTTTCTGGTCCATCGGCAACACAAAGTCAGGCCGGAGGATTCCAGGGGCCGAATGGCAGCGTAACGACCGTAGAAAGCGCAAAATCCCTGCGTGATGACACTTGGGTCACCCTGCGCGGCAATATCGTTGAACGTATCTCTGACGATCTCTACGTGTTCAAAGATGCCAGCGGTACTATCAATGTTGATATCGACCACAAACGCTGGAACGGCGTGACGGTGACCCCGAAAGATACCGTTGAGATTCAGGGTGAAGTCGATAAAGACTGGAACTCTGTTGAAATTGACGTCAAACAGATCCGCAAAGTAAATCCGTAATTGTTAGCGCTCCCGGGACACGTTCCCGGGAATAATTTCGCAGGGAGGCAAAATGAAAAACCTGACACTGGATGTAAATATTATCGATTTCCCATCAATCCCTGTGGCGATGTTGCCACATCGCTGTAGCCCTGAATTGCTCAACTACAGCGTGGCGAAATTTATCATGTGGCGTAAAGAAACGGGGCTTTCTCCTGTTAACCAAAGCCAGACTTTTGGTGTCGCCTGGGATGACCCTGCCACCACCGTACCGGAAGCGTTTCGCTTTGATATCTGCGGCAGCGTTAACGAACCGATTCCCGATAATCGTTATGGCGTGAGTAATGGTGAACTTACCGGTGGACGTTATGCCGTGGCCCGCCACGTTGGCGAGCTGGACGATATTTCACATACGGTATGGGGCATCATTCGCCACTGGCTGCCTGCAAGCGGCGAGAAAATGCGTAAAGCACCGATTCTGTTTCACTACACCAATCTTGCCGAAGGGGTAACAGAGCAGCGACTGGAAACGGATGTTTATGTGCCGTTGGCGTGATGAAGAATCTTTACCGGAGTGTGAGCCAAATCACTCGCGATAAGTTTGAGCGAACAATGCCACAGGCGTATTGTTGTCCGCTCAGACTCTGACGGCACAGGATTTTGTCCTTCCACACAGAAACCGCCATTGGCGGTTTTCCGCTGCATAATCCGCAGGATTATGTCTACAGCAAAGAGTTGTATATCAAGGCACATTGATGCCTTTATCGCCGTCGGAGCACGTCCGGCGGCGCTATTCACGCTGATCTCCTGTGACTCGACGCGGCAGATAATGTAGTATCTCCGGCAATATTGCCCCTTTGAAGGCTGGCGAATAAGTTGAGGAATCAGAATTAATGAGCGATATGGCAGAGCGCCTTGCGCTACATGAATTTACGGAAAACGCCTACTTAAACTACTCCATGTACGTGATCATGGACCGTGCGTTGCCGTTTATTGGTGATGGTCTGAAACCTGTTCAGCGCCGCATTGTGTATGCGATGTCTGAGCTGGGCCTGAATGCCAGCGCCAAATTTAAAAAATCGGCCCGTACCGTCGGTGACGTACTGGGTAAATACCATCCGCACGGCGATAGCGCTTGTTATGAAGCGATGGTCCTGATGGCGCAGCCGTTCTCTTACCGTTATCCGCTGGTTGATGGTCAGGGGAACTGGGGCGCGCCGGACGATCCGAAATCGTTCGCAGCAATGCGTTACACCGAATCCCGGTTGTCGAAATATTCCGAGCTGCTATTGAGCGAGCTGGGGCAGGGGACGGCTGACTGGGTGCCAAACTTCGACGGCACTTTGCAGGAGCCGAAAATGCTGCCTGCCCGTCTGCCAAACATTTTGCTTAACGGCACCACCGGTATTGCCGTCGGCATGGCGACCGATATTCCACCGCATAACCTGCGTGAAGTGGCTCAGGCGGCAATCGCATTAATCGACCAGCCGAAAACCACGCTCGACCAGCTGCTGGATATCGTGCAGGGGCCGGATTATCCGACCGAAGCGGAAATCATCACCTCGCGTGCCGAGATCCGTAAAATCTACGAAAATGGTCGCGGTTCTGTGCGTATGCGCGCGGTGTGGAAGAAAGAAGATGGGGCGGTGGTTATCAGCGCATTGCCGCATCAGGTTTCTGGTGCGCGCGTACTGGAGCAAATTGCTGCGCAAATGCGCAACAAAAAGCTGCCGATGGTTGACGATCTGCGCGATGAGTCTGACCACGAGAACCCGACCCGTCTGGTGATTGTGCCGCGTTCCAACCGCGTGGATATGGATCAGGTGATGAATCACCTTTTCGCCACCACCGATCTGGAAAAGAGCTATCGTATTAACCTTAATATGATCGGTCTGGATGGCCGTCCGGCGGTGAAAAACCTGCTGGAAATCCTCTCCGAATGGCTGGTGTTCCGCCGCGATACCGTACGCCGCCGACTGAACTATCGTCTGGAGAAAGTCCTCAAGCGCCTGCATATCCTCGAAGGTTTGCTGGTGGCGTTTCTCAATATCGACGAAGTGATTGAGATCATTCGTAATGAAGATGAACCGAAACCGGCTCTGATGTCGCGGTTTGGTCTTACGGAAACTCAGGCGGAAGCGATCCTCGAACTGAAACTGCGTCATCTTGCCAAACTGGAAGAGATGAAGATTCGCGGTGAGCAGAGTGAGCTGGAAAAAGAGCGCGACCAGTTGCAGGGCATTTTGGCTTCCGAGCGTAAAATGAATAACCTGCTGAAGAAAGAACTGCAGGCAGACGCGCAAGCCTACGGTGACGATCGTCGTTCGCCGTTGCAGGAACGCGAAGAAGCGAAAGCGATGAGTGAGCACGACATGCTGCCGTCGGAACCCGTCACCATTGTGCTGTCGCAGATGGGCTGGGTACGCAGCGCTAAAGGCCATGATATCGACGCGCCGGGCCTGAATTATAAAGCGGGTGATAGCTTCAAAGCGGCGGTGAAAGGCAAGAGTAACCAACCGGTAGTGTTTGTTGATTCCACCGGTCGTAGCTATGCCATCGACCCGATTACGCTGCCGTCGGCGCGTGGTCAGGGCGAACCGCTCACCGGCAAATTAACGTTGCCGCCTGGGGCGACCGTTGACCATATGCTGATGGAAAGCGACGATCAGAAACTGCTGATGGCTTCCGATGCGGGTTACGGTTTCGTCTGTACCTTTAACGATCTGGTGGCGCGTAACCGTGCAGGTAAGGCTTTGATCACCTTACCGGAAAATGCCCATGTTATGCCGCCGGTGGTGATTGAAGATGCTTCCGATATGCTGCTGGCAATCACTCAGGCAGGCCGTATGTTGATGTTCCCGGTAAGCGATCTGCCGCAGCTGTCGAAGGGCAAAGGCAACAAGATTATCAACATTCCGTCGGCAGAAGCCGCGCGTGGCGAGGATGGTCTGGCGCAACTGTACGTTCTGCCGCCGCAAAGCACGCTGACCATTCATGTTGGGAAACGCAAAATTAAACTGCGTCCGGAAGAGCTACAGAAAGTCACTGGCGAACGTGGACGCCGCGGTACGTTGATGCGCGGTTTGCAGCGTATCGATCGTGTCGAGATCGACTCTCCTCGCCGCGCCAGCAGCGGCGATAGCGAAGAGTAGTATGCCGGGGAGGGTATTGCTTCCTCCCGCTTGCAAGGAACGCCGGATGAAACGTTAAGTCGTCATCCGGCAGCATATTCAACCCCCGGAAACGATAAAAATTCCCTTGAAACCGTTGTTTATTCATGCGTTGCGATTAACAATACGCTTTTCCAGAGAGCGGCTTTTAACAATGCCCTAACCTGATTTCAGGTGACGTACAATGCCAGTCTCTCAGACCTTCAGAGGGTGTTATGCTATATATCTTTCGTCTTATTATTACCGTGATTTACAGCATCTTAGTCTGTGTATTCGGCTCCATTTACTGCCTTTTCAGCCCGCGTAACCCGAAACATGTAGCCACCTTTGGGCATATGTTTGGTCGTCTTGCGCCGCTGTTCGGCCTGAAAGTTGAGTGTCGCAAACCTGCAGATGCTGAAAGCTACGGCAATGCTATTTATATTGCTAACCACCAGAACAACTATGACATGGTGACAGCATCGAACATCGTGCAACCGCCGACGGTGACGGTAGGTAAAAAGAGTTTGCTGTGGATCCCCTTCTTTGGTCAGTTGTACTGGTTAACCGGCAACTTATTGATCGACAGAAACAATCGCACTAAAGCTCACGGCACTATTGCGGAAGTAGTGAATCACTTCAAAAAACGCCGTATTTCCATCTGGATGTTCCCGGAAGGTACCCGCAGCCGTGGTCGCGGCCTGCTGCCGTTCAAGACCGGAGCATTTCACGCGGCAATTGCGGCGGGCGTCCCGATTATTCCCGTGTGCGTCTCTACAACTTCGAATAAGATTAATCTTAATCGGCTACACAACGGTCTGGTGATTGTCGAAATGCTGCCGCCAATTGACGTCAGTCAGTATGGCAAAGATCAGGTTCGCGAGTTGGCTGCCCATTGTCGTTCGATAATGGAACAAAAAATCG
Source organism: Escherichia sp. HH26CH (assembly GCF_009820205.1). NCBI lineage: Bacteria > Pseudomonadati > Pseudomonadota > Gammaproteobacteria > Enterobacterales > Enterobacteriaceae > Escherichia > Escherichia sp. HH26CH. Next base: position 259,460 of record NZ_VNXM01000025.1, read on the forward strand.
CTGAGCTCGATAAAGAAGTCGCAGAGCGCGAAGCCGCCGGAAAAGTTTAAGTCGGCAATCTGTATTTTTGCGGGGGAACACTTTCCTGCACGGTATTACTTTAGCCAGTTTTACATGGAGCAAATATGTCACTCAGTCGGCGTCAGTTCATTCAGGCATCGGGGATTGCACTTTGTGCAGGCGCTGTTCCCCTGAAGGCCAGCGCAGCCGGGCAACAGCAACCGCTACCCGTTCCGCCGCTGCTTGAATCTCGCCGTGGGCAACCGCTGTTTATGACTGTACAACGTGCGCACTGGTCATTTACGCCAGGAACACGCGCGTCGGTCTGGGGAATCAATGGTCGTTACCTGGGGCCGACTATCCGCGTCTGGAAGGGCGATGATGTTAAGCTGATCTACAGTAACCGCCTGACAGAAAATGTCTCAATGACGGTGTCTGGTTTACAGGTGCCTGGCCCGCTGATGGGCGGTCCGGCACGGATGATGTCGCCAAACGCTGACTGGGCACCCGTATTACCCATTCGCCAGAACGCAGCGACATTGTGGTATCACGCTAATACCCCCAATCGCACGGCTCAGCAGGTCTATAATGGCCTTGCCGGAATGTGGCTGGTGGAAGATGAAGTCAGCAAGTCGCTGCCTATCCCCAACCATTATGGAGTGGATGATTTTCCGGTCATTATCCAGGATAAACGGCTGGATAACTTTGGTACGCCAGAATACAACGAACCGGGAAGCGGCGGCTTTGTTGGAGATACGCTGCTGGTCAACGGTGTACAAAGCCCGTACGTTGAAGTCTCGCGTGGCTGGGTGCGCTTGCGTCTGTTGAACGCGTCGAACTCTCGTCGCTATCAACTACAGATGAGCGATGGTCGCCCGTTACATGTGATTTCTGGCGATCAGGGATTCTTGCCTGCTCCTGTATCGGTGAAGCAACTTTCGCTGGCACCGGGCGAGCGCCGCGAGATTCTGGTGGATATGAGCAACGGTGATGAAGTGTCGATCACCTGTGGTGAAGCGGCGAGCATTGTTGATCGTATTCGTGGCTTCTTTGAGCCATCCAGCATTCTGGTTTCTACGCTGGTGCTAACGCTGCGCCCAACCGGTCTTCTGCCGCTGGTCACAGACAGTCTTCCGATGCGCTTGCTGCCAACTGAGATCATGGCCGGTTCGCCGATTCGCAGTCGCGATATCAGTCTGGGTGATGACCCGGGTATTAATGGGCAGCTGTGGGACGTCAACCGTATTGATGTCACCGCGCAGCAAGGAACGTGGGAACGCTGGACGGTACGCGCGGACGAGCCGCAAGCGTTCCATATTGAAGGCGTGATGTTCCAGATCCGTAACGTGAATGGCGCGATGCCATTCCCGGAAGACAGAGGCTGGAAAGATACCGTTTGGGTTGACGGACAAGTGGAGCTGCTTGTTTATTTCGGTCAGCCTTCCTGGGCGCACTTCCCGTTCTACTTCAACAGTCAGACGCTGGAAATGGCGGACCGTGGCTCGATAGGGCAACTGTTGGTCAATCCGGTACCGTAATGGACCAATTCAATGCCCCACAGAGTGGTGGGGCGATACAAGGATGAATCATGGATGGCATGGGATGGATGATTATTTTGGTACTTCCCTTTCTTTGGATGGGCTATGGACTGGCGTTGTTAATCATAACGGGGTGCGCTTTTGAATCTAAGAGGATTCGTCGCGTTCTGCTATGGGGTGTTGCGCCCCAGTTTATTATTCTTTGTATTACGACCTTATTGCTTTATTGGATTAACTCTCGGTTAATTTATGTTTTTGTCTTTTTTCAGCCAGTTTTATGCATCACTACGGCAATTTTTTTGTTTGCTGGTAAAAAAACACAATATTCCAGATTGCTGTTTACTCTGTCTCATGTGATTTTTCTTGCTGGAGTTTTATATCAGGGGCATAGGGAAAATCTGCAACACATAATTAATAGCGACTGGAAGGAATATAAAATAACGCGTTTATTTGAGCAAGTGCAGGACAATGGAGCGCATGCGCTGAATAACGATGTAACTTGTTCAGAATTAATGCAACTACTCACCCTGGCAGCGGAACGTGATGACGTCAAAGAAGAGACGTTACGTACTCTTATTGCAAAGAGAGTATCGCCATTTCTGACAATGTCAGATAACTGTACGGGTGAGGATTCAGTAGAGATTTATTCTGTAGATACTACACCTTTTATGGCGGCTATTCAGAATCATAATATACATTCTGTTCGTTTTTTTAGTCAATTGCTTATGGGAAACTCACCAAAAGCAAAAAATAATCGTGACATTGTGCGCCGGGCAAACCCTTTGATCGAAGTGTATAAATATAGTCATGGTTCAAAAAAACAACGTAACTCAGGGTTAGAAATAAGTAAGCAATTAATGGCTATTATGCCAGAACTATTAACAGATGCCGTCTGGCGTGCCGTGCTCAATGTATATGATGCCGATGCAGCACGATGGTTCTGGCGTAAGCAACCACCAGAAAATCGGTTGTATCGCTTAAAGGCTATGGCATTAATACCACAAACAGATGCGCTGTTGGCAGAGATTCGACATACTCCAGAGGTACTGAATATCTCGTCTGAGGGGGACCTGAATGAAGAGGAGTTTCTCCATTTCTTAATTTATGGAGGAGATACCGCTGTAATACATGCACTGGTTGAAAAAGGAATAGTTAACTGGCAGCACCTTATGAACATTGAGGGGTTTGATAAGGACCCCTTAATATGGTCTATTTCAAAACTGGGAGAAAACGACAATGACCGGGAGGTTTTGGCATTAATTATTCATGATATTAATGCGCAAAACGCACTGCCGGAGGAACGCATTGCCAAATATTTAACGTGGACGGGAGCAATGGGCGAGATTTTTTTAAAGGCGGGCGTACATTGTGATAAGTTATATGCGGCAATTGAGTCCGACAAAAAGCGAAATAATGGCATGTATAGTCAAAACGCCAGGGAAGAAGTGGATCGCGTATGTACGCCCACAAAATAGGAGCAGTTTGGGGCGGTTAAGGGATAAAAAATAAATGCCTTTCGCTATCTGTCAGGGCGAATCTCACCATTTGCTATACCTTCCATTGGCGATGAACAGTATTCTACCCGCACTTTTTTTACGATTGCGTTGAAGCATTACAACGCCCGCGCCATCCGCGCGTTTAGCCGCTTTCTGCAAGGAAATTCCTCAAAAGCGCAGGAATATCGCGCGATTGTTCATCAAAAAAATCCACTGCAGCAGATGTACCGGGGAATAAGTTTGCCAATTCGTTTTAGTGAAGAAGAGATCGCCCGCCACATTGTTGCCGCTCGCGAGATAAGCCTCACCTTGCTGCCCCTGATGCCAGAATTATTAAACGAAGAGGCGTATGCAAATGTCATTGATGCTAATGACAGCGCAACGCTGAAGGCTTTTTGGCAGATCCAGCTGCCGCCCACGCCGGTTTTACGCCTGGAAGCGATGTCGGTAATTCCCATGACAGCGGCACTGGTTCAACAGGTGAGGGAGTCACCAAAGCGGCTTGAACTGGAAGATAAAAGTGGCAGGACAGTACTAACTTACATCGTGCGCTTTGGGAATATTGCCGCAGTACAGGCACTGATTGACGCTAATCTGATCGACTGGCAACGGCTCCGCCAATCGACAGGAAGGTCAACACCATTATTACTGGCGATCTGGCGACAAAAATACGACGATGATTATGTAATCTTCCCATTGATTTTAAAGGACATGCTGGCAAAAAATGCGCCACCCTCAGCAGAGGAAATAATGAACTGCATTAAGGATGGTATGACCGCAGATGATTTTTTATCTGCCGGAATGAGCAACACGCAATTCTGTTCTGCGATTGAACAAAGCCTCCAGGCGAAAACGTCAGTATTACCGGCGAATCGATTACGCCATCTGCAATCCTCGCGGTGTGCAAAGCTGTAACCAACCGGAAGTTAAGTCATCCGCTGAAAACATCGCATTAACTTTTCGATTTCTCTTTCGTTCCGGCTTATAATCCCCGGCCTTTGATTATTTTTTTATCATTTCTGGAAGCAAAATGAGCTCTATCTCCCTGATCCAACCGGATCGCGACCTGTTCTCCTGGCCGCAGTACTGGGCCGCCTGTTTTGGACCGGCACCGTTTTTGCCGATGTCTCGTGAAGAGATGGATCAACTTGGCTGGGATAGCTGCGACATCATTTTGGTTACTGGCGACGCGTATGTCGATCATCCAAGCTTCGGGATGGCGATTTGCGGTCGTATGCTTGAAGCGCAGGGCTTTCGCGTCGGGATCATCGCCCAGCCAGACTGGAGCAGCAAAGACGATTTCATGCGTCTGGGTAAACCGAATCTGTTTTTCGGTGTTACTGCTGGCAACATGGACTCGATGATCAACCGCTATACTGCCGATCGCCGTTTACGTCATGACGATGCCTACACGCCGGATAACGTCGCGGGTAAGCGACCGGATCGCGCCACACTGGTTTATACCCAGCGTTGTAAAGAGGCGTGGAAAGATGTACCGGTGATCCTCGGCGGTATTGAGGCAAGTCTGCGCCGTACCGCGCATTATGATTACTGGTCCGATACCGTGCGCCGTTCGGTGCTGGTGGATTCCAAAGCCGACATGCTGATGTTCGGTAACGGTGAGCGTCCGCTGGTGGAAGTGGCGCATCGTCTGGCGATGGGTGAGCCGATTAGTGAAATCCGCGATGTGCGTAATACCGCGATTATCGTAAAAGAGGCGTTGCCAGGCTGGAGCGGTGTGGATTCCACCCGTCTTGATACTCCTGGGAAAATCGACCCGATCCCGCATCCGTATGGTGAAGATTTGCCGTGCGCGGATAACAAACCGGTGGCCCCGAAAAAGCAGGAAGCGAAAGCCGTAACCGTGCAGCCACCGCGCCCGAAACCGTGGGAAAAAACTTACGTATTGCTGCCTTCTTTCGAGAAAGTGAAGGGCGATAAAGTGCTGTACGCTCATGCTTCGCGTATTCTGCACCATGAAACCAACCCAGGCTGCGCGCGTGCGCTGATGCAAAAACATGGCGACCGCTATGTATGGATCAACCCGCCTGCCATCCCGCTTTCTACCGAAGAGATGGACAGCGTCTTTGCGCTGCCGTACAAGCGCGTGCCGCATCCGGCTTACGGTAATGCCCGAATTCCGGCTTACGAAATGATCCGTTTCTCGGTCAACATTATGCGTGGCTGCTTTGGCGGCTGCTCTTTCTGTTCTATTACCGAGCACGAAGGGCGCATTATTCAGAGCCGTTCCGAAGATTCGATTATTAATGAGATCGAAGCGATCCGCGACACTGTTCCAGGTTTTACGGGCGTGATTTCCGATCTCGGTGGGCCAACTGCCAACATGTATATGTTGCGCTGCAAATCGCCGCGCGCCGAGCAGACTTGCCGCCGTTTATCGTGCGTTTACCCGGATATTTGTCCTCATATGGACACTAACCACGAACCGACGATCAACCTCTATCGCCGTGCGCGTGATCTGAAAGGCATTAAAAAAATCCTCATCGCCTCAGGCGTACGTTATGACATCGCCGTGGAAGATCCGCGCTATATCAAAGAGTTGGCGACCCATCACGTCGGCGGTTATCTGAAGATTGCTCCGGAACATACCGAAGAAGGGCCGTTGTCGAAGATGATGAAGCCGGGCATGGGCAGCTATGACCGCTTTAAAGAGCTGTTCGATACTTACTCGAAACAGGCAGGTAAAGAGCAGTATCTGATCCCCTATTTCATCTCCGCGCACCCGGGTACGCGTGATGAAGATATGGTGAATCTGGCGCTGTGGCTGAAAAAGCATCGTTTCCGTCTCGACCAGGTACAGAACTTCTACCCATCGCCGCTGGCTAACTCGACCACCATGTATTACACCGGGAAAAACCCGCTGGCGAAGATTGGTTATAAGAGTGAAGACGTCTTCGTACCGAAGGGCGACAAACAGCGTCGTTTGCATAAAGCGTTGTTGCGTTACCACGATCCGGCAAACTGGCCGTTAATCCGCCAGGCGCTGGAAGCGATGGGTAAAAAGCATCTGATTGGCAGCCGTCGCGATTGCTTAGTGCCTGCGCCAACCATTGAAGAGATGCGCGAAGCCCGCCGTCAGAACCGCAATACCCGTCCGGCGTTGACTAAACATACGCCGATGGCGACCCAGCGTCAGACACCTGCAACGGCAAAAAAAGCGTCGTCTACGCCATCTCGCCCGGTGAATGCTGGTGCAAAGAAACGGCCTAAAGCGGCGGTTGGTCGTTAAGTGAAATGTGCCCGGCAGCAATGATACTGCCGGGAAATTTATAACCTTGGTTTATAAGGACTGTTACGAACGTCTAAGCGGTAATGCGCTCTTGCTGTTTCGTCTTTAACTTGCTGAATTTCCGGACGCAGGGCGTCAATATCCTGTTGCAGTTGATTAATTTTGTTATTCAATGCCTGAATATCATGTTCCAGGTGTTCAATTTTGGCATTGCTGGTACAGCCAGCAAGACACAGCGCCAGCGGAATGGATAAGATAAGTTTGTTCATTATGAATTCCAGAACCGTCATTCCGCATACATACGTAAGCAGCGCAGGCAATCGAAATAGTCCTGGGCGTCAAGGCGCGTATTGGCTCTGTTAGCGTCGGATTTGGCAGCATAGATTTGTGGGCGTAATGCTTTCATATCCTGCTCAAGCCGGGCGATTTTGGCATTTAATGTTTGCACATTGCTCGCCAGCTGATTGACCTTTTGCTCATTGACGCAGCCACTGAGCAAGCAGGTTGCCAGAACAACAGCTCCCACGGTGAAAATCGTTTTCATATAGTGTTCCCTTTTATTTATTGTTCCGGCTAATTGTTATTTAATTCAGCTCATTGCTTTAATCTGGCGGCGGTTTTTGCCTCAATTTGCTTAAGTAGGCTGCCGCTGTTCGGGCGGATAAAATCAGCGATTTCCCACTTACCTTCGCGCCGCTGTAAAATCAATTCTTGCTCTTCGTTGTTGCCATTGGTCAGCGTAAAACGAACATGAATGCGGGCGGAATCGGCGGTTTTCTCCAGGACACGAATTTCATCAACACGTGAAAATAGCGACTCTTCGCCAAAACAGATCGGATTGTCGTAAATAAATTGCCGTTCTATTTGCATATCCTCATCGGGATTGTTGGCAGTCTTGAAGGTGGTTTTATAGAAGGCATTGACCGCCTGGCGGTAAGAGTCGGAAACCACCCACGTCCACGGCCAGCTATAATCAGCAATATGTTCAAAGAGTTCGGCAACAAAGGCTTCCGGCTGTTCTTTTTGCAACGAAGCTATAGCGGCCAGCGTTTTTTCATTCTCGCTATTAACTGCTTGTAAGACGCTGCCATGATTGCTGACAATATCGTCAATGACCCAACGACCATTTTCCGCCACCATTTTCAGTGTCTGCGTGGTCTTTTCTTTATCGTCTTTAAAGATACGAAAGCGCACAACGACATCGGCATGATCGGCGTCAGGTTGGGTTATCGCTACGCTTTCTAACACCAGATCGCCAAAATCCTGACAATCACAAACCGGATCATAATCCAGCCAGCCAATATTGCCCGGCAGCGTAAGATTGTCGTTCAGGGTAAGCGCCTGTTGAATACGCGCAGAAGTTATCGCTCGCTCTCCGGTTTCACCAAAATAAGGCGTACTGGCATCTGATTTATAGTTCTGATAAATCTGCCGGACTGTTTGTTCTACGGTCTGTGAGGGAGGCTGTGCGTGTACGGTAAAACTTGCTAGGGCTGCTAAAAACAGAAGTATTATTTTCATCTGTTTTTCACCTCTCCGTTGCGTTTATCCCGGGTGTAGATGGATTGTTCCTTTAAGAGCTTCCGGCTCTGCATGATGATGTCCTTATATTTGGCATTCCTGAACAAGGAAGAGTAACAATGGGCGTGACGCGAGGGGAATAAATGATTTCTGAAAAGTCCGGTAGCGGAACATTACCGCCACCGGAAGAATTTGCGCGTTAGCCGCCGAACTGGTCGGGATCGGGGCCGAGGCGTTTGCCCTGGTCGAGTTTGGCAATTTCACCTAGCTCGTCTTTGTCGAGACGGAAATCCCAGACATCAAAGTTTTCGGCAATACGTGAAGGTGTGACCGATTTCGGGATCACCACCAGGCCGTTATCCAGATGCCAGCGGATAACAATCTGCGCCGGGGTTTTGCCGTATTTATCTGCCAGATCGCGAATGACTTTCTGATCGAAAACGCCTTTCCCACCTTGCGCTAATGGGCTCCAGGATTCGGTCTGGATTTTGTGTGTCGCGTTCCAGGCGTGAAGCTGGCGTTGCTGCATCAGCGGGTGGAGTTCAATCTGGTTTATCACCGGCGTCACGCCAGTTTCATCAATCAGGCGTTGCAGGTGGTGGATCTGGAAGTCGCACACGCCGATGCTTTTGATTAAGCCCTCTTTTTGCAATTCGATCATGCCCTTCCATGCTTCGACATAATGGTCGATAGCAGGAACGGGCCAGTGCATTAAGTAAAGGTCGACATAATCAAGCTGGAGTTTTTTCAGGCTGTCGAGCAGGGCTTCGCGGGGGCGCTTGTGGTCGTCGTTCCAAAGTTTAGTGGTGATGAACAGTTCTTCTCTGTTAACTGAGGCATTTTTCAGGGCTTTGCCGACACCTTCTTCGTTCTTATAGGCCGCGGCGGTATCAATCGAGCGATAACCCACGTCTAACGCTTTTTGAATGGCAGTGATTACTTCCTCATTACTTGCTTGCCAGACGCCCAGTCCCAACTGGGGCATGACATTGCCATCCTGTAGCTTAATAACGGTTGGATTAGCCATACGTTCCTCCTTTATATGAACTCACCGGAGCAGGCTCCGGTGAGGTGTTGTGAACTTAAGTCTGGACGAAATGCCCGAAAACGAAAGTTTGAGGCGTAAAAAGCTTAGCGGGCGGCTTCGTATATGCGGCGGCTGACATCCAGCGTAATGTCATGATTTTCGCCCAGTTGGGTCATACCGTGCTCTTCCAGTTTTTTCAACAAAGCCGGGATGGAGCTGCCGTCCAGACCGTAGTCGGAGAGGTGGGTCGGCACGCCTAATTGCTCAAAGAAATTGCGGGTTGCGGCAATCGCGGCGTCAATACGCTCATCGTCAGAACCTTCTGTGATGTTCCAGACGCGTTCAGCATATTGCAGCAGTTTAGTGCGTTTAGTGTCGCGTTTCTCATTCCACAGTGCAGGCAGGACGATAGCCAGCGTTTGCGCGTGATCCAGACCGTGCATCGCAGTCAGTTCGTGGCCCAGCATATGCGTTGCCCAATCCTGGGGTACACCTGCGCCAATTAAACCGTTCAGCGCCTGAGTCGCCGCCCACATAACGTTGGCGCGTACATCGTAGTTTTCTGGCTCTTTCAGGGCTTTCGGACCATCTTCGATCAGCGTCAGCAAAATGCCTTCTGCGAAACGGTCCTGAATTTTGGCATCAACTGGTTTGGTAACATACTGTTCCACGGTGTGCACAAAGGCATCCACTACACCGTTAGCCACCTGACGCGGCGGCAGAGTGTAGGTATAAACCGGATCGAGCACGGCAAATACCGGCTGAACATGGGCAGAATGGAACGCCTGCTTGTCGCCTGTAGTTTTACGGGAGATGACCGCACCTGCGTTGGATTCTGAACCGGTCGCTGGCAGCGTCAGCACACAGCCCATCGGGATAGCGCTTTTAATCTCTTTACCGCCCGTTTGCAGAATGTGCCACGGATCGATATTTTCTGGATAGTTAGCCGCCGCAGCGATAAATTTGGTGCCGTCCAGTACAGAACCGCCGCCAACCGCCAGCAGGAAGGTTACTTTCTGTTCGCGAACCAGTTTCACGGCGTTCATCAGCGTTTCATAAGCCGGGTTTGGCTCAATACCGCCAAATTCCAGCACGTCCATGCCTTTCAGGGCATCCAGAACTTGATCGAGAACGCCGGTTTTTTTCACGCTGCCGCCGCCGTAGGTAATCAATACGCGAGCATCGTGAGGAATTTGTTCGCGTAAACCAGCGATTGCGCCTTTACCAAAAAGAATGCGGGTTGGGGTGTGCAGATTAAAGTTGTTCATTACTTGCTCCCTTTGCTGGGTCAATATGAGGGCAGAGATCGGTCTGCCTGATGTTTTTCATTGTGGTCGCCAGCGCCGTACCTCTCAATGCTCATTTCTGCCAATGTCTTGCCTATTTCTCCAGAGTTCTGGAGAAATGCTACAAAATTGCGCACAATCAAATTGCCGCATTATTCCTAAGAAATTACGCGATATGAAACGTGAAGAGATTTGCCGCTTGCTGGCGGGTAAAGTTAATAAACTGAAAAATAAAGAAAATAGTTTGTCAGAGCTATTGCCCGATGTGCGTTTGTTGTATGGCGAGACGCCTTTCGCACGTACGCCGGTGATGTACGAGCCCGGCATCATAATTCTCTTTTCTGGGCATAAAATCGGTTATATCAATGAACGCGTGTTTCGTTATGATGCCAATGAATATCTGCTGCTGACGGTGCCATTGCCGTTTGAGTGCGAAACTTATGCCACGTCAGAGGTACCGCTGGCAGGGTTGCGTCTCAATGTCGATGTTTTGCAGTTACAAGAGCTGTTGATGGACATTGGCGAAGATGAGCATTTTCGGCCGTCGATGGCAGCTAGCGGGATTAACTCTGCCACGTTATCAGAAGAGATTTTATGTGCGGCGGAGCGGTTACTCGACGTGATGGAGCGACCGCTGGATGCGCGTATTCTCGGCAAACAGATTATCCGCGAAATTCTGTACTACGTGCTGACCGGACCTTGCGGTGGCGCGTTACTGGCGCTGGTCAGCCGTCAGACCCACTTCAGCCTGATTAGTCGTGTGCTGAAACGAATTGAGAATAAATACACCGAAAACCTGAGCGTCGAGCAACTGGCGGCAGAAGCCAACATGAGCGTATCGGCGTTCCACCATAATTTTAAGTCTGTCACCAGCACCTCGCCGTTGCAGTATTTGAAGAATTACCGTCTGCATAAGGCGCGGATGATGATTATCCACGACGGCATGAAGGCCAGTGCAGCAGCGATGCGCGTCGGCTACGAAAGCGCGTCGCAATTTAGCCGTGAGTTTAAACGTTACTTTGGTGTGACACCGGGGGAGGATGCGGCAAGAATGCGGGCGATGCAGGGGAGTTAAATGCGTTCCCGGTACCGCAACCGGGAACGGGGGAAATTGTCAGGCGTTACAGTATTTCTTTTTAATCACCACAAACAGCGTGCCTAACAAGCCTGCAGTTAACAAGGCAATCGGCAGGATCATCAGGAATGTCATTACCTGATCTTCATGCCGTTTAACGAACGGAATCATGCTTAAGGCATAGCCGAAACTGGTTACCACGCTGACCCACAGCAATCCGCTTAACCAGTTGAAAAACTGGAAGCGGCGGTTTGGCAGACCGGAAATTCCCGCCATGGTTGGCAGCAACGTACGGACAAATGCAAGAAAACGTCCAGCCAGCAGCGCCAGCAGACCGTGGCGGTCAAACATGCAGGTGGCGCGCTGGTGATATTTAGCGGGAAGCTGTGCCAGCCAGCCTTTCACCGTTTTGGTATTCCCTAACCAGCGCCCCTGAATATAACTTAACCAGCAGCCCAGACTTGCTGCGGCGGTCAGAATCGCAATCGTAGGCAGAAAATCCATAACCCCCTGGGCAATCAATGCGCCAGCCAATATCAACAAGCTGTCGCCTGGCAAAAATGAGGCGGGCAGCAGGCCGTTTTCTAAAAACAGCGTGGCAAACATGACAAAGTAAACAACGCTAACAATATGAGGATCCGCCAGCGCGGCAAAGTCGTGTTGCCAGAGCGCAGCGATGATATCTTGAATAACAGCCATGGACTTTCCTGTGGAACAGCGTTTAAGCCTTTATCTGCCTATTGTACTCCTGAATCACCCGGGACGCCTTGATCCCGGACGCAACAATTTAAGACTTTTCACAATTAAATGTCTGCAAATTTGTCCAAACTGGCAACATTACACAATTCGCGCAAAACCGGCGTCCAGATCGGCAATCAAATCATCGACATCCTCCAGACCAATATGCAGGCGAATCAAGGTCCCGCTAAAATCGATCTCGCCTTGCGGGCGAATGGCGGCGATATGTTCTGGTTGATTTGCCAGGATCAACGATTCATACCCGCCCCACGAGTAGGCCATGCTGAATAAACTGAAGTTATCCAGATAGTTCGCCAGCTCTTCATCATTGAGTTTTTTCTTAAGCACAAAGGAAAATAGCCCGCTGCTACCTGTAAAGTCTCGTTGCCAGAATTCGTGACCTTTACTGCCAGGCAGAGCAGGGTGGTTAACTCGCGCTACTTGCGGATGTTCCGCCAGCCATTCAGCTACTTTCAGGCTACTTTCGTGATGTTGACGCAGGCGAACACCCAAAGTGCGCAGGCCACGACTGGTTATATAGGCGGTATCGGCATCGACCATCTGCCCCATCAGATAGGCATTCTCCCGTAGCTGCTCCCAGCAACGGGCATTGCATACGGCAGTACCAATCATCGCATCTGAATGCCCAACCAGATATTTGGTAGCGGCCTGAATGGAAACATCAATGCCAAAATCCAGCGCCTTAAACAGCACGCCGGCCGCCCAGGTGTTATCGATCATAATGATGGCATCTGGCACTACACTGCGCACGGCGGCAACAATCGCCGGAACGTCGTGGACTTCCATGGTGATGGAGCCCGGCGATTCCAGAAATACAATTTTAGTGTTTGGCTGCACATGTTTAACAATATTCGCGCCAATCAGCGGATCAAACCACGATGTCGTTACGCCCAGTTTGCTGAGGATTTTGCTACAGAAATCCTGACTCGGTTCATAGGCGGTGTTGGTCATCAACACATGATCGCCCTGTTCGACAAAAGCAAGAATGGAATTAGCAACCGCTGCTGCTCCGCAGGGGAACAGCACGCAGCCTGCGCCACCTTCCAGTTCGCACATCGCTTCTTGTAAGGAGAAATGGGTTAACGTTCCACGCCGTCCATAAAACAACTCGCCATTGGCACGATTGCGCGTCGCGTGTTTTTTGGCTTCTACACTGTCAAAGACCAGCGAAGACGCGCGCTGAATCACGCTATTTACTGCGCCGAGGGTATATTTTTTGTTGCGTCCTACATTCACCAGTTGAGTATCAAGCTTTTTGTCCGCCATGTCGGGATTCCTGTTTTTATACGTCTGGATGTCTAAACTAGCATGAATGTTGCCGCGCGCATCCTGAAGAATTGGCATAAAGCAGAAAATTTTCGCAAATGGCGTGCTGGTGACTTTTTTACTGCGTAAACGCAAGGAAAAGAAAACAAAGGTACGGCAGTATGCAAATAGTAATGAGAACGACTATCAATTCGACGTCGTTTTGATATTATTATGCGCAGATTTTGTGATTTGCGTCCTGGAGATACACAGTGGGTAATAATTTAATGCAGACGGACCTTTCCGTCTGGGGTATGTATCAGCACGCCGATATTGTCGTTAAGTGCGTGATGATTGGGCTTATTTTGGCGTCCGTAGTCACCTGGGCAATCTTCTTCAGTAAGAGCGTTGAGTTCTTCAATCAGAAGCGTCGCCTGAAACGCGAACAGCAACTGCTGGCCCAAGCGCGTTCCTTGAACCAGGCCAACGATATCGCCGCTGATTTTGGTAGCAAAAGCTTAAGCCTGCATTTGCTCAATGAAGCGCAGGATGAGCTGGAACTGTCAGAAGGCAGCGACGATAACGAAGGTATTAAAGAACGTACCAGCTTCCGTCTGGAGCGTCGGGTCGCCGCCGTGGGGCGTCAAATGGGCCGCGGTAACGGCTACCTTGCAACCATCGGCGCGATTTCGCCGTTTGTGGGCCTCTTTGGTACGGTCTGGGGCATCATGAACAGCTTTATCGGTATTGCGCAAACGCAGACCACTAATCTGGCTGTCGTTGCGCCGGGTATCGCAGAAGCTCTGTTAGCAACGGCAATCGGCCTCGTGGCAGCGATTCCGGCGGTCGTTATCTATAACGTATTTGCACGTCAGATTGGCGGCTTTAAAGCGATGCTGGGTGATGTCGCAGCGCAGGTATTATTGCTGCAAAGTCGTGACCTGGATCTGGAAGCCAGCGCCGCTGCGCATCCGGTTCGTGTCGCCCAAAAATTACGCGCAGGATAATGTCCGATGGCAATGCATCTTAACGAAAACCTCGACGATAACGGCGAAATGCATGATATCAACGTGACGCCGTTTATCGACGTGATGTTGGTTCTGCTGATTATCTTTATGGTGGCAGCGCCGTTAGCGACGGTAGATGTGAAGGTGAACTTGCCTGCTTCTACCAGCACGCCGCAGCCTCGTCCGGAAAAACCGGTTTATCTGTCGGTGAAGGCGGACAACTCGATGTTTATCGGTAACGATCCGGTCACCGATGAAACAATGGTTACAGCGCTGAATGCGTTAACCGAAGGTAAGAAAGATACCACTATCTTCTTCCGTGCGGATAAAACTGTCGATTACGAGACGTTGATGAAGGTAATGGACACGCTGCATCAGGCGGGTTACCTGAAGATAGGTCTGGTTGGCGAAGAAACTGCCAAAGCGAAATAAAGACAATTGCCTGATGCGCTACGCTTATCAGGCCTACAAAATATATTGCAACATATTGAATTTGCATGACATGTAGGCCGGATAAGGCGTTTAGACCGCATCCGGCAAGAGTTAAATGCATAATGATGCCCGGTTGCTTTTCGCAACCGGGCATTTTTTTAGCCTAAATGTTCGCCGCCGCACACGCCGTGTACTTCTGCGGTGACATAGCTCGACTCCTGACTCGCCAGATAAACATACACTGGGGCCAGCTCCGCCGGTTGCCCTGCACGTTTCATTGGTGTTTGCTGACCAAACTGCGGGATCTTATCCTGCGTTTGTCCGCCGGAAATTTGCAGTGCTGTCCAGATAGGGCCTGGTGCGACAATGTTCACTCGAATGCCTTTTTCTGCGACCTGTTTTGCCAGGCCACGGCTGTAGTTCAGAATCGCCGCCTTCGTAGCCGCATAGTCCAGCAAATGTGGGCTTGGCTGGTACGCCTGGATTGACGAAGTGGAGATGATACTGGCACCTTTCGGTAGCAGGGGGATCGCTTCCTGGGTTAGCCAGAACAGTGCGAAAACGTTAATGGCAAAGGTCTTTTGAAACTGTTCGCTGGTGAGGTCTGCAATATCAGGAATGGCAACCTGTTTCCCGGCGACCAGCGCCATAATATCCAGCCCGCCTAACGCCTTGTGCGCTTCGTGAACCAGCGAACGGGCGAATTTCTCATCGCTTAAATCGCCAGGCAGCAGGACGGCTTTGCGTCCGCATTCTTCAATGATCTTTTTCACATCCTGAGCGTCTTCTTCTTCCACCGGAAGATAACTGATCGCTACGTCAGCGCCTTCACGCGCGTAAGCGATGGCGGCAGCACGACCGATTCCGGAATCGCCCCCTGTCACCAGTGCTTTACGATCTTTCAGGCGACCGCTACCAACATAGGTTTTCTCGCCGCAATCCGGCACCGGTGTCATTTTCGCCTGGATGCCTGGCGTCGGTTGTTTCTGTTTGGGATATTCACCAGTGTAATACTGCGTGGTCGGGTCTTTTAAATGAGACATTGTTTTTCTCCCTTCAGGTTCAACGTCCTTTAAGGGTAGACGCTCTCGATGCGTTGATAAGGGAACCAGGAAGATCCCTAAACCTCGGATTTATGCGACAAAGGTTTAACGGATATGTTGATTTGCTGTTGCGCGCTGTTTACTCAATTGCGATATACTGTTGCCCGTTTTAACTACACGACAGGAATGTATGGAACGTTTTCTTGAAAATGCAATGTATGCTTCTCGCTGGCTGCTTGCCCCCGTGTACTTTGGCCTTTCGCTGGCGTTAGTTGCTCTGGCGCTGAAGTTCTTCCAGGAGATTATTCACGTACTGCCGAATATCTTCTCGATGGCGGAATCAGATTTGATCCTCGTGTTGCTGTCGCTGGTGGATATGACGCTGGTTGGCGGTTTGCTGGTGATGGTGATGTTTTCCGGTTATGAGAATTTCGTCTCGCAGCTGGATATCTCCGAGAACAAAGAGAAGCTGAACTGGCTGGGGAAAATGGACGCAACGTCGCTGAAAAACAAAGTAGCAGCGTCGATTGTGGCAATTTCTTCCATTCACTTACTGCGCGTCTTTATGGATGCGAAAAATGTCCCTGATAACAAACTGATGTGGTACGTCATTATCCATCTGACGTTTGTGCTCTCTGCATTTGTGATGGGCTATCTTGACCGACTGACTCGTCATAATCACTGATCTGATTCGGGCGCGGTTCTCGCGCCCGTTATTAACAGGTCATTTATCGGAAGACGCCTGCCACAGATTCAGCTCGCCATCGGCGATATGCTGATCAATCTGCGCCAGCTCCTCGGTGCTAAATGTCAGATTATTCAGCGCCTGCACGTTCTCCTCAAGTTGCTCCGCGCGGCTGGCACCAATCAATACCGACGTCACTCGCTCATCTTTCAGCAACCAGCTTAACGCCATTTGCGCCATTGATTGTCCACGCTGCTGTGCCATTTCATTCAATAACCGCAGGCTGTTGAGGTTGGCTTCGGTGAGCATTTTCGGCGTCAGGCCACGAACTTTATTCCCTTCACGATGCATACGTGAATTTTCAGGAATACCGTTGAGATATTTGCCGGTCAGCAATCCCTGAGCCAGAGGAGTAAAGGCAATGCAGCCCACGCCGTTATTTTCCAGGGTATCCAGCAGGCCACTTTTATCTACCCAGCGGTTAAGTAAATTGTATGAAGGTTGATGAATTAACAGCGGAATTTTCCACTCACGCAGTAATTCGACCATTTTTTGCGTCCGCTCTGGCGAGTAAGAGGAGATCCCGACATAAAGCGCTTTACCGCTTTGTACCGCATGAGCCAGCGCAGAGGCGGTTTCTTCCATCGGCGTATTTTCATCGACGCGATGAGAGTAAAAGATATCGACATACTCCAGCCCCATCCGCTTCAGGCTTTGGTCGAGGCTGGCGAGCAGGTATTTACGTGAGCCGCCAGAGCCGTACGGGCCGGGCCACATATCGTATCCGGCTTTGGTAGAGATAATCAGTTCATCGCGATAAGCGGCAAAATCCTCCCGCAGCAGGCGACCAAAGTTCTCTTCTGCGCTTCCGGGAGGCGGCCCGTAATTGTTGGCTAAATCAAAGTGCGTAATGCCCAAATCAAACGCTTTGCGCAGGATCGCACGCTGTGATTCCAGTGCGTTAACGTGACCGAAATTGTGCCATAAACCGAGCGATAACGCGGGCAGGCGTAAACCGCTTTTTCCGCAATAGCGGTATTGCATCTGCCCGTAACGTTCGGGATTCGCTAACCAGACCATGACCTCTCCTTTCCACCATTCAATTTCGAAACAATGTTTCCAGTTTAGCGATTTACCAGGGGGGATCCCGTAGCATCGCTCACAGTGTGACGAAAAATTGGGCAAAAACACGTGCTTATGCTTTGCTTAAAAAAACACCAATTGAGGAGTGCAATGATGCCGCGTCTGACCGCTAAAGATTTCCCACAAGAGTTGCTGGATTACTACGACTATTACGCTCACGGGAAAATTTCGAAACGTGAGTTCCTCAACCTTGCGGCGAAGTATGCGGTGGGCGGGATGACGGCATTAGCGTTGTTTGATTTGCTCAAGCCAAATTATGCGCTGGCGACTCAGGTAGAGTTTACCGACCCGGAAATTGTTGCTGAGTACATCACGTATTCTTCGCCAAATGGTCACGGCGAGGTACGGGGTTATCTGGTGAAGCCCGCAAAGATGAGCGGCAAAACGCCAGCCGTGGTGGTGGTGCATGAGAATCGTGGACTGAATCCGTATATCGAAGATGTGGCACGGCGAGTAGCGAAGGCGGGGTATATCGCCCTGGCACCTGACGGCTTAAGTTCCGTTGGAGGTTATCCGGGTAATGATGATAAAGGTCGTGAGCTGCAACAGCAGGTTGATCCAACCAAACTGATGAATGATTTCTTTGCCGCAATTGAGTTTATGCAACGCTATCCGCAAGCGACAGGCAAAGTGGGTATTACCGGATTTTGCTATGGCGGTGGTGTATCGAACGCGGCGGCTGTCGCGTATCCGGAACTGGCCTGCGCGGTGCCGTTTTATGGTCGTCAGGCACCCACTGCCGATGTGGCGAAGATTGAAGCGCCTTTACTGCTCCACTACGCGGAACTGGATACCCGAATCAACGAGGGCTGGCCCGCTTACGAGGCGGCGTTGAAAGCCAATAATAAGGTCTATGAGGCGTATATCTATCCGGGGGTTAATCACGGATTCCATAATGATTCCACGCCCCGTTATGACAAATCTGCCGCCGATCTTGCCTGGCAAAGGACGCTGAAATGGTTCGATAAATATCTCTCCTGATAGGTTTATCTCTTACGGGATTACGTCTTAAACAAGCATGAAAAAATAGCGTGCGCAAAAGTCGTTCTTTGCCTAAAATATCGCTATATATGACAATATATAGCGAATGAGGTGAACGATGAATAACCATTTTGGTAAAGGCTTAATGGCGGGATTAAAAGCAACGCATGCCGACAGTGCGGTTAATGTGACAAAATACTGTGCCGATTATAAACGCGGTTTTGTATTAGGCTACTCACACCGGATGTACGAAAAGACCGGAGATCGCCAGCTTAGCGCCTGGGAAGCGGGGATTCTGACGCGCCGCTATGGACTGGATAAAGAGATGGTAATGGATTTCTTTCGTGAGAATAATTCCTGTTCTACGTTGCGCTTTTTTATGGCCGGTTATCGCCTCGAAAATTGATCAAACATACGTATTATCTTGCTTTAATTAATTACACTAATGCTTATTCCCTTCGTTTTAGTGCCCCGCCGCAGTATCATGATATCGATAACCATAATAAATGTGTGGTAAATGGCGCATCGATCGCATTATTGATTTTGCGATTGAGGCAAAATATATGCCAGGTCTTCGCAACGGAATAACTATAAATGACTGGAGATAACACCCTCATCCATTCTCACGGCATTAACCGTCGTGATTTCATGAAGCTTTGTGCAGCATTAGCCGCCACCATGGGGTTAAGTAGCAAAGCCGCTGCAGAAATGGCCGAATCGGTTACTAACCCGCAGCGTCCGCCAGTTATCTGGATTGGCGCGCAGGAGTGCACCGGTTGTACGGAATCTCTGCTTCGTGCAACGCATCCAACGGTAGAAAACCTCGTGCTGGAGACTATCTCTCTCGAGTATCACGAAGTGCTTTCCGCCGCCTTCGGTCATCAGGTCGAAGAGAACAAACATAACGCTCTCGAGAAGTACAAAGGGCAGTATGTGTTAGTGGTGGATGGTTCCATCCCATTAAAAGATAATGGTATTTATTGCATGGTTGCCGGTGAGCCGATTGTGGATCACATCCGCAAAGCGGCGGAAGGCGCAGCAGCCATTATCGCTATCGGTTCCTGCTCTGCGTGGGGCGGTGTTGCCGCAGCTGGAGTTAACCCAACTGGCGCAGTCAGCCTGCAAGAAGTTCTACCGGGCAAAACCGTTATCAATATTCCGGGCTGCCCACCGAACCCGCACAACTTCCTCGCGACCGTTGCGCACATCATCACTTACGGCAAACCGCCGAAACTGGATGACAAAAACCGTCCGACTTTCGCCTATGGCCGTCTGATTCACGAACACTGCGAACGCCGCCCGCACTTCGATGCTGGTCGTTTTGCCAAAGAGTTCGGTGATGAAGGCCACCGCGAAGGCTGGTGCCTGTACCACCTCGGCTGTAAAGGGCCAGAAACTTACGGCAACTGCTCAACGCTGCAATTCTGCGATGTTGGCGGTGTGTGGCCGGTAGCGATTGGTCACCCGTGCTATGGCTGTAACGAAGAAGGTATCGGCTTCCATAAAGGCATCCATCAGCTTGCCAACGTCGAAAACCAGACTCCACGTTCACAGAAACCGGACGTTAACGCTAAAGAAGGCGGCAACGTCTCGGCAGGCGCTATTGGTTTGCTCGGCGGTGTGGTTGGGCTGGTTGCCGGTGTCAGCGTGATGGCGGTGCGTGAACTGGGTCGTCAGCAAAAGAAAGATAACGCTGACTCACGGGGAGAATAACCGTGAACAGACGTAATTTTATTAAAGCAGCCTCCTGCGGGGCATTGCTGACGGGCGCGTTGCCGTCTGTCAGTCATGCGGCTGCTGAAAACCGCCCGCCAATTCCGGGATCGCTGGGGATGTTGTACGACTCGACGCTGTGCGTAGGCTGCCAGGCTTGCGTCACTAAGTGTCAGGATATCAACTTCCCTGAACGTAACCCACAAGGGGAACAGACCTGGTCGAATAACGACAAACTGTCGCCGTACACCAATAACATTATCCAGGTGTGGACCAGCGGCACGGGAGTCAACAAAGACCAGGAAGAGAACGGCTATGCGTACATTAAGAAACAGTGTATGCACTGCGTCGATCCGAACTGTGTCTCAGTGTGCCCGGTTTCTGCGCTGAAAAAAGATCCGAAAACCGGCATTGTCCATTACGACAAAGATGTGTGCACCGGCTGCCGTTACTGCATGGTTGCCTGTCCGTACAACGTGCCGAAGTACGACTACAACAACCCGTTTGGTGCGCTGCATAAGTGTGAGCTTTGCAACCAGAAAGGTGTGGAACGTCTTGATAAAGGCGGTCTGCCTGGCTGCGTAGAAGTGTGCCCGGCGGGCGCGGTGATTTTTGGTACGCGTGAAGAGCTGATGGCGGAGGCGAAAAAACGTCTGGCGCTGAAGCCTGGCAGCGAATACCACTATCCACGTCAGACGCTGAAATCTGGCGACACTTACCTGCACACAGTGCCGAAATATTATCCGCATCTGTACGGCGAGAAAGAGGGCGGCGGTACTCAGGTTCTGGTACTGACGGGTGTGCCTTATGAAAATCTCGACCTGCCGAAACTGGACGATCTTTCTACTGGTGCGCGTTCCGAACATGTTCAACACACCCTGTATAAAGGCATGATGCTACCACTGGCTGTGCTGGCGGGCTTAACCGTGCTGGTTCGTCGCAACACCAAAAACGACCATCACGACGGAGGAGACGATCATGAGTCATGATCCACAACCGCTGGGCGGCAAAATCATCAGTAAACCGGTCATGATTTTTGGACCGTTAATCGTCATCTGTATGCTCCTGATTGTGAAGCGTCTGGTGTTCGGTCTGGGCTCTGTCTCTGACCTGAACGGCGGCTTCCCGTGGGGCGTGTGGATCGCGTTTGACCTGCTGATCGGCACCGGCTTTGCCTGTGGCGGCTGGGCGCTGGCGTGGGCGGTATACGTCTTTAATCGTGGGCAATACCATCCGCTGGTGCGTCCGGCACTGTTGGCAAGTCTGTTTGGTTACTCACTGGGTGGCTTGTCGATCACTATCGACGTGGGGCGCTACTGGAACCTGCCGTACTTCTACATTCCGGGTCACTTCAACGTGAACTCGGTACTGTTCGAGACGGCGGTCTGTATGACTATCTACATCGGCGTGATGGCACTCGAGTTTGCTCCGGCACTGTTTGAACGTCTGGGCTGGAAAGTATCGCTACAGCGTCTGAACAAGGTGATGTTCTTCATCATCGCGCTCGGCGCGCTGCTGCCAACTATGCACCAGTCTTCAATGGGGTCGCTGATGATCTCGGCGGGCTACAAGGTGCATCCGCTGTGGCAAAGCTATGAAATGTTGCCGCTGTTCTCGCTGTTGACGGCGTTCATCATGGGCTTCTCGATTGTCATCTTTGAAGGTTCGCTGGTGCAGGCGGGTCTGCGTGGCAACGGTCCGGATGAAAAGAGCCTGTTCGTCAAACTGACCAACACCATCAGTGTGTTGCTGGCGATTTTCATCGTGTTGCGCTTTGGCGAGCTGATCTATCGCGACAAGCTGTCGTTAGCGTTTGCCGGTGACTTCTACTCCGTGATGTTCTGGATTGAAGTCCTGCTGATGCTCTTCCCGCTGGTTGTTCTGCGTGTGGCGAAGCTGCGTAATGATTCCCGCATGCTGTTCCTGTCAGCACTGAGCGCACTGTTAGGTTGTGCAACCTGGCGTCTGACCTATTCGCTGGTGGCATTCAACCCGGGCGGCGGTTACGCCTACTTCCCGACCTGGGAAGAACTGTTGATTTCTATTGGTTTTGTGGCTATTGAGATTTGCGCTTACATCGTACTCATTCGTCTACTGCCGATACTTCCTCCTTTAAAACAAAACGATCATAATCGTCATGAGGCGAGCAAAGCATGAGCCAGAGAATTACTATTGATCCGGTAACCCGTATTGAAGGGCATTTACGCATAGATTGCGAAATCGAAAATGGCGTCGTTTCGAAAGCATGGGCTTCCGGTACCATGTGGCGCGGCATGGAAGAGATCGTGAAAAACCGCGATCCGCGCGATGCATGGATGATTGTGCAACGTATCTGTGGCGTATGTACTACCACTCACGCGCTGTCTTCTGTCCGTGCGGCAGAGAGTGCGCTGAATATCGACGTTCCGGTTAACGCGCAATACATCCGTAACATCATTCTGGCTGCGCACACCACGCATGACCATATCGTTCATTTCTATCAGCTTTCGGCGCTGGACTGGGTGGACATCACTTCGGCACTGCAAGCTGATCCAACCAAAGCCTCCGAAATGCTGAAAGGCGTTTCGACCTGGCATCTGAACAGCCCGGAAGAGTTCACCAAAGTTCAGAACAAGATCAAAGATCTGGTTGCCAGCGGTCAGTTGGGTATTTTCGCCAATGGCTACTGGGGTCACCCGGCAATGAAACTGCCGCCAGAAGTTAACCTGATTGCGGTAGCGCACTACCTGCAAGCGCTGGAGTGCCAGCGTGACGCTAACCGCGTCGTGGCGCTGCTGGGCGGTAAAACGCCGCACATTCAGAACCTGGCGGTAGGTGGTGTCGCGAACCCGATCAACCTCGACGGTCTGGGTGTGCTGAACCTTGAGCGCCTGATGTACATCAAGTCTTTCATCGACAAACTGAGCGACTTTGTTGAGCAGGTTTACAAGGTTGATACCGCGGTTATCGCCGCGTTCTACCCGGAATGGCTGACGCGCGGCAAAGGTGCGGTGAACTACCTGAGCGTGCCGGAATTTCCGACCGACAGCAAAAATGGTAGCTTCCTGTTCCCGGGCGGCTACATTGAGAATGCGGATCTGTCCTCGTATCGTCCGATCACTTCTCATTCCGATGAATATCTGATCAAAGGGATTCAGGAAAGTGCGAAGCACTCCTGGTATAAAGACGAAGCGCCGCAGGCACCGTGGGAAGGTACCACCATTCCGGCTTACGACGGTTGGTCTGACGACGGTAAATATTCCTGGGTGAAATCACCGACTTTCTACGGCAAAACGGTAGAAGTGGGTCCGCTGGCTAACATGCTGGTGAAACTGGCGGCAGGTCGCGAATCTACCCAAAACAAACTGAATGAAATCGTTGCGATTTATCAGAAACTGACAGGCAACACGCTGGAAGTGGCGCAGCTGCACTCCACGCTGGGCCGTATTATTGGTCGTACCGTTCACTGCTGCGAATTGCAGGATATCCTGCAAAATCAATACAGTGCACTGATTACCAATATCGGCAAAGGCGATCACACCACCTTTGTGAAGCCGAACATTCCGGCTACAGGTGAGTTCAAAGGCGTTGGCTTCCTTGAAGCACCGCGCGGTATGCTCTCTCACTGGATGGTGATCAAAGACGGTATTATCAGTAACTACCAGGCAGTTGTTCCATCAACCTGGAACTCTGGCCCGCGTAACTTCAATGACGACGTTGGTCCTTACGAACAGTCGCTGGTGGGCACGCCGGTTGCTGATCCGAATAAACCGCTGGAAGTCGTGCGAACCATTCACTCCTTTGACCCGTGCATGGCCTGTGCGGTACACGTAGTGGATGCCGACGGCAACGAAGTGGTTTCAGTGAAGGTACTGTAATGCGTATTTTAGTCTTAGGGGTTGGCAATATTTTGCTGACCGATGAAGCCATCGGTGTGCGGATTGTCGAAGCATTAGAGCAACGATACATTCTGCCGGATTATGTTGAGATCCTCGATGGCGGCACGGCGGGAATGGAGCTGCTTGGCGACATGGCAAATCGCGATCATCTGATTATCGCCGATGCCATTGTGTCGAAAAAGAACGCGCCGGGAACGATGATGATCCTGCGGGATGAAGAAGTTCCGGCGTTGTTTACCAACAAAATCTCTCCGCATCAGCTTGGCCTGGCCGACGTATTGTCGGCCCTGCGCTTCACCGGTGAGTTTCCGAAAAAGCTGACCCTGGTCGGCGTGATCCCGGAATCGCTGGAGCCGCACATCGGCTTGACGCCGACGGTCGAAGCGATGATTGAACCTGCGCTTGAGCAGGTTCTGGTTGCGCTGCGCGAATCAGGCGTGGAAGCCATCCCACGGGAGGCGACTCATGAATGAAGAGATAGCAGGTTTTCAGACCTCCCCGAAGGCGCAAGTACAGGCAGCGTTTGAAGAAATTGCCCGGCGTTCGATGCACGATCTCTCTTTTCTGCATCCTTCAATGCCAGTGTATGTTTCTGACTTTACGCTGTTCGAAGGTCAGTGGACGGGGTGTGTAATCACCCCGTGGATGCTGAGTGCAGTTATCTTCCCCGGCCCGGATCAACTCTGGCCACTGCGCAAAGTCAGTGAAAAAATTGGTCTGCAACTGCCGTATGGCACCATGACCTTTACTGTTGGTGAACTGGACGGTGTTTCGCAATACCTCTCCTGCTCGCTGATGTCGCCGCTTTCGCATAGCATGTCGATTGAAGAGGGCCAACGGCTGACGGATGACTGCGCGCGGATGATCCTTTCGCTGCCGGTCACCAATCCGGATGTACCACACGCAGGGCGTCGCGCCCTGCTGTTTGGCCGCAGGAGTGGCGAAAATGCATGAGTTGTCGCTTTGCCAGAGCGCCGTTGAAATTATCCAACGGCAGGCGGAGCAGCACGATGTTAAGCGCGTCACCGCCGTGTGGCTGGAAATTGGCGCGCTATCCTGCGTTGAGGAGAGCGCCGTCCGTTTTAGTTTTGAAATTGTCTGCCACGGAACGGTGGCGCAAGGGTGCGATTTACATATCGTCTATAAACCCGCCCAGGCCTGGTGCTGGGATTGTAGCCAGGTGGTGGAGATTCATCAGCACGATGCGCAGTGTCCGATCTGTCACGGCGAGCGGTTGCGTGTCGATACCGGCGATTCGCTGATCGTCAAAAGTATTGAAGTTGAATAACCGGAGTTAACAATGTGTATTGGCGTTCCAGGCCAGGTGCTGGCTGTCGGTGAAGATATTCACCAGCTTGCGCAGGTAGAAGTATGTGGTATCAAGCGCGACGTGAATATCGCCCTGATTTGTGAAGGTAACCCTGCCGATTTGCTGGGCCAGTGGGTACTGGTACACGTCGGATTTGCCATGAGCATCATCGACGAAGATGAAGCCAAAGCCACATTAGACGCGCTGCGCCAAATGGATTACGACATTACCAGCGCGTGATGATTAGCTTTCGTAGATACTGTTATGGCCTGCAAGTTTTTTTCTACCCCGGTTTCCCAGATTGCAGGCATGCCAGACACAGCGCCGTCAGGCGCTGTTTTTTTCATCCCTTC